>NZ_CAJMYZ010000038.1:0-53939 GCF_905220155.1 Paraburkholderia sp. J7 | reverse complement strand
ACGGTCGACTGCGGAGAAGACTGGGTCATGAGTGCTTTGCTCTTTGCTCGTCAGAAAGTGGGGCCGGGCAGCAAGGCCGCCGCGGCGCATCTTACGAAATACTTATATGGGCGCAACAGGCTGCGCTGCAAGCGCTCTCGCAACGCGCGCCGGAGTCGTGGGCGCTGCGGCGCCTTAGCTGCGCGCGAGCACGAACACGCCGATCAGGATGATGCCGATGCCGACGAGCCGCTGCACGCTCATCACCTCGCCGAACAGATACCACGCCGCGAACGCGTTGACCACGTAGCCGAGCGAGAGCATCGGGTAGGCGATCGAGACATCCACGCGCGAGAGCCCGACGATCCACACGACTACGCTGAACACGTAGCACGTGAGGCCGCCGAGAATCGGCACTTGCGTCGCGAGCTTCAGGCCAATGGGCAAGATGTTCGCACGGCTGAATTCGAAGTGTCCAACGGCATTGACACCCGCTTTCAGCAACAGTTGCGCGCACGCGTTCAGGCCGACGCCGGCGAGGATGCAGATCAGGGAAATCGGATTCATCGAAAAGGGTGATTCAACGGGTTATCGGGTTGCGACGGGAAGGCCGGCGTGAGCTGGCCGCAACCGCGCGGCCAGCCCGATTATCGCGCATGCGTCAATCGGGGCCAGGAAGGTGCCAGGGAGGTGCCAGAAAGCGCTCAGGATTGCGGCTTCTCGACGATCACGCGCCGTGCGTCGCGGGCGATCACCTGCATGGGCAGGCCCTGCGCAGCCAGTTCTTCGTAGCGCTTCTCCGGAATCAGCGCGAGCGCGTAGCGGTCGGCTTTCCAGCGCGCTTCCCAGTCGGCGATGGTCGGCACCCATTTTTGCGGTTCCTCGGAGATGCCGAAGGCAAGCTCGTCGGTGACCTCGACCATCGTCATCGTGTGGCGCACGTAGAAGGGCATGGTGTGGTCGAGTACGCCCACGGAGTAGAAGGGCGTGTCGGGCGGCAGCTTCGCAATGGCGGCGCGCACCGCGGGTGCGAGCGGTGCGCCGGAGCTCAACGTGCCGAACACATCGTGGCCCGTGCCCGCGATGGTCGCGAGCAGCAGCCAGGCCGTGCCGAGCGCGAGCGCCGGCGCGCGCGCGCCGGTTTCGGGCGTCCGCTTCGCGCGGTTCAGCCGCAGGCCGACCATCGTCACGACGAAGGCCACCGCCGCGGCGGCGAACACCCACACCTGGAACTCGCGGTAGAGCGCATTGGGGTTGCGCGCGTCGCCAAGATGCGTGAGCACGAACGAGCCCCCCATCAGCACGACGGCGAGAAGCGCGTAGCCCGCAAGGTGCTTGTTCCACTGCGCGCGCGTCATGACCGGCAGGTACATGCCGATGATGAGCGCAACAGGCGGCGCGATCGGCAGGACGTAGGAGACGAGCTTCGAGTGCGAGGCGCTGAAGAACAGGAAAATGAACACCGTCCACACGAGCATCAGCACGACGGGCGAGAAACCGTTGGGCTGGCGCGGCGCGCGCAGCGCATGGCGCACACTCTGAACGCTCACCGAAAGCCACGGCATGAAGCCCACCAGCATGACCGGCACGAAATAGTAGAACGGGCCGGGACGGTTCTGCGCGGGGGTGAGGTAGCGCTGGAACTGCTGGACGATGAAGAAGAAGTTGAAGAACTCGGGATTGCGCTGCTGCACGAGGATGAACCACGGCGCAACGATCGCGAAGAACACGATCAGGCCGCTCACGAGATACAGACGCTTCCAGAGCGCCCAGTCGCGCGAAATCGCCGTATAGAGCACGAGCACCGCGCCCGGCAGGATCAGGCCGACGAGGCCCTTGGAGAGCACCGCCATCGCCATGGCCGCCCAGCACACCCACATCCACAGACGTGCGTGGTTTTTGGGCAGGTTCGGGCGCTGCGCGAGCAGCAGCGCGCACAGCGTGAGCTGCATCCAGAACGACAGGCCCATGTCGAGCGTGTTGAAGTGGCCCATCAGGTTCCAGTACGGCGCGCAGGCGAGCACGACCGCGGCGAAGAAGCCCGTGGCGGCGTTGAACACGCGCGCGCCGGTGAAGCCGATCAGCAGCACGCCGGCGAAGCCGGTGAGCGCCGTGTAGAGGCGCGCCTGCCACTCGCCGATGCCGAACCACGCGAACGTGAGCGCGTTCATCCAGGTTTGCAGCGGCGGCTTCTCGAAGTACTTGTAGTCGTTGTAGCGCGGCGTGATCCAGTCGCCGGTCGCGAGCATCTCGCGCGCCATTTCGGCGTAACGGCCTTCGTCGCTCGGCAGCAGGTGGCGCCAGCCGAGCGGCAGGAACCAGATCACGGCGAGGGCGAGGATCAGGAGCAGGATCGCGCTGCGGTTGAGCGGTAGCCTCGATGGCGTATCGTTCATGGGTTTCAGCCTGTTCTTGTTGCAGTCGTTGCGGTCGGGGTGCGGGCGTGCGCGCCAGGCACGCGCGGCACCTGCGCCACGCCCGGCGCGCGCGCTTCGCACGCGGCGCGCAAGTGTACTACGCCGCCGTTCGGCGACCTGAAGGCAAGCTTAAGGCGCGTCAGCTTTCGATCAGAAGCGCGGCCGCCACGCGGCGGCCTTCGGCCATGAGGATGTTGTAGGTGCGGCAAGCTGCCTTGAAATCCATCGCCTCGACGCCAATGCGTTTCGCGGCGAGCGCCGCGGTCAGGCGCGGGTGCGGAAAACGCAGCCGCTCGCCGCTGCCGAACACCACCACCTCGGGGTTCAGCGGCAGAAGCATCTCGAAGAGTTCGGGCGTGAGGGCGTCGAACGCGTGCACCGGCCAGGGCGTGACCGGCGATTCGGGCATCACGATGATGCTGCCCGCGTGGCGTTCGAGGTTCACTTCGACGTAGTCGGCGCCGTAACCGGTCACGGTGTTCAGCGCGGCACTGGAGTCCTGGTGTAGTTTCAAAACGGGGTTCCGGGATAAGGGCAGGCCGGGTGCGCGAGCGAGGGGCGCCTATCCTGTGCCGGCGCCGGTCTCGGCGCGAACCGCCTTGTCGCCCGCGCCGTATAGCCCGCCGTCGCCCGTTTCGCGACCCGCCTCCTGGCCGATTGCGCATTGCGGAAGTTGGTCAAAATCCGCTAAATTATAACTTTTTAGCCGCCGCTGCGGCGGTGAGCGGGGGAGCCCGCGCCGGCAACCGCTACGCGCGCCATCCGCGCATCGGACAAGGGCAGCCACAAGCTGCCGGGGCGGTCTGAGGTGATCTCAACGGACGCTTTGCGTGGCGTTGCGAGTGCGCGAGGCGCTTCCTCGCAATCGTGCACGGCTTTTGTCCCGCCGGGGGCGCGCCTCCGGCTCCCTTGTATGTCTTGTCCGCCAGGGCGCCATCCGCCGGCCGGTCGACGGCATTTCAGCCTGTTCCAGCCCTTTTACCGCGTCTGACTCGTCTCCGACGCCCTGACTGATTCTTTGACCGATTTTCTGACCGACAGCCCGCCGTGAAACCGATTCTCAAATCCAACAAGCTGCAGAACGTTTGCTACGACATCCGCGGGCCGGTGCTCGAGCACGCGAAGCGCCTCGAAGAAGAAGGCCATCGCATCATCAAGCTGAACATCGGCAATCTCGCGCCGTTCGGTTTCGACGCGCCCGACGAGGTCATTCAGGACATGATCCTGAACCTGCCGGGCTCCTCGGGGTATTCGGATTCAAAGGGCGTCTTCGCCGCGCGCAAGGCGATCATGCACTACGCGCAGCAAAAGGGCGTCAAGGGCGTCGAGCTCGACGACATCTACATCGGCAACGGCGCGTCCGAACTGATCGTGATGGCCATGCAGGCGCTGCTGAACGACGGCGACGAAGTACTGCTGCCCGCGCCCGACTATCCGCTCTGGACGGCGGCGGTGAGCCTGTCGGGCGGCACGCCCGTGCATTACATCTGCGACGAGTCGAACGCGTGGATGCCCGACCTCGACGACATTCGCGCGAAGATCACGCCGAACACGCGCGCGCTCGTCGTGATCAACCCGAACAACCCGACCGGCGCGCTCTATTCGGACGACCTGCTGCGCGGGCTTGTGACGATCGCACGCGAGTACGGCCTGATCCTGTTCGCCGACGAGGTCTACGACAAGATCATCTACGACGGCAAGACGCACACCGCGCTCGGCTCGCTCTCGGAAGACGTGATCACGGTCACGCTCAACAGCCTCTCCAAAAGCTATCGCGCGTGCGGCTACCGCGCGGGCTGGATGTTCCTCTCGGGCATGACGGGCGAAAACCGCCGCCGCTCGAAGGACTACACGGAAGGCCTCGGCATTCTCGCTTCGATGCGCCTGTGCGCGAACGTGCCGGGCCAGTACGCGATCCAGACGGCGCTGGGCGGCTATCAGAGCATCAACGAGCTGATCCAGCCGGGCGGGCGCCTCTATCGTCAGCGCGAGCTGGCGTACAACATGCTCACGGCCATTCCGGGCGTGACCTGCGTGAAACCCGAGGCGGCGCTCTACATGTTCCCGCGCCTCGACCCGAAGCTCTATCCGATCGAGAACGACCAGCAGTTCATCCTCGATCTGCTGTTGCAGGAGCGCGTGCTGCTCGTGCAGGGCACGGGCTTCAACTGGAAGCAGCCGGACCACTTCCGCGTGGTGTTCCTGCCGAACGTCGACGACCTGACCGATTCGATCAACCGCATTGCGCGCTTCCTCGACGGTTATCGTCACCGGCACGGCACCTGATCCGGTCACGGGCTGGGTCACCGGGCCACACGCGAAAACGCATTCCCTTTCACATATCTAGACGAACACACGCTGCATGGAACCGATCAAAGTAGGTCTCTTGGGCTTCGGCACGGTGGGCAGCGGCACCTTCACGGTACTGCGCCGCAACCAGGAAGAAATCAAACGCCGCGCGGGCCGCGGTATCGAGGTGGCGCGCATTGCCGTGCGCAACCCGGCCAAGGCCACGGCGGCGCTCGGCAATGAAGCCGGCACAGTCGATCTGACAACCGACTTCAATGCCGTGGTCGACGACCCCTCGATTTCGATCATCGCCGAAATGATCGGCGGCACGACGCTCGCCAAGGATCTCGTGCTGCGCGCGATCGCTAGCGGCAAGCACGTGGTCACGGCGAACAAGGCGCTGCTGGCGGTGCATGGCACCGAGATCTTCGAAGCGGCGCGCACCAAGGGCGTGATGGTCGCGTTCGAGGCGGCGGTGGCGGGCGGCATCCCCATCATCAAGGCGCTGCGCGAAGGCCTCACGGCCAACCGCATCCAGTACATCGCCGGCATCATCAACGGCACGACGAACTACATCCTCTCGGAAATGCGCGAGCGCGGGCTCGACTTCGCGACCGCACTGAAGGCCGCGCAGGAACTGGGCTACGCCGAAGCCGATCCGACCTTCGACATCGAAGGCGTGGACGCCGCCCACAAGGCCACGATCATGAGCGCGATCGCGTTCGGCGTGCCGGTGCAGTTCGACAAGGCTTACGTGGAAGGCATCAGCAAGCTCGACGCCATCGACATCAAGTACGCGGAAGAACTGGGCTATCGCATCAAGCTGCTCGGCATTGCGCGCCGCACCGAGCGCGGCATCGAGCTGCGCACGCATCCCACGCTGATTCCGGCCAAGCGCCTGCTCGCGAACGTGGAAGGCGCGATGAACGCCGTGGTCGTGCATGGCGACGCCGTGGGGACGACGCTGTACTACGGCAAGGGTGCGGGCGCAGAGCCGACGGCCTCGGCCGTGGTCGCCGATCTCGTGGACGTCACGCGTCTGCACACGGCCGACCCGGAGCACCGCGTGCCGCATCTGGCGTTCCAGCCGGACAGCCTCTCGAACACGCCGATCCTGCCGATCGACGAAGTCACGAGCGGCTATTACCTGCGCCTGCGCGTGGCCGACCAGACCGGCGTGATGGCAGCCATCACGCGTATCCTGGCCGACAGCGGCATCTCGATCGATGCGCTGCTGCAGAAGGAAGCGGAGCAGGTCGACGCGCAGGGCAAGGCGGAAACCGACATCATCCTGATCACGCACGAGACGGTCGAGAAGAACGTCAACGCGGCGATCGCGCAGATCGAAACGCTCGCGACGGTAAAGTCGCCGGTCACGAAGCTGCGTATGGAAGGACTGAACTAAGGCAAGGGCTATGAATTACGTATCCACGCGCGGCGCGGGTGCCGGCGAGCATCACTCGTTTTCCGACATCCTGCTGGGCGGTCTCGCGCGCGACGGCGGCCTGTACCTGCCGGCCGAGTATCCGCAGATCAGCAAGGAAGAACTCGCGCGCTGGCGCGGCCTCTCGTACGCGGATCTCGCGTTCGAGATCCTCTCGAAGTTCGCCGGCGACATTCCCGCCGACGACCTGCGCGACATCACGCGCCGCACCTACACGGGCGAGACGTACCGCAACGTGCGCCACGGTGAAGACGCGAGCAAGATCACGCCGCTTACCACGCTCGGCGAGGAAAACGGCGCCAAACTGTCGCTGCTCGAACTCTCGAACGGTCCGACGCTTGCGTTCAAGGACATGGCGATGCAGCTGCTCGGCAACCTGTTCGAGTACGCGCTCGCGAAGGCCGGCCAGGAGCTGAACATTCTCGGCGCGACGTCGGGCGACACCGGCAGCGCCGCGGAATACGCCATGCGCGGCAAGAAGGGCGTGCGCGTGTTCATGCTCTCGCCGCACAAGAAGATGAGCGCGTTCCAGACCGCGCAGATGTTCAGCCTGCAAGATCCGAACATCTTCAACCTCGCCGTGGAAGGCGTGTTCGACGACTGCCAGGACATCGTCAAGGCCGTTTCGAACGATCACGCGTTCAAGGCGCAGCAGAAGATCGGCACGGTCAACTCGATCAACTGGGCGCGCGTCGTGGCCCAGGTCGTGTACTACTTCGCCGGTTACTTCGCGGCGACGCAGTCGAACGACGAGCGTGTTTCGTTCACGGTGCCTTCGGGTAACTTCGGCAACGTGTGCGCGGGCCATATCGCGCGCATGATGGGTCTGCCGATCGAAAAGCTCGTGGTCGCGACCAACGAGAACGACGTGCTCGACGAGTTCTTCCGCACCGGCATCTATCGCGTGCGCGGCTCGGCGGAGACGTATCACACGACGAGCCCGAGCATGGATATCTCGAAGGCGTCGAACTTCGAGCGCTTCGTGTACGACCTGCTGGGCCGCGATCCGGCGCGCGTGACGCAACTGTTCCGCGACGTGGAGGAGAAGGGCGGTTTCGATCTCGTGGCGAGCGGCGATTTCGTGCGCGTGCAGCAGTTCGGCTTCGTGTCGGGCCGCAGCACCCACGACGACCGCATCGCGACGATCCGCGACGTCTACTCGCGTTACAAGACGATGATCGACACCCATACCGCCGACGGCGTGAAGGTCGCCCGCGAACACCTGCAGCCCGGTGTGCCGATGATCGTGCTCGAAACCGCGCAGCCGGTGAAGTTCGGCGAGACGATTCGCGAGGCGCTCGACCGCGAGCCGGAGCGTCCGGCAGCGTTCGATGGGCTGGAGGCACTGCCGCAACGCTTCGAAGTCGTGCCCGCCGATGCAAAGCGCGTGAAGGACTATATCGCCGCTCATACGGCAGACTGATCGACGCAGCCGGGGCCGGATCTGCTTCTGGTCCTGGCGCGTTGCTCTTGCATCAGCTTTCATGCGGCGGCGGGTTGCTCGAACCCGCCCGCTGCAACTCGCCAGCCGACCCTGCGCGTTCGCCTGCATGGCGCGCCAGGGATATCCACGGCATAAGGCGCAGCGCGCCCATCGCGCCGCTACAATAACAGCAGACCAACCGCTGCTGGCGGCCCGCCCGCCAAGTCCGAGACGACCTCGATGTCCACGCCTACGTCCCCGTCTTCCGCTGCGCCGGCACCCGCGCCGCGCGCGCCGATGCTTTCCACCGCCGACGCCCTTGCCACGCTGCTTGCCGCCGCGAAGCCGCTCGACGGTACCGAAACGATTTCGACGTTCGACGCGCTGAACCGCGTGCTCGCCGCAGACGTCGTTTCGCCGCTCGACGTGCCGCCGATGAATACGAGCGCAATGGACGGCTACGCGGTGCGCGTGGCCGATCTCGCGCAAGGCAGCCGCCATCTGCCGGTTTCGCAGCGCATTCCCGCGGGGCACGCGCCACAGCCGCTCGCGGCGGGCACGGCGGCGCGCATTTTCACTGGCGCGACGGTGCCCCCGGGCGCCGACGCCGTGGTGATGCAGGAGCAGACCGAGGCGGCGGACGGCGCCGTCACCTTCCTGCATGCGCCGAAGGCGGGCGAATGGATCACGGCGCAGGGCGCGGACATCCGCAAGGACACGGTCATCCTGCCGGCGGGCACGCGCCTTACGCCCGCGGTGCTCGGGCTCGCGGCTTCGGTGGGGTGTGCTGCGCTGACCGTCGTGCGCCGCGTGAAGGTCGCGGTGTTCTTCACCGGCGACGAGCTGACGATGCCGGGCGAGCCGCTCAAGCCCGGTGCGATCTACAACTCGAACCGCTTCACGCTCACGGGCCTCTTGCGCAACCTCGGCTGCGAAGTCACGGACTACGGCATCGTGGCGGACCAGCTCGACGTCACGCGCGCGACGCTGCGCAAGGCGGCCGCTGCGCACGATCTCATCCTCACCTCGGGCGGCGTGTCGGTGGGCGAGGAGGATCACGTGCGGCCCGCCGTGGAGGCCGAAGGCCGCATCAACCTGTGGCAGATCGCCATGAAGCCGGGCAAGCCGCTCGCGTTTGGCGCGGTGCGTCGTGCGCAAGGGGCAACGGATGCGCAAGCGGGCGAGGCGTTCTTCATCGGGCTGCCGGGCAACCCGGTTTCGAGTTTCGTCACCTTCCTGCTGTTCGTCCGTCCGTTCCTGCTGCGTCTCGCGGGTGCGACGCACGTCAGCCCCCGCGCGCTCTCGCTGCGCGCCGACTTCACGCAGACGAAGGGTGACCGCCGCAACGAATTCCTGCGTGCGCGCGTGAACCCGGCTGGCGGTCTCGACCTGTTCTCGAACCAGAGTTCGGCCGTGCTGACCTCCACGGTCTGGGGCGACGGCCTCATCGACAATCCGCCCAACCATGCGATCAGCGCGGGCGAGACCGTGCGCTTCATTCCGTTCACCGAATTGCTGTACTGAAAAGCCTTAACCGATGAAGATCCAGCTGAAGTTTTTTGCGAGTGTGCGCGAAGCGTTGGGCGTCGCGGACGAAACGGTCACGCTGCCTGAAGGCATCGTCACGGTCGGCGACGTGCGCGGCTGGCTGCGCGCGCGCGGCGGCGTGTGGGCCGATACGCTGGCGGAGGGCCGCGCGCTGCGCATGGCGTGCAATCACGTGATGACCGACCCGCGCACGCGCATTACCGAGGGCTGCGAAGTCGCGTTTTTCCCCCCGGTGACGGGCGGCTGAGCGCGACAGGAGATTCACGATGCCCGTGCGTGTACAAACGGAAGATTTCGACCTCACCACGGAGGTTGCGCAACTGCGCGCGCGCAATCCGGCGATCGGCGCGGTGGCGTGCTTCGTCGGCACCGTGCGCGACCTGAACGACGGCAGCACGATCGCCTCGCTCGAACTCGAGCACTATCCAGGCATGACCGAGAAGGCGCTGGAGGCGATCGTCGAGGCGGCGCAGCGGCGCTGGGCGGGCATCGAGGTGCTGATCGTGCACCGGGTGGGCAAGCTCGCGCCGCTCGATCAGATCGTGCTGGTCGCGACGACCTCGAAGCATCGCGGCGACGCGTTCGCGTCCTGCGAGTTCGTGATGGACTACCTCAAGACCGAGGCGCCGTTCTGGAAGAAGGAAGAAACAGAGCAGGGCGCGCGCTGGGTCGACGCACGCGAGAGTGACGATGCGGCGCTGGCGCGCTGGGGCGTGGCGTCGGGGAATGTTTCGCGGGAATCCAGCTAGGCGGTTGTTCGCCGGGCGCAGGCGGGTCGATTTTATCCGGCCACCTTGTCTCTCGAATGCAACTAACTGCCTAGCTCGCTCTCTCGCTGAAGGCAGACATGCTTACTCTGCCGGCGTGTTCTCGTCGACATCCATTTGGCGGCCAACAAAACGGGCTGGAAACGGCTCGCCGCCTGGGCGCGTAGGCAAGTCATGGCCGTGCCCGGCGGGCCGCCTGCGCGGCGCTACGCGATCGAGGATCGCCTGTTGCTCGGGCGGAATCGCGTAGTCCCAGCCAAAGCGGCTCAGTTGCAGGCTTTGCGCAATGCGCAGTGCGGGCTCCATGAACTGCACCGCCGCTGCCGGCTCGTAGCGTGCCTGAACGGTATCGAGGAAGAGATAGAGCCAGCGGCTGAAATGCTGCGGCTCGACGCCCGGCACTGGATCGTGCGCCTGCTGCACATTGCCGCGGTAGGTCTTGGTGCCGAGCACGAGGCTGGACCAGAAGCGGCACATCTTCGGCAAATGTTCGTCCCAACGCCCGGCCAGCACGCCGTCGAACACCGGGCCGAGCATGGCGTCGTCGCGCACGCGGTCGTAGAACGCGTAGACCAGTTCGCGGATGTTTTCTTCGGTTGGCTCGGCGTGCGGAGCGCCGGAAGGGCGGGTGTCGGGGCGAATCATTTGGGGCCTGGGTGATACCTGGAGTGCATGGAGTGTAGCGGCGGCGGGGCGCCGGTACGTCAGCACGCTGCGGCCCTGAGCCGCAGGTACGCTGCCAGGCACTGCGAAGTGACCATCGAAGTGCCCATGATACCCAGTCCGGGCAAAACCTGCATGCTAACTGCATGTTATTGTATGGGTTCTGTCACCCGCATCAGCGCCGTCATTGCCCCCGCCATGAGACTGACCGACTACACCGACTACTCGTTACGCGTGATGTTGTATCTCGCGCTGCGTCGCGACAGCCTGGCCACGATCCAGGAGATTTCGGACGCCTATGGCGTGTCGAAGAATCATCTGATGAAAGTGGTGCAGCGCCTTGGAGAACTCGGCTGGGTCGATACCATTCGCGGGCGCAACGGCGGCTTGCGGCTCGCGCCGGCCTCGCTCGATCTGACCGTCGGCGCGGTCGTTCGTCAGACCGAGAGCGACTTCTCGCTGGTCGGCTGCTTTCCGGACGAACACGGCGAGCGGCGTAGCTGCGTCATCGAGCCGCAGTGCAGGCTCAAGCACGCGTTGGCGGCGGCGCGCGATGCGTTCCTCGCGGAACTCGACCGTCACACGATCGGCGAACTCGCGCAGCCGGCAGACGCATTGACCGGCCTGCTCGGCCTCGCACCGATCCAGTTCATGCCGCGTGTGCAGACGGCTCGGCCCGCGTCTTCGCGGGAGCATTGAGGGGCGCGTTGGCGCCTCGTTCTCACACACCTGTTCTTCGCCCCGCAGCGGCGCCGCTTGGCAGCGGCGCTTTGCCTCGCACGGCTCCGGCCGCCTCTCAGTCCTCCCCCGTTTTCTCACGCCTCGGCAACGTTGCTGGCGGCCGCTGCGCGCGCTCGAATGCCGAAAATCGGAAAAAATGACGCCAGAGCGCTTGAAACCGGCGTGTCCCCCCTCAAATTTGGTGACAGTCTAGAAATCTGGAGGTCTCGCATCAAATGAGAATCGACAAACTCACCACCAAGTTCCAGGAAGCCATCGCCGACGCGCAAAGCCTCGCGGTTGGCCACGATAACCAGTACATCGAACCCGTCCACCTGCTGGCTGCGCTCGTCGCGCAGCAGGATGGCTCCGCGCGCTCGCTCATGTCGCGCGCCGGCGTGCAGGTACAGGCGCTGCAGAACGCACTGAACGACGCGATCAACCGTTTGCCGCAGGTACAGGGCACCGACGGCAACGTGCAGATCGGCCGTGAACTCACGGGTCTGCTCAATCAGGCCGACAAGGAAGCGCAAAAGCTCAACGACACGTATATCGCGAGCGAGATGTTCCTGCTCGCCGTGTCCGAGGACAAGGGCGAAGCCGGTCGTCTCGCGCGCCAGCATGGGTTGACGCGCAAGTCGCTGGAAGCCGCGATCGTCGCGGTGCGCGGCGGCGCGCAGGTGCACAGCCAGGACGCCGAGAGCCAGCGTGAGGCGCTCAAGAAGTACACCGTCGACCTGACCGAGCGCGCGCGTTCGGGCAAGCTCGACCCCGTGATCGGCCGCGACGACGAAATCCGCCGCTCGATCCAGATCCTGCAACGGCGCACCAAGAACAACCCGGTGCTGATCGGCGAGCCGGGCGTGGGCAAGACGGCCATCGTCGAAGGCCTCGCGCAGCGCATCGTCAACGGCGAAGTGCCCGAGACGCTCAAGGGCAAGCGCGTGCTCTCGCTTGACATGGCCGCGCTGCTCGCGGGCGCGAAGTATCGCGGCGAGTTCGAGGAGCGCCTGAAGGCCGTGCTCAACGACATCGCAAAGGACGAAGGTCAAACCATCGTCTTCATCGACGAAATCCACACGATGGTCGGCGCGGGCAAGGCCGAAGGCGCCATGGATGCGGGCAACATGCTCAAGCCGGCGCTGTCGCGCGGCGAGCTGCATTGCATTGGCGCGACGACGCTCGACGAATATCGCAAGTACATCGAAAAGGATGCCGCGCTCGAGCGCCGCTTCCAGAAGGTGCTCGTGGATGAACCGTCGGTCGAGGCGACCATCGCGATCCTGCGCGGCTTGAAGGAGAAGTACGAGCTGCACCACGGCGTGGAAATCACCGACCCGGCGATCGTCGCGGCGGCGGAACTGTCGCATCGCTACATTACCGACCGCTTCCTGCCCGACAAGGCCATCGACCTGATCGACGAAGCCGCTTCGAAGATCAAGATGGAAATCGATTCGAAGCCCGAAGCCATGGACAAGCTCGATCGTCGCCTGATCCAGCTGAAGATCGAGCGCGAGGCCGTCAAGAAGGAAAAGGACGAAGCGTCGCAAAAGCGTCTGCAGCTGATCGAGGAAGAGATCGACCGCCTGAGCCTCGAATATAAGGACCTCGAAGAGATCTGGACCACCGAGAAAGCCGCGGTGCAGGGCGGCGCACAGATCAAGGAAGAGATCGACCGCGTGCGTGCGGAAATCAATCGCTTCCAGCGCGATGGCAAGCTCGAGAAGGTCGCGGAACTGCAGTATGGCAAGCTGCCGGAACTCGAGGCGCAGCTCAAGCAGGTCACGCTCGCCGAGGCGAACGAGCAGAACAACCCCACGCGTTTGCGCTTGCTGCGCACGCTGGTGGGCGCCGAGGAAATCGCAGAAGTCGTGTCGCGTTCGACCGGCATCCCCGTGTCGCGCATGATGCAGGGCGAACGCGAAAAGCTGCTGCAGATCGAGGAAAAGCTGCACGAGCGCGTGGTGGGCCAGGACGAGGCCATTACCGCCGTTGCCGATGCGATCCGCCGCTCGCGCGCCGGTCTTTCAGACCCGAACCGGCCGTATGGCTCGTTCCTGTTCCTCGGGCCGACGGGTGTGGGCAAGACCGAGTTGTGCAAGGCGCTGGCGGGCTTCCTGTTCGATTCAGAAGACCACCTCATCCGCATCGACATGAGCGAGTTCATGGAGAAGCACAGCGTGGCGCGTCTGATCGGCGCGCCGCCGGGATACGTGGGCTATGAAGAGGGCGGCTATCTGACCGAGGCCGTGCGTCGCAAGCCGTACAGCGTGATCCTGCTCGACGAAGTCGAGAAGGCGCACCCGGATGTGTTCAACGTGCTGCTGCAGGTGCTCGACGACGGTCGTATGACGGACGGCCAGGGCCGCACCGTGGACTTCAAGAATACGGTGATCGTGATGACGTCGAACCTCGGTTCGCACCTCATCCAGGCGATGGCCGGCGAGCCGCAGGAAGCGGTGAAGGACGCCGTGTGGAATGAAGTGAAGCAGCAGTTCCGCCCCGAGTTCCTGAACCGGATCGACGAAGTCGTCGTGTTCCATGCACTCGATCGCTCGAATATCGAGTCGATTGCGAAGATCCAGTTGCAGCGTCTGCGCGAGCGTCTGGAGAAGCTCGACATGGAGCTCATGGTGTCGGACGACGCACTCGGTCAGATCGCCAAGGTCGGTTACGACCCGCTGTTTGGAGCACGGCCGCTCAAGCGGGCGATTCAGCAGGAGATCGAGAATCCGGTCGCCAAGCTGATACTCGCGGGCAAGTTCGGACCGAAGGATGTGATTCCGGTCAGCGTGCACGACGGGAAGTTTGTGTTCGAGCGCGTAGTGCACTAAGGCGTGCAGCGAAACCCGGGTCAGGCGTGTGCCGTGAGGTGCGCGCCGAGCCGAAACAAGAAGGGCAGCGGAGTGATCCGCTGCCCTTTTTTCATGCCTGCGACGTATGGCTGTGAATAGGCCTGTGAAGCGTTGCTCAGGCCTGCTTGTTGCCGCCGCCAAACAGCGACGCAAGCCCGCCAAGCGTGCCGAGCACGCTTTCGGTGTTGATCTGGCCGCCTTGCGGCACTTCGCCGTTCGGCGTGCCCGCGTTGACCACGTGCGGCAGCACCTGGGCGAGGAGCCCGCTGACCTGGTCGGGCTGCATGCCGACCTTCTGTGCAAGGCCGGAGACGACGTCCGAGCCGAGCACGTTGTGCAGTTGGTCGGCCGAAACAGGCTGGTTCTCGCCGTTGCCGACCCACGACTGGACGACGTCGCCGAGGCCGCCTTGCTGGAACTTCTCGATGAGGCCGTTCAGGCCGCCGGGCTGGTTGTTGACGAACTCCATCGCCGTGGCGATGAGCTGGGCCTGGCCGCCGCCTTGCTGTTGCGATTGCGAACCGAGCAGGGAACCGAGGGTATCTAGCAGACTCATGACGATCTCTCTGAGTGATGGCCGCGACGGGGGACGCGGCCGGTAAGTCGGACGGCGCGCGCGTTGACGGCGCCGCGATTCGAAGTCCGGCGCACGGTGTGCGTGCACCGGATGTTGGCAGCGATCACGCGCCGGAAGCGGCCGCTGCGGACGCGGCCTTGTCCTTCTTCGACTTCTTGGTCTTTTTCGCCTTCGTATCGGATGCCGAGGCAGGTGCTGCCGCAGCGGAGCCCGCTTCCGGCGCGCTCGCAGCCGCGGCTGCCTTGTCCTTCTTGCTCTTGTGCTTCGACTTGCCCGCCGCGTCCGAGGCGGCTTGCGCGGTGGTCGCGGCCGCCGGCGTCTGCGCCGTCATCGGATTGGCCGTGGTGGCAGCGGGTGCGGCGGTCGTTGCAGCGGCGCTCTTGCCGCTCTTCGTGCTAGCCGTCTTGCCCGCCGGCGGCGCGGACGAGCCGTTGATCGTGAGGCCTGCCGCCTCGAGGTTCTGCACCGACTTCGGGCCAATGCCCTTGACGCGGTTCGCGAGGTCGTCGGCGTCCTTGAACGGGCCGTTCTTCGTGCGTTCGTCGATGATCGCCTTGGCGTGCACAGGGCCGATGCCCTTGACCGATTCGAGCGCGGTTTCGTCGGCGGTGTTCACTTCCACGGCTGCGGCGAGCGCGGCGGACAGCGACAGGCCGATGGCGAGGAACAGCATCAGCAGCTTCTTGAGCATGGCAATCACTCCATTGAGGGCATTTCAGTTAGCCGGGAACGGACGACGCATCCAGCGGAGGGGCTGCGGTACAAGAATAGGCCAGATGGCCTATTCGTGGATCGCGAGCGCTCGATTTATACCGGTCGAGGTGTGGCAAGTAAATCGCACCGCACAATATTTAATACTTCTGTGCATTTTGGCGACGCCAAATGCCAGGCTGTCAGTGCAATCTGGTTCAAGCGCGGTGCGGCCCGACGATGCCGAGCTTCGCAATGCGCCGATACAGCGTCGCGCGCGAGATGCCTAGCGCCTGCGCGGCGGCGTTCGGACGCCAACGGTGCGCCGTGAGCGCTACGACGATGCGTGCGCGCTCATCTTCGTCGGAGAGCGGCGCGGCAGGCGGCATGCCGGCTGCGGAGCCGCGCGCGGTGGCCGGTGCAAGTTGCGGCAGGCTCGCCGCGAGGTCGGCGCTCAGGTGCTGCGCTTCGACCAGCACGGTGTCGCATACGGCGCATGCGTAACGCATCGCATTGCGCAGCTGCCGCAGGTTCCCTGGCCACGCGAAGGCCGCGAGCCGTGCGGCGAGCGTGGCGTCGAGCGCGAGCGGGCGGCCGGCGGCCTGCGCTTCTTCCGCGAATACCGTGTCGATGAGCATGGCGATGTCGCGCCGCTCACGCAGCGGCGGCAGCGTGAGCACCGCACCGCTCAGCCGGTAGTAGAGATCGTCGCGGAACGTCCCGGCGCTGGCCATTTGCGCGAGGTCCCGGTGGGTTGCGCACACCACGTCGATATCGATGCGCACCGCTGTTTCGCTACCGAGCGGCAAGACTTCGCCCTCGGCGAGCACGCGCAAAAGGCGCGTTTGCAGCGCGAGCGGCATGTCGCCGATTTCGTCGAGAAAGAGCGTGCCGCCGTCGGCCATCGCGATTTTGCCGCGCGCCCCATGGCGGCGCGCGCCCGTGAATGCACCCGGCGCATAGCCGAACAGTTCGCTCTCGATCAGCGACTCGGGCAGCGCGCCGCAGTTCACGGCGATGAAGGGTCGATTGCGTCGCGCGCTGGCGTCGTGAATGGCGCGTGCGAACACTTCCTTGCCGGCGCCGGTTTCGCCGAGCAGCAGGATCGGCAGACGCTTGCCTGCTACGCGTTGCGCGATGCGCGCATTTTCGGCGACGCGTGTGTCGACGCTGCGCAAGAAGGGGCCGAGCGCACTGCGATCGTATTCGTGCGCGTCGGCGCCGTCGCGCCGCAGCGGCATCGCGCCATGCGCCGCGCTGGCGCCGCCGCTGTGGCCGCTACGTGCGCTGTGTCCACCGTAACCGCTAGCCCCAAGCGGCGCGCGAATGCGCGCATACAGCATCGAGCCGTTCGCGCGCAGGCGCAGCGCCGCGATGGTTTCGATGCGCCCGATGTCGCGCAACTGCACGTGCGACGAATCGAAAATCTCGTCGATATGACGCGGGCCGTCGAGGCACGGCATGCACTCGCGTGCGCGCCGGTTCGCGGCGACCACGTTGCCGTTTTCGTCGAAAGCGATCAGCAGTTCGGGCTGCGCCTCGACGTAGTTGCGATTCTGGTGACCGAAGAGGATCCAGCACGACGCGAGGCGATGCAGGAAATAGCCGTCTTCGATGAGCGTGGCGCTCTGGCGCACGAGCTGGTTGACGATGCGCTGGCTTTCGCGATTGTCGGGCGACTGCACGGCCGAAGCGTCGAGCACGCCGATCAGCTCGCCGCCCGGCGCGAAGATCGGCGCGGCGCTGCACGTGAGCGTGGTGAACGCGGCGCGGAAATGATCGGTCTTGTGCACCGTGATGGGTGCGAGATCGGTGAGCACGCTCGCGATGCCGCAGGTACCTTCCTCGCTCTCCGACCAGCACGAGCCGATATAGAGCCCCGCGTGCTTGAAGTCGTTGCGGCGCTCGCGGTCGAGTCGATAGTCGATGGTCACGCCATGGGCGTCGGTCAGCATCACGCAGTAATCGGCTTCGCGCACCATATCGTGCAGGCGCGTGAGGCATTGGCCCGAGGCGCGCAGGAAGGACTCCTCGCGATCGCGGATCTCGCGCAGCTCGGCGGCGCTCAGCACGCGCGGACCGATCACGGAGCCAGGGTCCAGCTGATAGCGCTCGAACGAGCGCTGCCACGACGAGACGAGACGCGGCGAATCGGACGGCGCAGGCAGGCGGCCTTCTACGGCGCCACGCACGCGCTCGGCGTGCCGGGTAGACGCAAGGGCGTAGGGCATGAGCGGTTCCAGACGGTGGCTCGCAATGAGCGTCGGGGTACGTCGGCAAAACGTCGGATTACGTCGGACCGGAAAGCGTTCGGCGGGAGTCTTTTGTAGCACATCCTTTGCGCGCGATCACACCGCAGCGCAGCATGCGAGACGGTTGAGACGATTGTCTCAGCGCGCGGTGTCCCGCGTTCCGGCGCGCGACGCTGGGCGTCTCAGCCGCGGCACAGGCAGGCCGCGCGGGCGTGTGCGCGTTTTCGTCCGCGCGGGTGGCCGGTTGTGCGCGTGGACGCATTGCGCGTGCGAGACGGCGGCTGAGACGCCACACGCGACGCAAACGGCGCTCGCCCCACGCCATGCGATTGCCGCAGAGCCCCGTCGCGCGGCCTTCTACGCGGATACAGCGTGTCCTCGCCGTCATTGGCATGACGCTTGCAGAGTTTGCGGGCAAAAGCGGCGCGCAGCAGCTCACAGTGCGACGCCAACAGGAGACAAGACCCGTGACGACGCCCGTGACCGTAGGCGTGATCGCGAACCCCGCATCGGGCCGCGACATTCGCCGTCTCACTTCGCATGCATCTGTCTTTCCCACGGCCGAGAAGGCGAATATGGTCGTGCGCCTGCTCGCGGGCCTGGGCGCGCTCGGCGTCGCGCGGGTGCTCACATTGCGCGACAACACGGGCGTAGCCGCGCTGTTGCTGCGGGCGATCGAGACGCACGCGGCCATTGCCGCGCACGAGCCCTGGCCCGAGGTCGTATTCGTCGATCTGCCGGTGAGCGAAAGCGTTGCCGATACGCACGCGGGCGTCGATCACATGGTGCGTGAAGAAGTCGCGCTGATCGCGGTGCTCGGTGGCGACGGCACCCATCGCGCCGTCGCCGCGCATTGCGGCGCCACGCCGCTGCTCGCGCTCTCGACCGGCACCAACAACGCCTTTCCCGAACTACGCGAGGCCACCGTCGCGGGTCTCGCGGGCGCGCTCGTCGCGACCGGCGCGGTGCCCGCGGAAACGGCGCTCTCGCGCAACAAGCGGCTCGTCGCGCGCTGCGTGGAAGGGCCGTCGCGCGGGCGCGAGGAAATCGCGCTCGTCGATATTTGCGTGGCGCGTCAGCCATTCATCGGCGCGCGCGCGATTTCAGAAAGTTCGGATATCGAATCACTTTTCTTGACCTTTGCGCCGCCCGACGGCATCGGCCTCTCGTCGATCGGTGGGGCATGGGCGCCGGTCGGGCGCGACGCCGCGCACGGTCTGCATATGACTTTCGCCGAGCCAGGCGCGCCCGAGGGCGGCGCAGCGGGGGTGCCGTTGCTCGCACCGATCGCGCCGGGCCGCGTCGAGCGCCTGACGATGCGCACCTGCCAGCGCCTTGAAGTGGGCGTGGCGCTGCCGCTCGAAGCGGGCCACGGCACGCTCGCGTTCGACGGCGAGCGCGAAATCGAACCGGCGCGCGGCGACCGCTATGAAGTGACGCTCGACTGGCACGGCCCGCTGACCGTCGATGTTGCGCGCACGCTGCGTTACGCGGCGTCGCATCAGTTGTTGCGCGAGGCCGCCGCGCGCGTGTAGCGGCCTGGCTTGCTTGCTCCACTCATAACCGAAACAAGGAGACATCGGCATGGACACACCCTTGAAAGGCCAGGTCGCGATCGTGACCGGCGGTGCACGCGGCATCGGCCGCGGCATTGCGCTCACGCTCGCGCAGGCCGGTGCGGACGTACTGCTCGCGGATCTGCTCGAAGAACCCCTGGCAGCAACGGTCGAAGAGATACGCGCGCTCGGCAGACGCGCGGCATTCGCCAAGGTCGACGTCACCCAGGCGGCACAACTCGAAGGGATGGTCTCGCAGGCGATCTCCGAACTCGGTGGCCTCGATATTCTCGTGAACTGCGCCGGCGTGATTTCGATTAATCCGGTATCCGAATTAACGGAGCGGGACTGGGACTTCGTCATGAACGTCAATGCAAAGGGCGTGTTTCTCGGCTGCAAGGCTGCGTTGCCGCATTTCCTCACGCAAAAGCGTGGGCGGATCATCAACGTCGCTTCGATCGCAGGCAAGGAAGGGTTTCCGAATCTCGCGCACTACAGCGCCTCGAAGTTCGCCGTGGTCGGCTTCACCAACGCGCTCGCCAAGGAGGTTGCGCGCGAAGGCATCACCGTGAATGCGATTTGTCCCGGCATCGTGCGCACGTATATGTGGGACCGGCTCTCCGACGAATGGAAGACGCAGGGCGAGAGCGTCGAAGAATCCTGGCAGCGCCACCAGCTCACGCTGATCCCGCAAGGCCGCGCGCAAACACCGGAGGACATGGGGCGGCTCGCGCTGTTCTTCGCAACCATGGACAACATCACGGGCCAGTCGGTGAACATCGACGGCGGTTTCACTTTTCACTAGGAGCAGTGGCATTTCCCACAGCAGGCGAATCCAGAGCGATACAACGTAGTCCACCCAGGAGACAACCATGTCACTTCAGTTGAACAAGGAGCAGTTGCTCACCGCGTACCGGTCGATGCGCACGATCCGCGAGTTCGAGGAACGGCTGCACGTCGAATTCGCGACCGGCGAGATTCCAGGCTTCGTGCACCTGTACGCAGGCGAGGAGGCGTCCGCGGTCGGCACGATGAGCCACTTGAACGACACCGATTACGTCGCCACCACGCACCGCGGCCACGGCCACTGCATCGCCAAGGGCGTGGACGTGCACGAAATGATGGCCGAGATCTATGGCCGGACCACGGGGTCGTGCCGCGGCAAGGGCGGCTCGATGCATATCGCCGACTTGTCGAAGGGCATGCTGGGCGCGAACGGCATCGTGGGCGCGGGCGGTCCGCTCACGTGCGGCGCGGCGCTCGCCGCGAAGCAGAAGAAGACGGGCGGCGTGGGCGTGTGCTTCTTTGGCGACGGCGCGTCGAACCAGGGGGTGATCTTCGAGTCGATGAATCTCGCCTCCGTGTGGCGCCTGCCGGTGATCTTCGTCGCGGAAAACAACGGCTACGCCGAGGCGACGTCGTCCACGTGGTCGGTCGCTGCCGACAACATCGCCGACCGGGCGAACGGTTTCGGCATGCCGGGCGTGATCGTCGACGGTTTCGACTTTTTTGCCGTGTACGAGGCTTTGGGCGAAGCCATTGCGCGAGCGCGCAACGGCGGCGGCCCGACGCTCGTGGAAATGAAACTCTCGCGCTATTTCGGCCACTTCGAGGGCGACGCGCAAACCTATCGCGCGCCTGGCGAAGTGCAAAAGCTACGCGAGGAAAAGGACTGTCTGAAGCGCTTCGAGGAGCGTGTGGTGCGTGCCGAACTCGCAAGCAGCGACGATCTGCGCAAGGTGGACGCCGAAGTGAAGCAACTGATCGACGACGCGGTCACGCAGGCCAAGGCCGCGCCGTTGCCGCCGGCCGAAGCGCTGCTCACCGACGTGTACGTGTCGTATCCCTGAGCGCTGCGCGCTCGGGTCATCAGGATTCCAGATCAAGGAGACGAAAATGGCACGGAAAATCACCTATTCGCAGGCCATCAACGAAGCGCTGGCTCAGGAGATGGGGCGCGACGAGAGCGTGATCGTCATGGGCGAGGACAATGCGGGCGGCGCGGGCGCGCCGGGCGAGCAGGACGCGTGGGGCGGCGTGCTCGGCGTGACGAAGGGCCTTTACGGGAAGTTCCCGGGGCGCGTGCTCGATACGCCGCTCTCGGAAGGCGGCTTCATCGGTACGGCGGTGGGCGCGGCGGCGTGCGGCATGCGGCCGGTAGCGGAGTTGATGTTCATCGACTTCATGGGCGTGTGTTTCGACCAGATCTTCAACCAGGCCGCGAAGTTCCGCTACATGTTCGGCGGCAAGGCGGTCACGCCGGTCGTGATCCGCACCATGTATGGCGCGGGCTTGCGCGCGGCGGCGCAGCACTCGCAGATGCTCACCTCGCTTTTTACGCATATTCCGGGGTTGAAGGTCGTGTGCCCGGCCACGCCTTATGACGCCAAAGGCCTCATGATCGAAGCGATTCGCGACAACGATCCCGTGATCTTCTGCGAGCACAAACTGCTCTACACGATGGAAGGCGATGTTCCGGAGGAATCCTATTCGATTCCGTTCGGCGAGGCCAATATCGCGCGCGACGGCGACGACGTCACGATCGTCACGTATGGGCGCATGGTGCACTACGCGCTCGACGCCGCGCAGAAGCTCGCGAAAGACGGCATCGAAGCAGATGTGATCGACCTGCGCACCACGTCGCCGCTCGACGAGGAAACGATCCTCGAAAGCGCGCGCCGCACGGGCCGCGTCGTGGTCGTGGACGAAGCGAACCCGCGCTGCTCGATCGCAACCGACATTGCCGCGCTCGTCGGTCAGAAAGCGTTCAAGGAGCTGAAGGCCCCGGTCGGCATGGTGACCGCGCCGCATACGCCGGTGCCGTTCGCGGCGTCGCTGGAAGACCTCTACATCCCCTCGGCGGACAAGATTGCCGAAGCCGCGCGCGCAGCAAGGAGCTGAAGTCATGCCGATTCACATGATCACGATGCCCAAATGGGGCCTGTCGATGGAGCAGGGCCAGGTGAACGGCTGGCTCAAATCGCTCGGCGACAAGGTCACCAAGGGAGATGAATTGCTCGATGTCGAGTCCGACAAGATCGCGTCGGGGGTGGAGTGCGCGTTCGAGGGCGTGTTGCGGCGGCAGATCGCTCAGGAGGGCGACACGCTGCCCGTGGGCGCGCTGCTAGGCGTAGTAGCCGATGCCGAAGCCGCAGACGCGGATATCGACGCCGCCGTAGCCGAATTCCAGCGCGACTTCGTGCCTGCGCAAGCGGGCGACGCCGACGCAGGGCCGCAGCCGGAAAAGGCGCAAATCGGCGGCAGGATCATGCGCTACCTGAAGCAGGGTGAAGGCGAGGGCGTGCCGGTCGTGCTGATCCACGGCTTTGGCGGCGATCTCAACAACTGGCTCTTCAACCACACGGATCTGGCGGCGGAGCGTACCGTCTGGGCGCTCGATCTGCCGGGGCACGGCGAGTCGGGTAAGGCGCTCGAGAGCGGCAGCCTCGACGAGCTTGCGCAGAGCGTGATCGCATTCCTCGACGCGCAGAACATCGGCCGGGCGCATCTCGTCGGGCACTCGCTGGGCGGTGCGGTGGCGATGGCGGTGGCCGAGCAGGCGACCGGGCGCGTGGCTTCCCTTGCGCTGATTTCGAGTGCGGGCCTGGGGAGCGAGATCGACAGCGCGTATATCGAGGGCTTCGTCGCGGCGGCGAACCGCAACGCGCTCAAGCCGCACGTGACGAAGCTATTCGCCGATCCCGCATTGGTCACGCGTCAACTCGTCGAAGACCTCGTGAAGTACAAGCGGCTCGAAGGCGTGCAGGCCGCGCTCGGCAAGATCGCCGGGCAGGCGTTCGAGGGCGGCGCGCAGCGGCGCGTGTTCCGCGAGCGCGTTGCCTCGCTCGCGCCGCGCACGCTCGTGATCTGGGGCGAGGCCGACCAGATCATTCCGGCGCGCCATGCGCAGGGGTTGCCCTCGCAGGTGCGCGTGGAAGTGATCGCGGGCAAGGGGCATATGGTGCAGATGGAGGCTGCGCAGGAAGTCAATCGCCTGCTCAAAGCCTTTCTCGACGAAGGAGCCTGAGCATGGAGGCCGCTACTTCCCGCACGTCTCATGCGTCTCACGTGTCGAGCACGGCACTCGGTCAGGAGGGGCTGCGCAGCCGCGAGAAGCTTGCGCGGATTCCGGTAAAGATCGTGCCGCCCACCGGCCGCGACGCCGTCTTGCCGAAGCCGTCGTGGCTGCGCGCACGGCCGCTCATGAGCGAGACCGTCGCGGGCGTGGCGGCCGTCTTGCGCGAACACCGGCTTCATTCGGTGTGCGAAGAGGCAATGTGCCCGAACATCGGCGAATGCTTCTCGCAGCGCACCGCGACTTTCATGATCATGGGCGGGCTTTGCACGCGGCGCTGCCCGTTCTGCGACGTCGCTCACGGGCGGCCCGCGCCGCTGGACGAGGAAGAGCCCGCACATCTGGCGGCGGCGGTCGCGGCGCTGGGCTTGCGTCACGTCGTCATCACGTCGGTCGATCGCGACGACTTGCGCGACGGCGGGGCGGCGCACTTCGCGCGCTGTATTGCACAAGTGCGTGAGCGTGTGCCGGGGATCGGCGTCGAAGTGCTGACGCCGGATTTCCGCGGCCGCATCGCCCGCGCGCTAGACGCGTTTTCGCTCGCGTGGCCCGACGTGTTCAATCACAACATCGAGACCGTGCCCTCGCTTTATCGCGCGGCGCGGCCAGGTGCGGACTATCGCGGCTCGCTCGATCTGCTGGCGCGCGCCAAAGCGGTGAACGGTGCGCTCGTCACGAAGTCGGGGTTGATGGTGGGGCTGGGCGAAACCGACGCGGAGCTGCTCGCGACCATGCGCGATATACGCGAGCAGCGCGTAGAAGTGCTGACGATCGGGCAGTATCTCGCGCCGTCGAAGTTTCATTTACCGGTGAAGCGCTATGTGCATCCTGATGAATTTGCCGGATTGCGCGCGGCAGGCCTCGCGATGGGGTTTAGCGAAGTCGTGGCCGGCCCGCTTGTCCGTTCCTCGTATCACGCGGCGCAGACGGTGGAGTCGGCGCGACGAGCCGAGGCGGGGTGAGCTGTCTTTGCAACTAACCGCCGAACGCATTTTGCGACAGCAGGCTACGCGCCTGCTCGCAAAAATCGCGTACTCACCCGAGCGAGATAGAACAGGAGCCCAGCACCGGCAATCAACAGGCTCGCCATGTTGGCGAGCCAGAAGCCGCGCGCGCCCGTCGCCCAGGCGGGCATCGTGCCGGTCACGTCGAAGCCCAGCGCGTAGCCGCCGCCAAGCCCCACGCCCCAGAGCGCGATCGCATAGATGATGGTCGGCACGACCGCGACCTTGTAGGCGCGCAAGGCGAAGGCTGTCGTGATCTGCAGCGCGTCGAACACGTGATAGCACGTGACGATGGCGACGAGCGGCATGGCCGCGATCGCCACGGCGGGGTCCGGCGTGTAGCCGCCGATGATGAGCGGGCGCAGCACGAACACGATCGCGCCGTAGCAGCAGGCAATCGCCACGGCAGTGGCCACGCCGTGCCGCGCGAGCGTGCGCGCCTCGGCCGGGCGATTGCCGCCCAGCGCCTGCGCAACGAGCGTCGAGGTCGCCACGCCGATCGACAGCGGCGTCATGTAGAGCACTGCGCCGATGTTGCCGGCGATCTGATGACCGGCGAGCGTGGTCGTGCCCATGCGCGCGATGAAGATCGCCATGAACGTGTACGACGTCACTTCGATGAGGTACGAAAGCCCCATCGGAATGCCGAGCTTGAGCAGTTCGGCCTGGCGCTTCCATTCGGGCCAG
Organism: Paraburkholderia sp. J7; assembly: GCF_905220155.1. NCBI lineage: Bacteria > Pseudomonadati > Pseudomonadota > Betaproteobacteria > Burkholderiales > Burkholderiaceae > Paraburkholderia > Paraburkholderia sp. J7. The sequence continues at coordinate 28,993 of NZ_CAJMYZ010000038.1, read as the reverse complement.
CAGAAGTGCTTGAAGATTTCGAACGGCTCGAATACGTCGACACGCGTGAACGCGACGGCCGCGCACAACGCGAGCGCCCAGTTGATCGACGTGCTCGCGAGCGCGCAACCCGGGCCGCCGAGCGCCGGCACCCCAAGACCGCCGAAGATGAGCCACGTGTTGAGCGGCACCTTCAGGACGAGCGCGCCGACTTGCAGGAACATCACGAGGCGCGGCCGCCCCACGGCATTGGCGAGCGAGCTGTAGATGCGAAAGGCCAGCGCCGCGGGCAGCCCGAACGAGAGCAGCCGCAGATAGCCGACGGTGCGCTCGCGCAGCGCTTCGGGCGCCCGCGCGAGGTCGAGCAGCGGACCGGGAAAGTAGAGGATCGTGAAGCCGATTGCCATCAACACGAGCGCGAGCCAGAACGCCTGGCGCACTTCGAGACCGATCTCGGTGTCCTTGCGCGCGCCGTAGAGCTGCGCGGCAACCGGCTGCAGCGCGCTGAGAATGCCCGTGAGGGCGATGTAGACCGAGACGTAAATCGACGATCCGAGGCCGAGCGCTGCGAGGTCGAGCGCCGAGTAGCGGCCGACCATCGCGGTGTCGATCACGCCGAACGCGATGATCGCGAGCTGGCCGACCAGCACCGGCCACGCCAGCGCGGCAATGCGCCGGACGTCACCGACGAGCGTCGTCGTCACCGCAGCCTCAGTCCGGACGCTTGCGCCAGACATGCTTCTTGAGCGGCGGCGTCGGGCGGTCGGTGCGCACGTACAGGCGGAAGCGTTCGTCGCGGTCGGCCACGCGGCGGCCTTCCCATACGAGCTTCCACACGTAGTCCGGCATCGGGCTCGGCTCGCTGTAGTCCTGCGTGTCCTGGCGCAGGATCACGTCGCAGTCCTCGTTGAACGAGAAGTGCATCTTGCCGAAGTACGCGAACGTGGCGATCTGCGCGTCGCCGAGGCGCACGGGCGAGATGCACTGATAGTCGGCGGGCAGGTGCGCGGCGATCTGCTCGGCCACATCCTTGTAGGTCCGGCTGTAGTTGACGACCGGCAGCCAGAGCGTCATGAGCAGCACCCACATGAGCGTGGTGCCGCCGCTCGAGAGCACGACGCTGCGCCACAGCACCTTCGGATGACGCGCCACGCGCCACTGCACGAGCGCCATCCAGCACACGGTGACAGCCACCGCGCACACGAACGAGAGAATCTTGAACTGCGGCACGAAGCCCGGCGCGAGGCGCGCGAGATTGCGCGCGAGCGGTGCAGGGAAGCCGGTCATGCCCGCGAGCCACACGAGCCACACGAAGGTGCCGAGAATCGTGAAGCTCAGCACCGCGAACCAGTCGATCGCGTTGATCGCGCCGCGCTTGAGCGTAGGCAGCGCGAAGGTCGCGAGCACCGAAAGCGCGGGCAGCACGAGCATGAAGAGCCGGTTCGATTCGTGGCTCTGCACGACCACGAGGATGAGCAGCGGCACGATCACCGACAGCGGAATCGCGATGTGCGGCTTGCGGCGCAGTCCCGCCCAGCTCACGAAGGCCCAGATCGCCAGCGGCCACGCGGGCCAGGTGAAGAGCGGCAGGTTCTTGGCGGCGTAGCGCAGCACGTAGCCCGGCGGTCCCGCGAAGGCATTGACGTTGGTGTGCGCCCACTGGTTGAGAAACCAGACAGCGTCGTCGGGGTAGAAGTGCAGCGCCAGCAGCGGCCATGATGCGGAGATCACGAGTGCGACGGGCAGGCCCGCCACGAGGAGCCAGCGCGAGCGCGTTTCGGGGGCGATGGCGAGCATGGCGAGCGTGCCGATCAGGAGCGCGCCCACGAGCACGGGGCCGCTCGATAGCATCACGATGCCGAGCGCGAGGCCCCACCAGAGGGCGCCCTGAACCGGCTTGTCGATGGCGCGCACGATGCCGTACACGACCATGGCGATGCCGACGAACTGCATGAGTTGCGGCGTGGTTTCGTGGCCGCGCTCGGCGAGGCCGAAGCAGGCGAGCAGAATGAGCAGGGCGCCGTCACCGAGGGTGCGGCCGTAGTCGCGCGGCTCGGGCTCGCCGCCGAATGCGTACTTGAACGGCTGGACTTCGGGGCGCCGGCCCAGCAGATACGCGCTGTACCAGACGAACGCGCACGCGAGACAGAACAGCACGCCCGTGGCGATACGCGAGGCGTTGCTGGCGTCGACCCACGGTGCGAACAGGCGAATACAGGCGGCACCGAGCCAGTAGCCGAGCGGACCGTTCTCGGTCACGTACTTGCCGACGAGGTTCGGCAGCAGCCAGTCGTGCGAGGTGCCGCCCGCCATCGTCCACATCACGCCGAAGCCCGCCGCATCCTCGTTCTTCCACGGGTCGCGGCCAAAGAGGCCGAACGCCGCGAAGACGATACAAATGGTCAGCAGCAGCCAGCGCGGCAGGGCGCTGGTGGCGGAGGCGGTCAGTCGAATGGCTGGCTTCATGCAGTACGAAGGGAGACGGATAAACCGGGCGTGCTCGAGCGGGCGGCTCACACGCGAGGGTCAAGCAGGCATGCGCGGCAGACGGTACATCCGGCCGTGCGCCGCGGAGCAATCCGGCATTCTAGCCGGGCCGGTGACCGCGCGTCACGGCGTTAGCCGCGTATTAATCCAACGAAATATCTGAAAAGGGGCGGTAAGTCGCATCCGCCTGGCCCGCTGGACTGCACAACGGTGGCGCAGACAACAAAAAAGGGCAGCGTATGCTGCCCTTTTTGTGCACGTTCAATGCGGGACCGGCGAGAAGCCGGTGCGGCGAGGTGCTTACTTGCCGGCCTTGCCCGAGGCGCGTGCGCCGAACTTCTTGTTGAACTTCTCGACACGGCCTGCCGTGTCCATGATCTTTTGCGTGCCCGTGTAGAACGGATGCGATTCCGACGACACTTCGATCTTGGCGAGCGGGTAGGTCTTGCCGTTGAATTCGGCGGTTTCGCGCGTCTGGATCGTCGAGCGGGTCACGAACTTGAAGTCGTTCGAAACGTCGATGAACAGGACTTCGCGGTAATCCGGGTGAATGCCTTCTTTCATGATTATTCCTTAAATCTGGCGGTAGCCAACCCGCGTGCCTGCAACACCATGTTGCCGACTTTGCTCGCGCGAGCCACTTACCCAAGGGTCGAAAAACGGCGATTATGCCAGATAATCAGCCGGTTGGCGAATTTTTGAGGGCTCCGCGCGACAGGTTTCAGGCTGGTTGGCCATCCAACGCGCCCACGCGCGCCGGGTCCTGGCGGTAATACCGCGCAAGCAGCCGGTAAAGCTCGGGATATTCCGCTTCGAACGCCTTCGGCTTGACGAAAAGCGCCTCGCTGCACACTGCAAAGAACTCCGACGGATGGTCGGCGGCATAGGGGTCGATCAGCGAATCGCGCTCGAAGCGCGCCCAGCGGCGCTCCGGCACCGCGTCCACCTTGTCGCAGAACTGATCATAGGCATTGTCGAACACGTCGGCCCACGCCTGCGCGTCGAGTGGCGCATGCCAGCGTCGAAAAAGGGGCGGATGGCCGTCGGCCTCTCCGTTGAGCATGTCGATCTTGTGCGCGAACTCGTGGATCACGACGTTGTACGCGTCGCTGCCATCGGTCATCTGCGCGTCTTCCCACGAGAGGATCACGGGGCCGCCTTCCCAGGCTTCGCCGCTCGCGTCGTGCTCGACCTCGTGGACCACGCCGTCCTCGTCCTCGACGGTTTTGCGGATCACGAATTCGCCCGGATAGACGACGACGCCCACCCAGCCCTTGTAGAGATCGAGCGAAAGATTGAGCACAGGCAGCGACGCTTGCGCGGCGATCGCCACGGTCATCGGGTCGGTCAGTTCGAGATCGTGCGCCGTCGAGAACTCCTTCTGCGCGATGAAGAGGCTCGTCAGCTCGCGTAGGCGTACGAGGTCGGCGGCGTCGAGGTGCTTGAGGAACGGCAGCCCATTGACCGTAGCCTGCCAGAGCGCGTCGTCGATCGCGTAGGCGCGCAGCGCTTTTTCGCGGCGGCGCGCGTCGAACCAGTGAGAGAGTTTCGAAAGCATCGCTGGGTGTGTTTTCCCGTGCGTCTGAGTGTCGTTCAGTCAATCTGCTTTTGCCACGCGGCGAAGATCCCGCCGCACACCGCCACGCCAATCAGGAAGTAGAACCCGTCGAGCGAACTCAGAAAGCTCGCCTGCTGCGCGACCATGCGGCTCACCTGCGCGAGCGCGAGTCCATGCGCTTCGCTTGCGGACCGGCCCATGAGCTCGAACGAATGCGTGAGCGCGGCGTACGTGCTCTGAAACGCCGGGTTGAACGGATTCACGAATTCGGCGAGCCGCGTCTGGTGCAGCGCGAGCCGGTGCTGCTCGACGATGATAACCGTGGCGGTGGCGAACGATATCGTCAACTGCCTGACGATGTTTTTCAAGCGGTAACCGTGTGTGAATTCTTCGATCGCGAAGATGCGAAACGTGAGATTTGCGACGGGCAGTACGATGAAGAGCAGCAGCAGGCCGCGCAGCAGCAGCGGCGGGATGAGCCAGGCTTCGCTCGCGTCTGGCGTGAGCTGCGTCATCCAGAACGAGATGAACGCCGAGAGCACGAAGCCCGGCACGATGATCCATTTCTTGTGCGTGATGAACTTCGCGTAGCGGAAATAGAAAAAGAGCGCGCCGGCCGAGATGAGCGATGTGACGCCGGTGAGGCGTCCGGCATTTTCGACGGGATAGTTGAATCCGCCTTCGAGCAGCCGCGAGACCAGATAGCTGAGTGCCGTGCTCAGGTAGTAATAGGCCATGTAGAGCAACAGGCCCACCTGGAACGGTTTCTCGCGTAGCGCGTGCAGGCGCATGAGCGGCTTCGGATGATGCCACTGGTGCCAGCCGAACCAGGCGAGCGCGGTGACGCCGACGAGCGTGAGCAGGATGATTTCCGGCGACGCGCTGAAGAGTTCGAAGCGCACCTGCTGCATGGCGATTTGCAGCGCGCCCTGCGCAAACGCGAAGATGATGTACGGCCAGAAGTGCGCTTCGCCGCGCTCCTCTGGCAGCAAGTGACCCGTATCGGGCAGTGCGAGCAGGGCTAGCACGGCATAGAGCACGCCTGCGGGTGCGCAAAAGGCGAACAGGGCGCGCCAGTCGAAATGCGCGACGAGCTGGCCGCCCACGAGCGGCGCGAGCGCGCTGGAGAGCACGATGAGAATGAGGAACGCGCGCGTTGCGACCGGGCGTTGTTGCGGCGTGAAGCTGATCTGGATGAGGATGCGGCAGGTGCCCATCATCGGGCCGATGAAATAGCCCTGAAATCCGCGCGCGAAGGCGAGTTCGATCGATGATTCGCACAGAGCGGCCGCGATTGCGCCGGCGGAATAGAGCAGCAGGCAGCTAGCCACGTAGCGCCGGTAGCCCATGCGCTCCACCCACCATTGCTGCTGCAGGATGCCCAGAACGGCGCATACGGCGTAGGCGCTCGACGACCAGACGAGCTCGTCGGGCGAAGCGTTGATGCCGCCCGCGATATAGCTCGTGAAGAACGAAAAGATCGCGTTGTCGTAGTAGTCGAGACCGGTCGCGAGGGCGAGCACCCATGGGAAAAAGTCGCCGCGCAGGCGTGCCGCGCTGAAGATCGGCTCGCGGGGTTGGGCCGTGCTCATGCCGAATCGTTGTCGTCGCGTGCTTGGCCTGCAGGCTCTGTAGCCTTGCCGCTCGCGGCCGCCTTGCGGCGCCGCGTGGCGGCGAGGCGTTGCTCGATCAATTGATCGGAAGGCTCGCCGGCCAGCCGCCGCTGCAGGTAATCGAGATCGTCGGCAAGCTCCGCGCGCACCGTCTGCGCTTCCTTCAACTCGCGGCGCACGTCCGCAATGCGCGTGTCCAGCGTTGCGATCTGCTGCGTAAGCGCGTTAGCGATTTGCTGCAGCGACTCCTGCGAGTAGCGCCGGCGGCCTTCGCCCGCCTGCTCGAGCGGCCGCTTGAGCATTTCGGTGATGCCGTGCAGCGAAAAGCCGAGCGCGCGCAGCCGCAGGATGCGCGAGAACTGCTCGAGGTCGTGCTCGTCGTAGAGCCGGTAGCGGCCTTCGCTGCGCGAGGGGCTGACGAGCCCACGCTCTTCGTAATATTTGAGCGTGCGCGGCGTGACATTGAGCCGCTCGGCGGCGTCGCGCACCGTGAGTAGCGCAGGGGAATCCTTGGGCATGAGGCACTCTTTTTTCGCCGTGGGGCGATCGAGACATGCCGCGCATTATAGTTTAACGTGAACGTTCACGTACACGTACACGTTGTGGCGTGAAACGATGTGCTGCCGGAAAAGAAAAACGCCCGCGAATTCGCGGGCGTTTTGCACTGAATCGAGCGGGCGAGGGCGTTAGCCGCCGCGGCGCATCATGTCGAAGAACTCGGAGTTGTTCTTCGTCTGACGGATTTTGTCGAGCAGGAATTCCATGGCCTCGACTTCGTCCATGTCGTGGATGAACTTGCGCAGCACCCAGATCTTCTGGAGGATGTCCGGCTTGATCAGCAGCTCTTCGCGGCGCGTGCCCGACTTGTTCAGGTTGATCGACGGGTAGACGCGCTTTTCGGCGAGGCGGCGCTCGAGGTGCACTTCCATGTTGCCGGTGCCCTTGAACTCTTCGTAGATCACGTCGTCCATGCGGCTGCCGGTTTCGATCAGCGCCGTACCGATGATGGTGAGCGAGCCGCCTTCTTCGATGTTGCGTGCCGCACCGAAGAAGCGCTTCGGACGTTGCAGTGCGTTGGCGTCCACACCACCCGTGAGCACCTTGCCCGATGCGGGCACAACGGTGTTGTAGGCGCGGGCGAGACGCGTGATCGAGTCGAGCAGAATCACGACGTCGTGCTTCATTTCGACGAGGCGCTTGGCCTTTTCGATCACCATTTCGGCGACCTGCACGTGACGCGCAGCCGGTTCGTCGAAGGTCGAGGCGATCACTTCGCCTGCCACCGAACGCTGCATTTCGGTCACTTCTTCCGGGCGCTCGTCGATCAGCAGCACGAACAGGACCACGTCGGGGTGGTTCTGCTTGATGGCGTGCGCGATGTGCTGGAGCATCACGGTCTTGCCGGACTTCGGCGACGCGACCAGCAGACCGCGCTGACCCTTGCCGATAGGCGCGATCATGTCGATGATGCGGCCCGTCACGTTCTCCTCACCGCGCATTTCGCGCTCGAGCAGCAGCACCTTGTTCGGGTGCAGCGGCGTGAGATTCTCGAACATGATCTTGTGCTTCGAGGCCTCGGGCGGCTGGCCGTTGACCTTGTCCACCTTCACGAGCGCGAAGTAGCGTTCGCCGTCCTTCGGCGTGCGCACTTCACCTTCGATCGTGTCACCGGTGTGCAGGTTGAAGCGGCGGATCTGCGACGGGCTGATATAGATATCGTCCGTGCTGGCGAGATACGAGGTTTCCGGCGAGCGCAGGAAGCCGAAGCCGTCGGGGAGCACTTCGAGCGTGCCGTCACCGAAGATCGTTTCGCCCGTCTTGGCGCGCTTTTTGAGAATCGCGAACATGAGTTCCTGCTTGCGCAGGCGGTTCGCATTTTCGATCTCGAGGCCATTGGCCATCTCGATCAATTCGGACACGTGCAGAGACTTGAGCTCGGAAAGATGCATACGGAGAACCCGTCGGGGAGGATGCGACGAAAAGAAGTCAGGGGGAACAGAAGCGAGCGGAACCGCTCAAGGACTTTTGCTTGAAACTTTGCTTGAAACTTTTATCAGGGCGCCGGATAGACGCTTTATGAATTCTAGCATAGCACACGCCAGAAACCGTCAGTGAAGACCGACAGCAAGTTTTGACGTGTTTTTATGGTGCGTGTTGTCGCATGACAACACGCACCATTGCGTGGCTCGTTCCCTTGCTGGCCGGACAATGCGCCCGGCAGGGTGGGGCGGCCGACGAAGAAGTTACAGGTGGCTGTCCAGGAACGCGGTGAGCTGCGACTTCGACAGCGCGCCGACCTTCTGCGCCGCCACGGCGCCGTTCTTGAAGAGGATCAGCGTGGGGATGCCGCGCACGCCGAACTTCACCGGCGTCGACTGGTGCTCGTCGACGTTGATCTTTGCGACCTGAAGGCGATCGCCATAATCCTTCGCGACTTCATCGAGAATCGGCGCGATCATCTTGCACGGACCACACCACTCGGCCCAGAAGTCCAGCAGCACGGGCTTGTCCGATTTCACGACGTCCTGTTCGAACGATGCGTCGCTGATATGCTTGATTTGTTCGCTCATTGTATGAATACCTCTTTCGATTCGAGGCTGAGTAAATTGCTCGCCACGATACACCAAAACTGAAAATTCATCCGGGGCCGCCGGGGCGGCCAGACCGAACCCGAGTCACACGTCCGAACCACACGCCATTCGCACGAAAACCACGTGGCCCAGCCAATTGCCGACGCCAGTGTAGCCTAAATCCCTATGCGTTGCCGACGGTGATAGTACTCATGCCGCAAGCAGGGTTTCCGTCCTGCAGACCACATTCGGCGGGATATTCCGGCGGCGGCGCAACCATTTTCGCGGGGCGTTTTCGTGCGACACCTTGTGTTCCTGAACGCTATCTGGAGGCGGCGCGGGCCGTTGCAAGAGGGGGCGCTTCATGGTGCGCAAGGACGTCTGGAGCGGCTTGGCACGTTTTTTCGCACTGCAGCAGTCGCATTGCTGCGCGAGCGATGTTAGAATGCGCCGTGACGGGCCTCCTCGCATGGAGGGGCGGTCAACCTGGTCAGGTCGGGAACGAAGCAGCCACAGCCGTTTTCCGCCAGTGCCGAGGGTCAGGCTCGTCACCTTCCTCTTTTTTCTTCCGGTTTTTCCCCCGATACGACATTCACGCCGCGCAATTGACTGCGCGACGCCGTGCTTCGTTCGTCGTGTTTTTCAAGCCTTCATCGCCGCTGTTTCGGCGCTTCGCAATCGCTCGCTGGTGCCGCCGCACGGCCGCGGCGCAGTAAGCATTGGCCGCCTTTCGATTCATCTGGACGCGCGGGCGTTGCTGATACAATTTCCGGATGACCTATCAAGTTCTCGCACGCAAATGGCGACCGAAGGATTTCGCTTCGCTCGTCGGACAGGAGCACGTGGTGCGCGCGCTCACGCACGCACTCGACGGCGGCCGCCTGCACCACGCGTATCTCTTCACAGGCACGCGCGGCGTGGGCAAGACGACGCTGTCGCGGATCTTCGCCAAGGCGCTCAACTGTGAGACCGGAGTGACGTCGAAGCCGTGCGGCGTGTGCCGTGCGTGCCGGGAAATCGACGAAGGGCGCTTTGTCGATTACGTCGAGATGGATGCGGCGAGCAATCGCGGCGTGGACGAAATGGCTGCGCTGCTCGAGCGTGCGGTCTATGCGCCGGTCGATGCGCGCTTCAAGGTCTACATGATCGACGAAGTGCACATGCTCACGAACCACGCCTTCAATGCGATGTTGAAGACGCTGGAAGAGCCGCCACCCCATGTGAAGTTCATCCTTGCGACGACCGATCCGCAGAAGATTCCGGTCACGGTGCTGTCGCGCTGTCTGCAGTTCAATTTGAAGCAGATGCCCGCGGGCAACATCGTCGAGCATCTCACGCACATTCTCGGTGAGGAGAAGGTCGAGTTCGAGCAACAGGCGCTGCGCCTGCTCGCACGCGCGGCCGACGGCTCGATGCGCGACGCGCTTTCGCTCACCGACCAGGCCATCGCGTATTCGGCCAACCAGGTCACCGAAGAAGCGGTGCGCGGCATGCTCGGCGCGCTCGATCAAAGCTATCTCATCCGCCTGATCGACGCGCTCGTCGCCGGCGACGGCGCGAACGTGCTCGCCATCGCCGACGAAATGGCGCTGCGCAGCCTGTCGTTCTCCACGGCGCTGCAGGATCTCGCGAGTTTGTTCCACCGCATTGGCTGGGCGCAATTCGCGCCTTCGTCGGTGCTCGACGAGTGGCCCGAAGCCGACGACATCCGCCGTTTTGCGCAGTCGTTGAGCCCGGAGCAGGTCCAGCTTTTCTATCAGATCGCGACCCTCGGCCGCAGCGAGCTAGGCCTCGCGCCCGACGAATACGCGGGCTTCACGATGACGCTGCTGCGCATGCTCGCGTTCGAGCCTTCCGTGGGCGCGGGCAGCGTGGGCAGTGCGCCGGCTTCGAAGCCCGCTGTGGCGGGTCCGGGCGCGCGTGCGGCGGCTCCGGTTGCGGCGTCGGCGCGCGGCGCGGAGCCTGCCGTTGCGCAGCCGTTCGCGCCGAAGCCGGCAGCACCCGTGCCGCCGCAAGCCGAAATCCTGGCGAGTGTGCCGCCGGCGGTGGAAGCCGCTCCGGCGAATACGCCCGTTGTCGAGCCGCAAGCGAGTGCGCCTGCACCGCTCGCCAAGCCAGCGGCCGAAGCGCGCGTCGTGCCGCCCTGGGAGGACGAGGGCGAGTCTGCACCGAACGTGAGCACGGTGCCGGATGCTGCCGCTGCCGCCGAGGTCGAACCGGCCACAGCTGCACCCGCTCCAGCCGAAGAGACGCAAACCGTTCAAAGCGCCGCAGCCGTTGCGCCCGCACCGCAAGTCGAGACGCGTGAAGAGCCTGCGGCTGCGGCGTCCACGCGCGGTGGTGCAAGCGCTGCGCTCGACGTGCTGCGCAGCAAGGGCATGCGCGTTGCCACGGGCCGCGCTCCCGCAGCCGCTGCCAGCGGGGCCGCCCCGGCGCCCGCGCCGAAGGCTGCGCCGCGCATGGAAGTGAAGGTGCCGACGCCCGATCCGGCCCGCCGCGCCGCCGCCGCGCAGGAAGCGCAGGCGCGCCAGCCGGCGCGCAACGCCAACGCGCAGCAAGATGCCTCGGGCGCGCCGCCGTGGGACGATATCCCGCCCGACGACTATGTGCCGCTCGGCGCCGACGACGCATATTTCGCGCCGCCCGACGATGGTTTCGTGTCGGCCTACGACAGCGAGCCGTCCGCGCCGCGCGCCGGCGCTTCGGCGCCGACGCCGTCGCCGGCCGTGGTCGATGTGAGCAAGCTGCCGCCTGGCATCCCGCTCGATCCGATCGGCTTCACCGGCGACTGGCCCGCGCTTGCCGCCACGCTAACGCTCAAGGGCATCTCGTACCAGCTCGCCTTCAACAGCGAACTGATGGCGCTCGAAGGCACGCTGCTCAAACTGAGCGTGCCGGTGCCGCAGTACGCCGAAGCCTCGCAGGTGGCGAAGCTGAAGACGGCGCTCGCCGAGCGTCTTGGCAAGGCCGTTGAAGTGAGCGTGGAAGTCGGGCCTGCACGCCGTACGGCGGCCGCGCTCGACGCAGCAGAGCGCGCCCAGCGTCAACGCGAAGCCGAGCGCGAGATCGGCGCCGATCCCTTCGTGCAGCAACTGATTCGCGACTTCGGCGCGAGCATCGTGCCGGGCTCGATCCGGCCGGTCGCGCCGGACGCCGCATCGGGCGGCAGCCAGGCCGCCCACTGATTTGCGCCGCGCGGCGCGGCAAGCGTCGCGCGCTTTTGAGCGCATCGATTCGAACGACTACGATCCAGAAGGAGCAGTGACTATGTTGAAAGGCCAACTCGCAGGGCTCATGAAGCAAGCCCAGCAGATGCAGGAAAACATGAAGAAGATGCAGGAGCAGCTTGCCCAGATCGAAGTCGAGGGTCAGGCGGGCGCCGGTCTCGTCAAGGTCACGATGACCTGCCGCAACGACGTGCGCCGCGTGTCGATCGATCCGAGCCTGCTCGCAGACGACAAGGACATGCTCGAAGACCTCGTGGCTGCGGCGTTCAACGACGCGGTGCGTAAGGCCGAAGCGACGTCGCAGGAAAAGATGGGCGGCATGACCGCCGGTCTGCCGCTGCCGCCGGGCTTCAAGATGCCGTTCTAAGGAACGTTGCGAGCGCCGCGTCTGCTTTCGGCAGGCCGGCGCCCGCGCGTCTCGTGTGCCTTCTCGTGGCCGGTACGGCTGCGCAGGCGCTGGCATCGAGGCGCCAAAACTACCAGGCAGCAGCCAGTCGTCGCAAGAAGCCACATCCGCTTCAACCCCCGTCGCGCATCTCGCGCTGAATCCGCATGAAACAACCTTCCGCTCTCGCCGCTCTCGTCGAGGCGCTGCGCGTGTTGCCCGGCGTCGGGCCGAAGTCGGCGCAACGCATGGCGTATCACCTGATGCAACACGACCGCGACGGCGCCGAAAAGCTCGGCAACGCGCTTCTGTTCGCGACCGAGAATCTGAAGCATTGCGAGAAGTGCAACACCTTCACCGAAGCTCAGGTCTGCGAAACGTGCCTCGACGAGGAGCGTGACCCGACGCTCCTGTGCGTGGTCGAAACGCCGGCCGACCAGATCATGCTCGAACAGACCATGACGTACCGCGGTTTGTATTTTGTGCTGATGGGGCATCTGAGTCCGCTCGATGGCATCGGTCCGAAAGAGATCCATTTCGACCGCCTCGTGAAGCGCGCCTCGGACGGCGTTGTCAAGGAAGTGGTGCTCGCAACCAATTTCACGAACGAGGGCGAGGCAACGGCCCACTACCTCGGCCAGACGCTCAAGGCGCGCGGGCTCGCCGTCACGCGCCTCGCACGCGGCGTGCCGGTGGGCGGCGAGCTCGAATACGTCGACGCTGGCACCATTGCGCGAGCCATGCTCGACCGGCGCTCGATGTAGCGTTTCGCCATGCCTTGGCGCCGTTAGCCGAACAGAACGACAGGAGACACCATGAGCGCAGCCGCTGCTTCCCCCAATTCCGCCGATTCACAATCGAACGCATCCGCAGCCAAAGGTACGGGACCGCTCGCGGGCGTGAAAGTCCTCGAACTCGGCACGCTGATCGCCGGCCCCTTCGCCGCGCGCTTTCTCGGCGAGTTCGGCGCCGAAGTGATCAAGATCGAAGACCCCAAGGGCGGCGACCCGCTGCGCAAATGGCGCAAGCTCTATCCGGAAGCGGGGGGCACGTCGCTCTGGTGGGCCGTGCAGGCGCGCAACAAGAAGTCGGTTACGGTCAATCTCAAAGCCGAAGAGGGCAAGGAGATCGTGCGGCGCCTCGCGAAGGAAGCCGATATCGTCATCGAGAACTTCCGGCCTGGCCTGCTCGAAAAGCTCGGGCTCGGCTACGACGTGCTCTCGAAGGAGAATCCCGGTCTCGTGATGGTGCGGCTCTCTGGCTACGGCCAGACGGGCCCGTACCGCGACCGCCCGGGCTTCGGCGCGATCGCCGAATCGATGGGCGGTCTGCGTCACATCACCGGCTATCCCGAGCTGCCGCCGCCGCGCATCGGCATTTCGATCGGCGACTCGATCGCAGCTTTGCACGGCGTGATCGGCGCGATGATGGCGCTCCATCACCGCAACATGAACGGCGGCAGCGGCCAGATCGTCGATGTCGCGCTCTATGAGGCCGTGTTCAACATGATGGAGAGCGTCGTACCCGAGTACGGTGTCTACGGGATGGTGCGCGAGCGTACCGGCGCGTCGCTGCCGGGTATCGTGCCGTCGAATACGTATCCGTGCCGGGACGGCAGCATCGTGATCGGCGGCAACAGCGATCCGATCTTCAAGCGCCTGATGATGGCAATCGAGCGCGCGGACCTCGCCAACGATCCGCAACTCGCGCACAACGACGGCCGCGTGCCGCGCACGGCGGAGATCGATGGCGCCATCGCAGCGTGGCTTTCCACGCGCACGATCAACGAAGCACTCGACGTGCTCAACGCCGCCGACGTGCCCGTGGGCCGCATCTACAGTGTGGCTGACATGTTCGCCGATCCGCAGTTCGCGGCACGCCAGATGATTCAGCAGTTCCGCTGGCAGGCGCCGGGTGCGAAGGAAGGCGAGGGCGTGGATATCGCGCTGCCTTCGGTCACGCCCAAGCTCTCGGTAACGCCTGGCGACACGCGCTGGCTTGGACCCGCGCTCGGCGAGCATACCGATGAAGTCCTGCAAGCGTTGGGTTATGGCGCGGACCACATCGCACGGTTGCGCGAGCAACAGATCGTCTAGGGCAGCTGGCATCATGCAAAACGGCTCGCACATCGCGAGCCGTTTTCGTTTTACTTGCCATGTCGCAGGAAGCGCTCAGGGCTCGATCACGATCTTGCCTGTCACCTTGCGCGAAGCCATGTCCTTGAGTGCCTGCGCTGTATCGGCGAGCTTATAGCGCTTCGAGACGTACGGTTTGAGCTTGCCTTCGCCGATCCAGCCGACCATTTGCGCGAACGCGGCCGCATTGTGCTGCGGCTCGCGGCGCGCGAAATCGCCCCAGAACACGCCGACGAGGCTCGCGCCCTTGAGCAGCGCGAGATTGAGCGGCAACCTGGGAATCTCGCCATTCGCGAAGCCCACGACGAGATAGCGCCCGCGCCACCCGATGCTGCGAAACGCCGGCTCGGCATACTCGCCGCCCACCGGGTCATAGATCACGTCGGGGCCCTTGCCGTCGGTGAGCGCCTTGACGCGCTCGCGCAAGTCCTCGGTGCTGTAGTTGATGGTGGCGTCCGCACCGAAGCGGCGGCAGACTTCGAGCTTCTCCTCGCTCGAGGCCGCCGCGATCACGCGCGCGCCGAGCACCTTGCCGATCTCCACCGCAGCGAGGCCCACGCCGCCCGCGGCGCCGAGCACGAGCATCGTTTCGCCTGCGCGCAGCGCGGCGCGATCGACCACGGCGTGGTGCGACGTGCCATATGCAAGCGTGAAGGCGGCGGCCGTTGCGAAGTCGGCGCCCTCCGGCAGCGCCACGCACGCCGACGCGTCCGCAAGCGCCTGTTCGGCGAACGCTCCCGTGCCTACGTACGCCACCACGCGCGTGCCCGGCGCGAGCTTCACGCCTTCGCCCGCGGCGCGCACCACGCCTGCGAGTTCGGCGCCGGGCGTGAAGGGCAGCGGCGGCTTCATCTGATACTTGTTCTCGATGATGAGCACGTCGGGGAAGTTGACGGCCGCGGCCTTCACGTCGATCACCACCTGGCCCGGGCCCGGCACCAGGTCGGGCGAGTCTTCGAGCGTGAGCGAGTCGGGCGGGCCGTACTGGTTGCAGCGGATTGCGCGCATCGTGTCTCCTGTCTTGGTCCGGTTCGGTTGCTTTCAGTTGCATCGGTCATGGATTCGCTACAGCAGGACAGTGTACGGCAATCCGTCTTGATGCGAACGATCGTGCGATTTATTTCGTATCGCTGCCACGTGTCTTTCCAGGCGTAGCGCGAATGCGAATGCGTCCCGGATCGGCAAGCGATTCGACGTTCGACTCAAGGCCCAACGCGTGCTGCCGCAAGGGCCGGGCTGTCGTTCGCGTGCCTTCTTTCCTCGGTTACAATCGCTCGATGCGAATACTACTCAGCAACGACGACGGTTATCTCGCCCCCGGCCTGGCCGCGCTCTATGAAGCGCTCAAGCCGCTCGGCGAAGTCACGGTCATGGCGCCCGAGCAGAACTGCAGCGCCGCATCGAACTCGCTTACGCTGTGGCGCCCGCTGTCGGTGTTGCGATCGGCGAGCACCGGCTTCTACTACGTGAACGGCACGCCCACCGACTCGGTGCACATCGCGCTCACGGGCATGCTCGACCAGCAGCCCGACCTCGTGGTCTCCGGCATCAACAACGGCCAGAACATGGGCGAGGACACGCTGTACTCGGGCACCGTGGCTGCGGCGACCGAAGGCATCATGTTCGGCGTACCGGCCATTGCGTTTTCGCTCGTCGACAAGGACTGGGTGCACCTCGATTCCGCTGCGCGCGTTGCGGCCGAAATCGTTGCGCATTACCTCGCGAACCCGTTGCCGGGTCATCCGCTGCTGAACGTCAACATCCCGAACCTGCCGTACGACGAACTGGGCGATTGGCGCGTCACGCGCCTCGGCAAGCGTCATCCTTCGCAGCCCGTGATCCGCGAGACCAACCCGCGCGGCGAGCCGATCTACTGGATCGGGCCGTCGGGCAGCGCGCGCGACGCGAGCGAGGGCACGGACTTCCACGCGGTGTCGAACGGCCACGTGTCGATCACGCCGCTGCAACTCGATCTCACCCATACGCAGATGCTGTCCGCGACGCACGACTGGGCGCGCAAGGGCGGCAGCGTTTCATGACGGGCGAGCGCACGAAGCGTTTTCCGCTCGGGCTTGCGGATCTCGTGCGCGAGCCGCGCCGGCGCGACACGCGCCCGGGCGATGCACGCACGCCGCTCGCGGGCGCGGGCAACAGCAGCGTCTCGAAACCAGGCGTCGGCGCGCTCGCGAAGCCGGGCACGAAGGTCGGCACGCCGGCCGTTGCGAAGTCCAACGCAAACGCACCGTTCAAGGCGCCGCCTGCGAAGCCGGTCAATGCAAAGCCAATGGCCGCAAAGCCGGCAGGTTCGATCAAGCCAACGCATCCTGCTGGCAGCGCGGCCGCGCCACGCGCCGCAATGCCGGGTGGTGCGAGTGCGCCGCGTCCTGCCGTCACCGTCACGGGCGCGCCTGGCGTTGCGCTCAACGGCGCGCATGCACTGACTTCGGAACGCGTACGCGAACGCATGGTCGAACGCCTGCGTGCAAACGGCATTGCCGATGCGCGCGTGCTCCAGGCGCTCGCGGCCGTGCCGCGCCACATGTTCATCGACCCGGGTCTGGCTACCCAGGCCTACGAAGATGCGGCGTTGCCGATCGGTCATCACCAGACCATCTCGAAGCCTTCCGTGGTCGCGCGCATGCTCGAACTCGCGGGCGCGGGCCGTGTGCTGGAGCGCGTGCTGGAAATCGGCACCGGCTGCGGCTATCAGGCCGCCGTGCTGAGCCAGATTGCGCGCGACGTGTATTCCATTGAACGCATCAAGCCGTTATACGAGCGCGCGAAGACGAATCTTCGTCCGCTGCGTATCCCGAATATCCGCTTGCACTACGGCGACGGACGGCTCGGTTTGCCGTCGGCGGCGCCGTTCGACGCGATCGTGATCGCCGCCGCCGGCTTCGACGTGCCGCAGGCGCTGCTTGAGCAACTCGCCATCGGCGGGAAGCTCGTGGCGCCCGTGGCGGTGTCCGGCACGCAGAGTGCCGCCGGCGAAGCGACGCAGGTCCTCACGCTCGTGGAGCGCACGGGGCCGGCGCAGTGGCGGGAGTCACGCCTGGATCGCGTTTTCTTTGTCCCCTTAAAATCTGGAGTGATCTGAATCCGATGAGTATGTTGCGCGCGATCAAAAGAAACCGCCCGAATGTCGACCTGCCCGCAGCCACGCTGATCGCAGCCCAGCGCGGCACCGCGGTCGTCGCGCTCTGCCTTCTGGCCGCATGCGCCACGCGACTCGATCAGGCACCTGTGGTGGACCGCACCGCGCCGCTCGGCACGGCGGCCGCGCAGCCTCCGGTGCCGCTCGGGCCGCCGCCTCCGGGATACTACCGGGTGAAGCCGGGCGATACTCTCTATAGGATTGCGCTCGAAAACGGCCAGAATTATCGCGACATCGCGACGTGGAACAATCTCACCAATCCCAATCAGATCGAGGTGGATCAGTTGTTGCGCGTCGTGCCGCCGGGTGCGAATCCGTCGGCGTACACGCCGGGCGTTGTGACCGCGCCGGTTCCGGGTGTGGGTGCTGCACCGGGCGCAGCGGCAGCAGGCTCGCCTGCGCAGCCGCCGCTCTACGGTCCGGGTGCGAATGCATCGGCGCCTACGGCGGCCGTGCCGCCGCAGCCGGGTGCAAGCGGCGGTGATATGGCCGCGGCGCCAAGTGGCAACATCGCGCTTGCGTGGCCGGTGCGTGGTCCGGTGCTCAACGGCTTCGACGATACGAAGAACAAGGGCATCAATATCGGCGGTGCGCCGGGCGATCCTGTCAAGGCTGCTGGCGATGGGCGCGTGGTTTATGCCGGAAATGGGCTGCGCGGTTACGGCAATCTCATTATCATCAAGCATGACGCGACGTTCTTGACCGCGTATGCACACAACCGGACTTTGATGGTAAAAGAAGGGGATGCGGTCACCAAAGGTCAGAAGATCGCCGAAATGGGCAATACCGACTCGGACCGGGTGATGCTGCATTTCGAAGTACGCCGTCAGGGTAAGCCCGTCGACCCACTGAAGTACTTGCCGCCGCAATAAAAGCGAGCCGACCATGCCGAAATCGAAGCGCCGTCTGCAGCAATCCGAGTCTGACAGCCAAGCCGCCCAGGTTTCGGTGGAGGACGGCGCGCAGGCGGGCGACGACGACACGTCGCCCGACCTCGACGGCGGCCGCGATTTCGAGGAGCGCGACGAGCGCGAGGAACGTGAAGAGCGCGATTCCCCGGCCGACGAAGGTGGCTCGGGCGAGGGCGCCGAAACGGCCGAAGCCGCACCCGACGCCGACGATTTCCGTGCCATGCTGCAGGCCGAACTCACGGCCGACACCATCCAGCATTATCTGAACCGGATCAGCGTGAAGCCGCTCCTCACTGTCGAGGAGGAGCAGCGCTACTCGCGTCTCGCCAAGGCCGGCGAGTTCGAGGCGCGTCAGGTCATGATCGAGCGCAATCTGCGCCTCGTCGTCAGCATTGCCAAGGGTTATCTCAATCGCGGTGTGCCGCTGCTCGACTTGATCGAGGAGGGCAACCTCGGCCTCATGCACGCGATCGAGAAGTTCGATCCCACGCGCGGCTTCCGTTTCTCGACGTATGCGACCTGGTGGATCCGCCAGAGCATCGAGCGCGCCATCATGAACCAGGCGCGCACCGTGCGCTTGCCGGTGCACGTGATTCGCGAGCTCAACCAGGTACTGCGCGCGAAGCGCCATCTGGAGAAGAATTCGCTCAACGCCGACTCGGCCTCGGAGCGGCGTGACGCGAGCATCGACGACATCGCCTATCTCACCGGCAAGACCACCGATGAGGTCACCGACATTCTCGCGCTCAACGAACACACGGCTTCGCTCGACGCGCCGCTCGACCTCGACCCGGCCAGCAGCCTGCTCGACCTGCTTTCGGACGACCAGAGCCAGTCGCCGGATGCCGAAGTGCAGCACCGCGAGCTGGAAACGCTTACACGCGCATGGCTCGGGCGTTTATCCGATAAGCATCGCCACGTCATCGAGCGGCGCTTCGGGCTGAATCATATCGAGCCCGCCACGCTCGAAGAGCTGGCCGACGAGATGGGTCTCACTCGCGAGCGCGTGCGGCAGATCCAGCAGGAAGCGCTGGTGCGCCTCAAGCGCTTTTTCGCATCGAACGGCGTGCGCAAGGACGCCGTTCTCTAAACCCTCGCAGTCCATCTGAATGACAGTTCCTGTACTCGTATTCGACATCGAGACGATTCCCGATGTCGACGGCATTCGCCGTCTCGAAGATCTGCCTGCCACGCTCACCGACACCGAAGTGGCCGAACACGCGTTCGCTGCGCGCCGCGAGAAAACCGGCAGCGATTTTCTGCCGCATCATCTGCAGCGCGTCGCCGCGATCTCGTGTGTGTTCCGCGACGGGCAGGGCTTTCGCGTGCGCTCGCTCGGCACGCCCGAAGACGGCGAAGCGCGCCTGATCGATTCGTTCTACCGCACAATCGAGAAGTACTCGCCGCAGCTCGTTTCGTGGAACGGCGGCGGCTTCGACTTGCCGGTGCTGCACTATCGCGCGCTCGTGCACGGCATTCGCGCGGTGCGCTACTGGGAAATGGGCGACGCGGACCGCGAGTTCAAGTGGAACAACTACATCAGCCGCTACCACACGCGCCACACTGACCTGATGGACCTGCTCGCGATGTACCAGCCGCGGGCGAACGCGCCGCTCGATGCGCTCGCGAAGCTATGTGGTTTTCCGGGCAAGCTCGGAATGGACGGCGGGCAGGTGTGGACCGCATTTCAGGAAGGCCGCATCGAGGAGATCCGCAACTACTGCGAGACCGACGTGGTCAACACGTATCTGCTCTATTGCCGGTTTCAGATGATGCGCGGCGGCTTCACAGAGCGCGAATATGCGGATGAGATTGAGTTTGTGAAGCAGTCGCTCGCCGCCGAAACCGCACCGCATTGGGGCGAGTACCTCGAAGCGTTCGCCGGCTGAGCGCGCAGCCGGCCGATTGCCCCTTAGCCTAGTTCGAGCACGATCGGCTGATGATCCGAAGCCTGGGTCGCGCCGTCGATTTCGCAGCTTCGCAGGCGTGGGCGCAAATCCGCCGTGACAAAGACGAAGTCGCACGCGAGCGGGCCGTCCGACCATTGCTTCGTGTCATAGACGCCGGCCGTGGGCGGCGGCGTCGCGCCGGCGTGCAGCGCGGTCCACGCGTCGATGAAGGCGGGGCTCCCCGCGAGCGGCTCGAGCATGCGTGTGTACGCCTCGCTGCCCCATGCGCTGTTGAAGTCGCCGCACACGATTGCCGAGACGGGGCGCGCGGTGCGGGCGAACGGCCCCGCATCGTTTTCGGCGGGCGCGGGATGCGCTGCGTGATCGGCAGCTTCCTGCTGCAGGCGCCGCAACTCGTCCACTTGTGCGAGCCGTTGGCGCAGCGAGTAGAACTCCAGATGCGTGGTCAGTACGCGCAGCGCGCCGCCCGGCGCGTCGAGCACGGCTTCGAGTGCGACACGCTGCATTGAGGGCGCGGCGGAGTCGGCGGGCCACGGCAGGGCGTGGCGAAACACCTGCGCGGCGGGCAAGCGCGTGGCGAGCGCGTTGCCGAACTGGCGGCGCGGCATCGGCGCCGCGCCTTGATGGGAGCCTGGTGGGTCAAGTTGCGCAGGCAAGTCGGCGCCGATTGCCTCGATGACCGCAAAGCCTGGCAGCAGCGTCCGGAGTTCGGCGAACTGATCGTCGCCTGGACCGCCCGGCAGCGCCCGGAACCCGCGCGTGATTTCCTGCAGGCATAGCACGTCGAAGTCGGCAAGACGCCGCGCCTCGCGCACCGTGCGCGCGAGATCGACGGCGCCAGAAGCGTCGCGGCCCCACTGCACATTCCAGCTGACCAGTTTCATCGGCACGCTCCTCGCATGGCGCGGCGGCGGTTCCCGCACGTGTAACCCTAGCCTGGTTTCTCCTGCCGTGTTGTATGAAGAATATCGTGTGCGAAACGCTGTTCGCCCGCCGGCTGGCACGGGCAGGCGTTTGCACGCAGTGGCGTCGCTCGCTCGAGCGTATTGACGTTAGATCCGGCGACCCTGACACGCGGCGCGCGTCGTGCCGGCAACATGGTTACTGCGGTCGAAATACACGGAGAACGGCACGTTGCGGGCGCTGCCGAGATCGTATTTGCCGAGGTCGTACTGGAAACAGTCTAGGCCGTTGGTCTGGTAGCCGCGATCGGGCGGCCCCATACGCTTGTAGACATCGCTCTGTGTCATGCCCGGCTGGATGGAGGCGACGAGTTGATCGGGCTGGATGGTCGGGCCGCACGCCGCGAGGCCCACGAGCGTCGTTGCGACGAGCGCACAAAGAGGTAGCTTGCTCACTTCGGTTCCGTTGGTGAAGGGGTGGATATCCTTGCCGCCGCAACCGGCGTCAATCTATGGGACGATTCTGAAAGCGTCTGATCGAGCTGCATCAGTCGAACAGAATGGACAGGCCGAACAGCAGCAGCGCGAACAGCGCGATGGGGATCGCGAGGTTGGCAACGCCGAGCAGCAGCCGGCGGTGCGTGCTTGCGCGTCTGGAAGCCAGCGGTTCGGCGACGGTGGCGGCGCCGAGTGCGACAAGCAAAAGCGCGAACGATTGCAGGAAGACGAGGGCAGACATGTTGGCGATTCCTTCGCGTGAGTGGGGCTTATCACGCGTCAGGAATCATCGTAGTGACGGGGGGCAGCGAGCACGATCGGACAAGTTCGAAAACAGCAGCGCCGGGGCGCGGGCGCAGACTTCGACTACAATCTCGCCTTCGCCCACAATTGACTCATCGTCAGTCAGGAATCCGCTGGTGTCTCAAGCTGCCCCCGACCCTCAAGCCGAGCCTGCTCAGGCCGAGCCCATGCCGCCCACGCCCACGAAAAAGCGCAGCAAGCGCGAGCGCCGCGCCGAAAAACGCGCCGCCATCGAAGCCTCGGTCGCTCATGCCCCCATTCTCGAGATCGAGTCGCTCGACATGGAGGCGCGCGGCGTTGGCCGCACCGTCACCGAGACGGGCGAGCCCGGCAAGGTGATCTTCGTCGAGGGCGCGCTGCCGGGCGAGCGCGTGACCTACTCGAGCTACCGCAAGAAGCCCACGTTCGAACAGGCGCAAGTGGTGAGCGTGCTGCGTGAGAGCGCGATTCGCACGAAGCCGCAATGCGCGTTCTTCGGCACCTGCGGCGGCTGCTCGATGCAGCACCTCGACGTGCGTGCGCAGATCGCCGTCAAGCAGCGCGTGCTCGAGGACAACCTCATGCACCTCTCGAAGGTGCGTTCGGATACGATGTTCCGGCCGATTCACGGGCCGTCGTGGGGCTACCGCTATCGCGCGCGCCTCACGGTGCGCAACGTGCCGAAGAAGGGCGGCGTGCTGGTCGGCTTCCACGAGAAGAAGAGCAGCTATGTGGCCGACATGACGAGCTGTGAAGTGCTGCCGCCGAACGTCTCGGCGATGCTCGTGCCGCTGCGCCATCTCGTGGCCCAGCTGTCGATCAGCGATCGCATGCCGCAGATCGAACTCGCCGTGGGTTCGAGCGTGACGGCGCTCGTGTTGCGCATACTCGAGCCGCTCACGGCCGCCGACGAAGACCTGCTGCGCGCGTTCGCCGACGAGCACAACGTCCAGTTCTGGCTGCAGCCGAAGGGCCCGGACACCGTGTTCCCGTTCTATCCGCTCGACAAGGAACTGGACTACACGCTGCCCGAGTTCGGCATTCGCATGCCGTTCAAGCCCACGGACTTCACGCAGGTCAATCACCAGATCAACCGCGTGCTGGTGGGCCGCGCGCTGCGTCTGCTCGCGCCGGAGCCGGGCGACCGCGTGCTCGACCTGTTCTGCGGCATCGGCAACTTCACGCTGCCGCTTGCGCGTCTCGCGCGCGAAGTGGTGGGGATCGAAGGCAGCGACACGCTGACGGCCCGCGCACTGGAAAATGCGCGCGCCAACGGCGTGGACGGGCATACGTCGTTTGCATGCCGCAACCTCTTCGAAGTCACCGCGGACGACATGCGCGCACTCGGCCACTTCGACAAGTTCCTCGTCGACCCGCCGCGCGAAGGCGCGTTCGCCGTTTCCCAGGCGCTCGCGGAAATCGCGCAGAGCGGCAATGGCCCGCTGCCCAAACGCATCGTCTACGTGTCGTGCAGCCCCGCGACGCTCGCGCGCGATGCGGGCGTGCTCGTCAACGAGGCCGGCTACCGGCTCAAGGGCGCGGGCGTGGTCAACATGTTCCCGCACACGTCGCACGTGGAGTCGATCGCGCTGTTCGAGCGCGATTGAGGATGTCAGCGCGGCGCAGGCGCGGAGCCTGTGCCGCCGCAGAAATAAAAAAAACGCCACGGAAAACCGTGGCGTTTTGCTTTCCTGCGCGCCTCAATGCAGAGGCGCGGCGATCACCAGATCTGCCACCAGGACTTGTCTTCCTTGCCTGGGCGCGCGTGACCGGTGATGTACGGGCTGTCCGGGAAGGTGCCGGCGAGCACGCGACGCGTGTCTTCGGCGAGCTGCGGCTGATCGAGCTTCTGATACGACAGGATCATGATATGCAGCGCGTCTTCAATCGCCGGCGCGCTCTTGTAGTCCTGGATCGCGAGCTGCGCGCGATTGATGGCCGCCACATAGGCGCCTCGGCGGTAGTAGTAGTCGGCCGCATGCACTTCGTGCGAAGCGAGCGCGTTCACGATGTAACGCATGCGCTGGGCGGCGTCCGGTGCGTACTTGCTCTGCGGATACTTGTCGACCACGACCTTGAATGCGTCATACGACTCGCGCAGCGACTTCGGGTCGCGCTCGCTCATGTCCTGGCCCGAGAAGCGGCCGAACAGACCCAGGTCGTCGTTGAAGTGGATCATGCCCTTGAGGTAGTACGCGTACGCGACGTCCGGGTGATCCGGGTGCAGCTGGATGAAGCGGTTGATCGCCTGGTCGGCGGCGTCGTTCTCGTTGTCCTTCCAGTTGCAGTAGGCTACGTTGATCTGCGCCTGCTGGGCGAAGTGGCCGAACGGATCGCGGCCCTGAAGTGCTTCAAAATATTTCGCGCACTTGCCCCAGTCGCCGCCGGAGAGCGCATCCTGGGCCTCCGTATATAATTTGTTGTTGTTCCACGCTGCCGTTTCGTCGGTCTTCTCCGGCAGGCCGTGGCAGGCCGCGACGACGGCAATCGCCGCGCCGCAGACAGCAAGGCGAACGACGTTGCCAATCTTGCCGAGCAGGTTTGCTCGCGCCGCGCGCATTGCGTTTCGGTCCACCGCGTGTTGGGCCAGTTTCGTAATCGTGTTCAAGGCTCGCATTTATCCAGTCCAGCTTCAGGTCCACAGGTGACCCAGACTCAATGACCCGTACAGTTATTCCGGGGGCCGGCGCTCCCGGCGCCCAAAACAGCATCAGCGATTATAGCCTGGGCGATGCACCCGATGACGCAGCCGCCAGTGAGGCGTACAACGACGAGCTCGCCGGCGAGGACGCCGGTCGCGCCCCGCGTGCGCGCCGCGACGAGGCCCCGCGCTCGATTCAGGTGCCCGATGAACTCGCGGGCGAGCGCCTCGACAAGGTCCTCGCCAAAGTATTTCCGGAATTTTCACGCAGCCGTTTGCAGGGCTGGATCGAGGAGCAGCGCGTGCGCGTGGACGGCAAGCCGGCCAAGGTGCGCCAGCCGGTGCCGCTCGGCGCGACCATCGAACTCGTGCCGGACCTCCTGCCCGAGCAGCTTGCGTTCACGCCCGAGCCGGTGCCGCTCGACATCGTCTATGAAGACGACGCCATCGTGGTCATCAACAAGCCCGCCGGGCTCGTCGTGCATCCGGCGGCGGGCAACTGGAGCGGCACGCTCCTCAACGGCCTCCTGCATCGGTATGGCGAAGCGGCGGCGGGGCTGCCGCGCGCCGGCATCGTCCATCGGCTCGACAAGGAAACGTCCGGGCTGATGGTCGTCGCGCGCACGCTGCAGGCGCAAACCGACCTCGTGCGCCAGTTGCAGGCGCGCACGGTCAAGCGCCGCTACCTCGCGCTCGTATGGGGCAACATGGCCGACGAAGGCACCATCGACGCGCCCATCGGCCGCGATCCGCGCGAGCGCACGCGTATGGCGGTGATGAAGGGGGCTTCGGGCAAGCCCGCGCGCACGCATTTCCGGCGTATCGACAAGACGCTCTGGCACAACCAGCCCATTAGCGCCATTCATTGCGATCTGGAAACGGGGCGCACACACCAGATTCGCGTGCACTGCGCGCATATCGGCCATCCTTTGCTGGGCGATCCGGTGTATGGCCACGCGCGCGGCAAGCGCTCGGTCGCGGCGCTGCCCGACGGCTTTGCGCGCCAGGCGCTGCATGCGTGGCGCCTCGGCCTCGTTCATCCGGTCACGGGCCGCGCGATGCAATGGCGCGCCGAGGTGCCCGACGACCTGGACGCGCTGATCGAGGCACTTGGCTTCGGCGGCAAAGATGACGAGGACGAAGTCGGCTTCGATGAAGACATGTTCGACAGCGCCTACACCGACGAAGGCTACGTGATCGGCAGCGACGAAGACGATTACGAAGACGACGAAGAAGAAGACGATTCGCAGGACGAGGACAAGCACGCATGACGACCCGCCCGGAACTGACATCCGATGATGTGTTGCATCCCGACTGGCAGGTTTCGCCGCGTGTGCGCGCGCTGGTCACGACGCGTAACGGCGGCGTGAGCGAGCCGCCATTCGGTCGTTGGCAGGCGGCACAGGGCGGTGAAAGCGGTGAGGGCATCGATCTTCCCGGCGGCCTGAATCTGGGCCGCGGCTCCGGCGACGATCTCGCGCACGTCGAGGCGAACCGCGAACGGCTGCTCGCGCATGCGGGCGTGCCTGCCGCGTGGCTCAAGCAGATCCACGGTCCCGTCGTGGTCGACGCCGCAGCCGCGCTTGCCGCCGCGCGCAAAGGCGCGCCGCTCGAAGCCGACGCGAGCGTCACCGCCGAGCCCGGCATCGCCTGCACGGTGATGGTGGCCGACTGCATGCCCGTCCTGCTGTGCGATGGCGAGGGCCGCGCCGTAGGCGCCGCGCACGCGGGTTGGCGCGGGCTGGCTGCGGGCGTCATCGAGCGCACCGCCGAGCGCGTCGCCGCGCTCGCAGGCTGTGCGACTGCAGACCTCCACGCCTATCTCGGCCCCGCCATCGGGCCCACGGCCTTCGAGGTCGGTGCAGACGTGCGTGACGCGTTCATGACTCATGTGGAGCATGTCGATGCGGCACAACGCGACGCGCACCGCGCGGCCACCGCGGCGGCCTTCGTCGCGCGCCCCGAGGCAAGCGGAAAATACCTCGCCAATCTTCCAGCACTCGCGCGGCTGCGCCTCGATACGCTCGGGCTGCGCCACGTCAGCGGCGGCGACATGTGCACGGTTACGCTGCGCGAGCGTTTCTACTCGTACCGGCGCGATCGCGTCACCGGCCGCATGGCCGCGTTGATCTGGCTCCACCCCTGACTTTGCCGCACCGCGCCGCCGTGACGCAACGCGGCGGCGCGTCGTGAACCGGACGATGATTTGTTGCGCTGCAGCGATTCCCGCAAAGCGCCATGTGCCACCCAGCGCGCGTCGAATCCCTATCTGCCGCATTGCACTGCAAGCGCTTGCCGCCACGGCGGATTTTTGTGCGCCAGACCGCACAACGATATGTCGCGACAGTTAAACAATTGATTACATCGGGAAAACGATAATTAAAAAAATATCGCAGCGCGGCAAAATCGGGCACAAGCATTGACACGCTTTGCAATGGGGAGCAAGAATGTCCCTCACCCACGGGACAGGTCGTGACGAGCGCCGCAACGGCGTCCGTATGCGTACCACCTGCCTCTCAACCAGTCCTTCGGGACACATCGGTCAAAAGCAGGCATGACGGCATCTCAACGTTCCAAGACTGCCCCGGGCTCGGGCGCTTCAACTGATGGTGCAACGCGCGGCAATCCGCCTTTCGCCCCCGACGCAGCAGGCATGCAGCACTATCTCGACGCGTGGACGAACGCCTGGAAGAGCGCCCTGAATGCTGCGCAGCAAACGGGCGGCGCGGCGCAGCAAGCACCTTTTGCGGGACTGGCTGCCAACTGGTGGCCGTCGACGGGCAACGGTGCGTCGAGCAACCCCTTCGCTGCGGGCAATCCCTTCGCCGCGGGCAATCCCTTTGCTGCAGGCAATCCCTTCGGCGGCGCGAACCCGTTCGAAGGTTTCAAGCTTCCTACGGCGTCGATCGAACCTACACGGCTGCAGCATCTGCAGGCGGAATATTCGCGCGACGCGCTCGACTTGCTGCGCCAGGCCACCGACACCACGCCCAAAGCGCCCGAACTCAAGGACCGGCGCTTTAGCTCCGACGCCTGGAAGGCAACGCCCGCGTACGCGTTCACGGCGGCGTGGTATCTGCTCAACGCGCGCTACCTGCATGAGCTCGTCGACGCGATCGATACCGATCCGAAAACGCGCGAGCGCATTCGCTTCGCCGTGCAGCAGTGGACGGCGGCAGCCTCGCCCAGCAATTTCCTCGCGCTCAATCCCGACGCGCAGAGCGCCTTGCTCGAGACGCACGGCGAGAGCCTGCGCCAGGGTGTCATGAACCTGCTCGGCGACATGTCGCGCGGCAAGATCTCGCAAACCGACGAATCGCGCTTCGTGGTGGGCCGCAATCTCGCGACCACCGAAGGCTCGGTCGTGTTCGAGAACGCGCTCTTCCAGCTGATCCAGTACAAGCCGCGCACGGCCACCGTGCGCGAGCGGCCGCTCTTGATCGTGCCGCCGTGCATCAACAAGTACTACATCCTCGACCTGCAGCCCGAGAACTCGCTCGTCGCCTATGCGCTGGAGCAGGGGCAACAGGTGTTCCTCGTCTCGTGGCACAACGGCGACGCGTCGATCGCGGACCGCTCCTGGGACGACTACATCGAAGAGGGTGTGCTCACGGCGATCGAGACGACGCGCAGCATCAGCGAGCGCGAGCAGATCAACACGCTCGGCTTCTGCGTGGGCGGCACGCTGCTCGCTACGGCGCTGGCGGTTGCGGCGGCGCGCGGTGAACATCCTGCTGCGTCCATGACGCTGCTCACCGCGATGCTCGACTTCGGCGACACGGGCGTGCTCGACGTGTTCGTCGACGAAGCCCACGTGCAGATGCGCGAGCAGACCATCGGCGGCAAGAATGGCGGCACGCCGGGCCTCATGCGCGGCGTCGAGTTCGCCAACACGTTCTCGTTCCTGCGGCCCAACGATCTGGTCTGGAACTACGTTGTCGACAATTACCTGAAGGGCCGTACGCCCGCGCCGTTCGACCTGCTGTTCTGGAACAGCGACTCGACGAGCCTGCCGGGGCCGATGTACGCGTGGTACCTGCGCAATACCTACCTGGAAAACAAGCTGCGTGAGCCCGGCGCGCTCACGGTATGCGGCGAGGAAGTGGATCTTTCGCGCATCGACGTGCCGACGTTTATCTACGGCTCGCGCGAGGACCATATCGTGCCGTGGCGCACGGCTTACGCGTCGATCCCGCTACTTTCCGGGCCGCTGAAATTCGTGCTTGGCGCATCGGGCCATATTGCAGGCGTGATCAACCCGGCGTCGAAGAACAAGCGCAGCTTCTGGAGCATCGAGGCCGACGCGAAGCATCTGCCGGAAGAGGCCGACGACTGGTTTGCCGCCGCTGAGGAGAAACCCGGCAGCTGGTGGCCGACCTGGGCCGAATGGCTCGAGCAGTACGGCGGCAAGAAGGTGAAGCCGCGTGCGCAAGCCGGCTCGGCGGAATTCCCCGAGATCGAGCCGGCGCCGGGGCGTTATGTGCAGCAACGCGATTGAAACGATCGAAGCGATTCGAGCGCTTGATCCGCTTGCTGCGGAATTCGGATTAACAACTTGACGGGCGGGGCGCATGGCGCGCCTTCAAGCCGCCCGGAGGATCTGGAAATGACTGACATTGTGATCGTTTCGGCCGCACGTACGGCAGTTGGCAAATTCGGCGGTTCGCTCGCGAAGGTGGCGGCGCCTGACCTGGGTGCGATCGTCATCAAGGCTGCGCTCGAGCGCGCAGGCGTGAAGCCG
>NZ_CAJMYZ010000037.1:0-56373 GCF_905220155.1 Paraburkholderia sp. J7 | reverse complement strand
AAGCGAGCCGAAGAAGTACCAGAAGTTGAAGTTCTTCGGTGCGTAGTACTCGGAGAGGTGCGCTTTCCAGGTCGAGGTCATCGGAAAGCGCTTGTCGATCCAGCCCTGCAGGCCGGCCGTCTCCCCCACATCCTTTTCGGTTCCCGTCGCCATCACGCTTCTCCTTTTTCGTCCTTGCCGATCACGATCTGCGTCGGGGACGCGAACATGTAGCGCGGAATGTCGAGGTTTTGCGGCGCCGGCTTGTTCTTGAACACGCGGCCGGAGAGATCGTAGGTGGAGCCGTGACACGGGCACAGGAAGCCGCCCGGCCAGCTGTCGGGCAGGTTCGGCTGCGGGCCTTCCTGGAAGCGCGGCGTCGGCGTGCAGCCCAGATGGGTGCAGACGGCAACGGCCACGAGAATGTTCTGATGCTCGGCGCGCGAACGGAATTCGTTCATGCAGTACTCCGGCATCGGCATCGAGAACGGATGCTCGGAGTTCGGATCGGCCAGATCGGGATCGGCCTTCTTCACGTCGGCCATCATGCGATCCGTGCGGTACAGGATCCACACGGGCTTGCCGCGCCAGGCCACGGTCATCATCGAGCCGGGCTGCAGATTCGTGATGTCGGCTACGACAGGCGCGCCGGCGGCGCGGGCTTTTTCGGATGGTGCAAAAGAACCTACGAAGGGTACGACAGTGGCCACGCCTCCTATGCCACCTGCTACGGACGTCGCAATCAGCCAGGTTCGGCGGCTGCCATCGACGCGGTCATTCTCGTTGTCTCGCATCACATCGCCCCACTTCTGAGTTGGATTTTTCCGTCACGCCAGCTTACCCGCGGTGCTGCCGAACGCTAGTTTGCTCGAATGGAGTTGGCATTTACAAGGGGCGTTCTCGAAAAAGCTTCGGAAGTCCTTGATATCTCGGGGTTTTCCCGCAGAAAAGAGGGCCACTTTCTTTTCAGCTTGTAAATGCCCGATGAATAAAACGATGCTGCACCACGACAATTTTCGCCATGCGAACGCCAGGCATGTGCATGGAAAAGTTCGCTTAAACGGGATTGTCGATGTCGATGAAAAGATGCTCGATGTTGAACGCTTCCGAGAGATGCGCGCCCACCGCCTGCACGCCAAAACGCTCGGTTGCGTGGTGGCCCGCCGCGAGAAACGCCACCCCGCTTTCCGCCGACGTGTGCGTGGTCTGCTCGGAAATCTCGCCGGTGAGGAAGACGTCGGCGCCGGCCTCGATCGCGGCGTCGAAGTAACTTTGCGCGGCGCCCGTGCACCAGGCCACGCGGCGCAGCTGCCAGTCGGGGTCGCCCAGCACGAGCGGCGCGCGGCCGAGCGTTTGCGTGACCTCGGCGGTGAAGTGCGCAAGCGTGATCGGCATGGGCAGCGTGGCCATCCAGCCGAGATCCTGCTCGCCGAAGCGTTGTTCGCCGATCCAGCCGAATCTGGCGCCCAACTGCGCGTTATTGCCCAGTTCCGGATGGCTATCGAGCGGCAAGTGGTACGCGAACAGGTTGATATCGTTCGCGAGCAAGGTCTTCAGGCGCCGGTATTTGCGGCCGGTGATTTGCGGCGCTTCGTTCTTCCAGAAGTAGCCGTGATGCACGAGCACCGCGTCGGCGCCCCACTCGAGCGCGGCTTCCAGGAAGGCGAGTGAAGCGGTCACGCCCGTGGCGATCTTCTCCACCCGACGCCGCCCTTCGACCTGCAAACCATTGGGGCAGTAGTCCTTGAACCGCGCGGATTCCAGAAGATTGTTCAGATACAATTCCAGTTCGATCCGATCCATATAATCCTCTAATCTTCAGATGCTTAGACGCTTTTGGCTGTTCTTCGCCCAGGCGGTGACGGTTCTGCTGGCGTTGATGTTCATCATCGCCACGCTCAAACCGCAGTGGCTGCAGCACCAGGGGCAGTTCGGCAAGCAACTTGCCGAACCGATCGTCGCACTGCGGGAGGTGGCGCCAGGCATCGGTGGAGGCACCACCCAGGGCTCCTATGCGGACGCCGCCCAGAAGGCAATGCCCGCGGTCGTCAACGTGTTCTCGAGCAAGGATGGGTCGCTGCCGCCCGACCCCCGCCAGAACGACCCGCTATTTCGCTACTTCTTCGGCGATCGCAACAAAAACCACAAGCAGCAGGAGCAGCCTGCCGCCAACCTCGGTTCGGGCGTCATTGTCAGTCCGGACGGTTACATTCTAACGAACCAGCACGTGATCGACGGCGCGGACCAGATCGAAATTGCGCTTTCCGACGGCCGCACCACCAACGCGAAGGTGATCGGCATCGACCCGGAAACCGATCTCGCGGTGCTCAAGATCAACCTGCCGAACCTGCCCACCATCACGCTCGGCCGCATGGACCAGACGCGCGTGGGCGACGTCGTGCTCGCCATCGGCAACCCGTTCGGGGTGGGACAAACGGTCACGATGGGCATCATCAGCGCGCTGGGCCGCAACCACCTCGGCATCAACACGTTCGAAAACTTCATTCAGACCGACGCGCCGATCAATCCGGGCAACTCGGGCGGCGCGCTCGTCGACGTGAACGGCAACCTGCTCGGCATCAACACGGCCATCTACTCGCGCTCGGGCGGCTCGCTCGGCATCGGCTTCGCGATTCCCGTCTCCACGGCGCGCAGCGTGCTGGAGAGCATCATCACCTCGGGTTCGGTCACGCGCGGCTGGATCGGCGTAGAACCGCAGGACGTGACGCCCGAGATCGCCGACTCGTTTGGGCTCAAGGAGAAGTCTGGCGCGATCGTCGCAGGCGTGCTGCAGGGCGGCCCCGCCGACAAGGCCGGCATCAAGCCCGGCGACGTTCTGACCTCGGTGAACGGCGAGGCCATCACGGACACCACACGCCTTCTGAACGTGATCGCGCAGATCAAACCGGGCACCGACGCGAAGATCCACCTCGTGCGCAAGAACAAGGACATGGATCTCGACGTGCTGATCGGCAAGCGCCCGCCGCCGCCGAAGCAGCCGGCCCAGGAAGACGGCGAAGGCGACGACGACGGAGGCTGATCCGTCACAGGCCGGGCGTCGCGCCCTGCCCGTATCCAGAATGCGAAAAGGCCGCGAACTTAAGTTCGCGGCCTTTTCGTTTGCCTGCGGTTTTTCTGCGCAGCGCCAGCGAGGTTAGCTCGCCGGCTGACTCTCGTCCGCGGGTTTCTTCTCGCCGGTGCCAATGAAGATACGCGCCGCGATGATGCCCAGCTCGTACAGCACGATGAGCGGCAACGCGAGAATGAGCTGCGAGAACACGTCTGGCGGCGTCACGACGGCCGCGACGATGAACGCGCCAACGATCACGTAGGGCCGGACCTGCTTGAGCTTCTTCACGGTGACCACGCCCATGCGCACGAGCAGCACCACGATGATCGGCACCTCGAAGGTCACGCCGAACGCAATGAACATGGTGAGCACGAAGCTCAGGTAATTGTCGATATCGGTCGTCATCTCCGCGCCAAGTGGCGCGTTGTAATGCGCCATTACGCGGAAGATGGTCGGGAACACCACGAAATATGCGAACGCCATGCCGCACAGGAAGAGCGTGTAGCTGCTCGCCACGAGCGGCGCGACGAGCTTCTTTTCGTGCTGGTAAAGACCGGGAGCGACGAACGCCCAGATCTGGTAGAGCACGACCGGCAGCGCGATCACGAAGGCCACGAGCATCGTGACCTTCATGGGCACGAAGAACGAGCC
Source organism: Paraburkholderia sp. J7 (assembly GCF_905220155.1). Lineage (NCBI taxonomy): Bacteria > Pseudomonadati > Pseudomonadota > Betaproteobacteria > Burkholderiales > Burkholderiaceae > Paraburkholderia > Paraburkholderia sp. J7. Next base: position 52,673 of record NZ_CAJMYZ010000037.1, on the reverse strand, counting down.
GGTCACGTCGGTGACGATCATCTTGCCGTCGCGCGGCAGATTCTGCATGAGCGGACGTGCAAGCAGACGGAATATGTCGGGCGCCCAGTACACGAGCCCGATGAACACGACGATCACGGCAAGGCCCGCGCGAATGATGCGGTCGCGCAGTTCGACGAGATGGGAAATGAAGGTCTCTTCGGAGCCTTCGTCCAGTTTTTGCTGGGGGTCGCTCACACCGGCCCTCTGTTGGAAATGGTCGTGCGCAAATGCGAATCCGCGTCAGAAGAACCGCGTGGGCCGGCGCAGGCTTGCCGGCGTGTGCTGTGCCACGCGCGCAGCGCCGGATTGCACTCGCGTACGGCGCAGCGTGGCGCGTTTGTACCAGACAGGCGCGGCGCTCTGCTTCACGCGCCAGTTCTTGCGCTTCGCACCGCTCGCGCCCGCGTTGCCGGAGCGCCATCCCGATTGCGTTGCGGCGCCGTCCATCACGTTGGCTGCGGCGCCTTCCAGGCTCGCAGGATCCGCGCCGCCCGCGATGCTCGGCGACACCGACGTGCCCGCGTTCCAGGCGTCGTTCAACTCGGTTTCATGCTTGCGCAGGTTGTCCTGAACGTTCTTTTCGACGTTCTGCGCCGCCTCCTCGAACTCGGTCTTCATGCGGCGCAACTCGTCGAGTTCGATCTCGCGCGTGACTTCCGCCTTGACGTCGTTGATATAACGCTGCGCGCGCCCGAACAGCGCGCCCGCCGTGCGTGCGACACGCGGCAGCCGCTCCGGTCCGAGAACGACCAGCGCGACGACGCCGATCAGCGCCATCTTGGTTAAACCGAGATCGAGCATGAATGGAGTTTTCCGTCAGCCTTGGCTGTCTTGTTAGTCACAAGCTGTGGTCACGAGCGGGATTCAAGCTGGAAAACAGGTGGCGGCGAGAAAAAGGCCGCCACGCGCTTTAGCGGTAGTCGTTCGAGCGCTGCGTCTTGTCCTTGGCTTCGACGTCGACTGCGCCGCCGTCGGCCGGCAGCTCACGCTTTGGCGCGTCGGCGCCTTCGCTCTCGCGCATGCCTTCCTTGAAACCCTTTACCGCACCGCCCAGATCGCTACCGATATTGCGCAGCTTCTTGGTGCCGAAGACGAGCGCAACGATCAACAAGACGATCAGCCAGTGCCAAATGCTCAACGAACCCATGATTCACTCTCTCCTTAACCCCGTCGCCGCGCGATGTACGCGACGCGATAAATTGTGCCTGTTTGATGTTGCACCAACGTGGCGTGCGACCCTTTAGCGAAACACGAGGTTCGCCCCACGCCATCCATCATTTATACCGACTTTCACCGCCCTCGGCACTCAGCCCATGCGGTGCCACGGACGCGGGCCGGCCAGCAAATGCGCGTGCAGATGGTAGACCTCCTGCCCGCCGCCCGGCCCCGTATTCACGACCGTGCGAAATCCGGTGTCGCCGCCCGTGTACGAGACGCCCAGCTCCTTGGCGAGCCGCGCGACCAATACAAACATTCTACCAAGCAGCGGTGCGTCGTTTTCACCGCAGTCGGCAAGGGTGGAAATATGCTGGCGCGGAATGACGAGGACGTGCGTTTCGGCTGCGGGCCGGATGTCGCGGAAGGCGACGAATTCGTCGTCTTCATACACCCGGGTGCTGGGAATCTGGCCATCGGCGATCTTGCAGAAAAGACAGGTGCTGCGGTCGTGACTCATGGTGCTCCTGGTGAGCAGCGCCGCACACGCACCCGGCTGCCCTCAAAACCAGGCGCGCGGATTGTGCAGCGGCTTGTTGTCGTACAAGTACAGCCAGCCTTTGATGATACGGTACAACGTCCAGATTGCGACAGCCCACAAAATTGGAATGCCGACCAGCACGAAGATGAGCACGCCGCCGATCAGATGGCCAGCGAGGCCAAGCCAGAATGTGCGGATTTGCCAGGTGAAGTGCTGCTCGTAGGGCGTGCCGAGCGCTTCGTCGCGCTTGAGGTAATTGAGAATGATGGCCACCAGCACCGAAATGCCGCCGGTGAGCCAGTACACCGCGTAGAGCGCGTACAGCACGTGCGTGAAAGTGCGCAGGCTGCGCAAACGGTCCGCGTCAACGCCGTTGCGGTACGAAGGGGGCGGATAGTCGCCAGACGTGGACATGTCGTTCATCTCCTGTCGATCCAGAGTTAGCGCTTTAGCGCTTACTCTGGTCCCATGCAGAACGTGGGGTGGGTTGCGCTGCGCGCCGGCCTCAGTCGCCGTTCTCTTCGCGCTCGCGGCTCTTGCGCAGCGCCTTTTCCTCAAGACCCGAAAGACCTTCGCGGCGTTCCAGTTCCGCGAGCACGTCGGCGGGACTCAGATCGAAATGCGAAAGCGTGACGAGGCAATGGAACCACAGGTCGGCCATCTCGCCGACCAGCGCCTTCGGTGCGCCGCCCTGGCGCACGTCCTTCGCGGCCAGCACGACTTCCGTTGCTTCTTCGCCGACCTTCTTGAGCACCGCGTCGTCGCCCTTGTGAAACAGGCGCGCGACGTAGGAGGCGTCCGGATCGCCGCCCTTGCGGCTGTCGATCACCGCTGCGAGGCGCAGCAGGGTGTCATTGGTGTTCAGTTGCGTCATTTGTAGATGTGTTCGGGGTCTTTCAGCACAGGGTCGACGGCGACCCAGCGGCCCTCGTCGACGGTGCCTTCGAATTGCTGGAAAAAGCACGAGTGGCGGCCCGTGTGGCACGCAATGCCCGACACCTGCTCGATCTTGAGCAGCACGACGTCTTCGTCGCAGTCGAGGCGGATGTCGCGCACCTGCTGCACGTGGCCCGACTCCTCGCCCTTGAACCACAGGCGCTGACGCGAGCGCGAGAAGTACACGGCGCGGCGCAGCTCCACCGTCTTGGCGAGCGCTTCGCGGTTCATCCAAGCGAACATCAGCACGTCGCCAGTGGTGGCTTCCTGCGCGATCACCGGCACGAGGCCGCTCGCGTCCCAGTTGACCTTGTCGAGCCAGTTGGCGTTGGCAAGGTCGTTGGTTGGTTCGTTGCTCATCGCGTCACATCCTCACCGAGATGCCCTGGTCGGCCATGAAGCGCTTCGCCTCGCCCACCGTGTGCTCGCCGTAGTGGAAGATGCTCGCCGCCAGCACGGCGTCAGCACGGCCCTTGACGATGCCGTCTGCGAGGTCCTGCAGGCCGCCCACGCCGCCCGAGGCGATCACGGGAATCGGCACAGCGTCGGACACCGCGCTCGTGAGGGCGAGGTCGAAGCCGCTCTTCGTGCCGTCGCGGTCCATGCTCGTGAGCAGGATTTCGCCCGCGCCCAGCTCGGCCATCTTGCGCGCCCATTCCACGGCGTCGATGCCCGTGGCCTTGCGGCCGCCGTGCGTGAACACTTCCCAGCGCGCGGGTTCGCCCGGCGCGGACGTCCGCTTCGCGTCGATGGCGACGACGATGCACTGCGAGCCGTATTTGTCGGCGGAATCGCGCACAAGCTGCGGATTGGCGACGGCCGACGAGTTCATGCTGACCTTGTCCGCCCCGGCGTTGAGCAGGCGCCGCACGTCCGCCACGGCACGCACGCCGCCGCCCACGGTGAGCGGAATGAAGACCTGCGAAGCCACCGCCTCGATGATCGGCAGGATCAGGTCGCGCTGGTCGGAGGTCGCGGTGATGTCGAGGAACGTCAGTTCGTCGGCGCCCTGGTCGTCGTAGCGGCGCGCGATTTCGACGGGATCTCCCGCGTCGCGCAGTTCGACGAAATTGACGCCCTTCACGACGCGCCCGGCGGTCACGTCGAGGCAGGGGATGATGCGTTTGGGTAGAGCCATGATCTTGCCGAAGTTGCGAGTCGGTGTGAGTGCGGCGAGCGGCTTTCGCGAGAACGCTGCCGACCCCGGTTGGGGCCTGGCACGCAGCCCATTGTCGCGCGCTTTGCGGCTTGCCTTGCGCCTTTAGGCGAAATTATCCCGCGCGGGCGCCAGTTCCAATGGAGATGGCGGCGCAGCACCAAAAACAAAGGCCTCCTGTAACGGAGGCCGGCGTTCGACGCGTTACGCGTCGTCCGATTCGCGCAGGCTGTCTGCGCGCGTTTGCGCGGCGGCGAAATCGAGGTCGCCCGAGTAGATCGCGCGACCGCAGATCACGCCTTCCACGCCTTCGTCCTCGACTTCGCACAGTGCGTCGATGTCGCCGAGGTTGGAAAGACCGCCGCTCGCGATGATCGGAATCTTCACCGCACGCGCGAGGCGCACCGTCGCTTCGATGTTGATGCCCTGAAGCATGCCGTCACGGCCGATGTCGGTGTAGATGATCGACTCGACGCCGTAGTCCTCGAACTTGCGCGCGAGGTCCACGACTTCGTGGCCCGTGAGCTTGCTCCAGCCGTCGGTCGCGACCTTGCCGTCCTTGGCGTCGAGGCCGACGATGATATGGCCCCCGAATGCCGTGCACGCTTCCTGGAGGAAGCCCGGATTCTTCACGGCGGCGGTACCGATGATCACATAGGACAGGCCGTCGTCGAGATAACGCTCGATGGTGTCGAGGTCGCGGATACCGCCGCCGAGCTGCACGGGGATCTCGTCGCCGACTTCGCGGATGATCTCGCGAATCGCGTCTTCGTTCTTCGGCTTGCCGGCAAACGCGCCGTTCAGGTCGACGAGGTGCAGGCGCCGCGCGCCGCGCTCGACCCAATGTCGGGCCATAGCCGCCGGTTCCTCGGAGAAAATCGTCGCCTGGTCCATATCGCCTTGTTTGAGGCGCACGCAGTGACCGTCTTTGAGATCGATGGCCGGAATCAGCAGCATAGCTTCGGGTGTGTCTGGGAATGGGGTTGAAGTCTGCGGCGCCGGCGGAAAAAAGGCCCGATCCGACGCCGTTTCGCTAGTTTAGTACAACTCTTTCGGCGGCCTTGCTGACGCAAGTCGTATGCCGCGGCGCTCGTGCGCGAAGGCGGCTGCGAGCGTCAGCGCCGCAGGAATTCAGGGGTTCCAGTGGACGAAGTTGCGATAAACGCGCAAGCCCGCAGCGGCGCTCTTTTCCGGGTGGAATTGGGTGGCGAAGATGTTATCCCGCGCCACTGCCGAGGTAAAGGCCGCGCCGTATGGCGTTTCGCCCACGGTGTGCGCCGCATCCGCCGGAACCACATAGTAGCTGTGCACGAAGTAAAAGAAGCTTTCGTCGGGCACGCCGTCCCACAGGGCGTGCGCGCGCGCCTGGCGCACGCGGTTCCAGCCCATTTGCGGGACCTTGAAGCGCGAGCCGTCGTCCTGCAACTGGCCTTCCAGATCGAAGCGCACGACCTTGCCGGGCAACAGGCCCAGGCCCTTCGTGTCGCCTTCCGCACTCCAGTCGAACAGCATTTGCTCGCCCACGCATACGCCCATGAGCGGCTTCGTGCGCGAGGCTTCGAGCACGGCGTCCTGCAGGCCCGACTCCGCCAGGCTGCGCATGCAGTCGGGCATCGCGCCCTGGCCCGGCAGCACCACGCGGTCGGCCGCGCGGATTGCTTCGGGACGCTCGACGATAGCCACGTCGGCTTCCGGTGCGGCCTGCCTCAGCGCCTGGGCCACCGAACGCAGGTTGCCCATCCCATAATCCACAATCGCAATTGAAGTTTTCATCTCGAATCCGGCCTGCTCAGCAGGCCCTGCCCTTGGCTGTGTGGGCGCCAGTGCGCCGCGATGTGCCCTGATCTGCCTTCGAAGCCGTCAATGTACGCCACCTGGCGCGTGCAAGCCCATAAGCCGAACGGCTAATGTGGCGCGCATGCTGCATGCGCCTGCGCCTTCCGCGCGGCGCTGCCCGCCTGCTGGTCGGTGAAAGGCGCCGCTTAGAGGCTGCCCTTCGTCGACGGAATCTTGCCCGCCTGACGTTCGTCCAGTTCGGCGGCCTGGCGCAGCGCGCGGCCAAATGCCTTGAACACGGTTTCCATCTGATGGTGCGCGTTGAGTCCGCGCAGATTGTCGATGTGCAGCGTCACGCCGGCGTGGTTCACGAAGCCGCGGAAGAATTCGATCGACAGGTCGACATCGAACGTGCCGATGCGCGCACGCGTGAACGGCACGTGGAATTCGAGGCCCGGACGGCCCGAGAAGTCGATCACGACGCGCGAAAGCGCTTCGTCGAGCGGCACATAGGCGTGGCCGTAGCGGCGAATGCCCTTCTTGTCGCCGATGGCCTGCGCCACCGCCTGGCCGAGCGTGATACCGACGTCTTCCACCGTATGGTGGTCGTCGATATGCGTGTCGCCATGCGCCTCGATCTCCAGATCGATCAGACCGTGTCGTGCAATCTGGTCGAGCATATGGTCGAGAAACGGCACGCCGGTCGCGAGCTTTTGCTCGCCGGTGCCGTCCAGATTGAGTTTCACACGGATTTGCGTTTCGCTGGTGTTGCGAACGACTTGCGCGACGCGCATGGCAATTTCCTTCAAACAGCCCGTAACAGGAGAGTGGGAGAACGAAGCTGCGGCTTAACGGAGCACGAGCTTCAGGGCAGCGAGCAATTGCGCGTTTTCGTCGGGGGTGCCAACGGTCAGGCGCACACAGTTCGCAAGCAATGGGTGCATTTTACCCACGTTTTTGATCAGAATCCGGGCAGACAGCAGCGTGTCAAAAACCGCCGCCGCGTCGGGCACGCGTACAAGCAGGAAATTGCCCGCGCTTTCGAACACCTCGGCGCCCGGCAGCTTCGCCACTTCGGCCGCGAGCGCCGCACGCTGCGCGCGCAGTTGCGCGGCCTGCGCGTCGAGCACATCGACATGGTCGAGCAACAGATCTGCGGCCGCCTGCGTGAGCACGTTCACGTTATACGGCGGACGCACCTTGTCGAACTCGTTGAGCCACGTCGGACGCCCGGCCAGATAGCCGAGGCGGATGCCTGCGAGCCCAAGCTTCGACATCGTGCGCATTACGACCACGTTGTCGAACTCGCCCACGCGCGGCATCCAGCTTTGCATCGCGAACGGCTGGTAGGCCTCGTCGATCACCACGAGGCTCTTCGCCGTCGCAGCGGCCGCGATCACGCGCTCGATGTCGGCGTCGGCGAACAGCGTGCCCGTGGGGTTGTTCGGATATGCCAGCCAGATCACGGCCGGCGTGTGCTCCGCGATGGCCGCGAGCGTCGCTTCGAGGTCGAGCGTGAAATCGGCCTTGAGCGGCACGCCGACGAACTCGACCTGCGCGAACTTAGCCGACATCGCGTACATGACGAAACCCGGCACCGGTGCGAGCACTTTGGCGCCCGGCTTCGCGCACGCCGTGGTGACCATGCTGATGATCTCGTCCGAGCCGTTGCCGAGCAGGACGTCGCAGTCGGACGGCACGCGCATGACCTGCTTGAGCTTGGCGATCAGCGCTTCGGGACGCGGTGCGGGATAACGGTTCAGCGCGACTGCCGCGAGGCGTTCGCCCAGTTGCTCTGCAAGGTCGGCGGGCAGTGCAAACGGGTTCTCCATGGCATCGAGCTTCACAAAACCGGAAGCGTCGGGCACGGGGTAACTCGTCATCGCGAGCACGTCGCGACGGATGATGTCTTGTGGTGTCGTCATGTCGAAAAGCGGCTCGCGAAAAGCGAGGCCGCCGGCACGGACCGCTCGGCAAGCCGGCGGCCCTGGTTATCGTCGTGGTCTCTGCTGCGTGTGGGTCACTACGGGTCGAACGGCGGGTGCAAACTGCGGCACCCGCACACTTGCGGGGCCTGCCATCGCGCAACGTCTCCATGCCGCGCGGCGGCTCATTCAACCCGCTTCTGCAAGTTGTGAGGCGTGCTTCACACCGGCTTCATGCGAAATTCGGCGCTGCGCGCGTGCGCTTGCAGGCCCTCGCCATAGGCGAGTTCGGCCGCAATCTCACCGAGCGTCTGCGCGCCTTCCGCACTGACTTCAATGAGGCTCGAACGCTTGATGAAATCATAGACGCCGAGCGGCGAGGAGAAACGTGCGGTACGAGACGTAGGCAGCACGTGATTCGGCCCCGCGCAGTAGTCGCCGAGGCTTTCGCTCGTGTAGCGGCCAAGGAAGATCGCGCCCGCGTGGCGGATTTCGGCGCCCCACTTCTGCGGCTCCAGCGCCGAGATTTCGAGGTGCTCCGGCGCGATCTCGTTGGCGATGGCGCAGGCCTCCGCCATGTCGCGCACCTTCACGAGCGCGCCGCGGTTCGTGAGCGACGTGGCAATGACTTCGGCGCGCGGCATGCTGGGCAGCAATTCGGCGATGGCGTCTTCGACGCGCTTGATGAAGCCTTCGTCCGGGCACAGCAAGATGGACTGCGCAAGCTCGTCGTGCTCGGCCTGCGAGAACAGGTCCATGGCCACCCAGCGCGGATCGGTCGTGCCGTCGCAGATCACGAGGATTTCCGAGGGGCCCGCGATCATGTCGATGCCGACCGTGCCGAACACGCGGCGCTTGGCCGAAGCGACGTAGGCGTTGCCCGGCCCGCAGATCTTGTCGACGGGCGGAATCGTGTTCGTGCCGTACGCGAGCGCGGCCACGGCCTGCGCACCGCCGATCGTGAACACGCGATCGACGCCGCCGAGCAGCGCCGCCGCCAGCACGAGCGGGTTCTTCACGCCGTCGGGCGTGGGCACGACCATGATGATTTCGCGCACGCCCGCCACCCGCGCGGGAATCGCATTCATCAGCACGGACGACGGATACGCGGCCTTGCCGCCGGGAACATACAGGCCCACGCGGTCGAGCGGCGTGACCTTTTGGCCGAGCACCGTGCCGTCGGCTTCGGTGTACTGCCAGCTATGCGAGCCGCACTCGATGCGCTGCTTCTCGTGGTAGCCGCGCACGCGCGCCGCCGCCGCTTCGAGCGCCGCGCGCTGCTTGGGCTCGAGGCTCTCCAGCGCTGCTTCGAGTTCGGAAAACGGCAGTTCGAGCGCCGCGACGCTGGTGGCGGAAAGGCGGTCGAAGCGGTTCGTGTAGTCGAGCACGGCGGCGTCGCCGCGCGCCTTCACATCGGCGAGAATCTGCGCGACGGAGCGCTCGATGGCCTCGTCCTCGCTCGCCTCGAAGGCGAGCACCGCGTGCAGCGCCTTCTTGAAGCCTTCGGCGCTGGAATCGAGTTTGCGCATCGTGATAGCCATGCTGGTATCCATCCGTTACGTTGTGCGCGCCACGCCTTTTGAGATGCGCTGCGCGCGAGGCGGCGCGTCATTGCGCCTGCCCTTGGTGCTCGTTGCTTTCGACTCGGCCAGCCTGTTCAGGCCGACTGCGCGCCGCGCGACGCGCGTTCGAACGCGTCGATGATGGGCCGCAGCGCGGCGCGCTTGAGCTTGAGCGCCGCCTGATTCACGACGAGGCGCGACGAGATCTCCATGATCTCTTCCACCTCGACCAGATTGTTCGCGCGCAGCGTGCCGCCCGTGCTGACGAGGTCGACGATCGCATCCGCGAGACCCACGAGCGGCGCGAGTTCCATCGAGCCGTACAGCTTGATGAGGTCGACGTGCACGCCCTTGGCCGCGAAGTGCTCGCGCGCGGCTTCCGTGTACTTGGTCGCCACGCGCAGGCGCGCGCCCTGGCGCACCGCATTCGCGTAATCGAAGCCCGCCTTCACGGCCACCGAAAGACGGCAGCGCGCGATGTCGAGATCGATCGGCTGATACAGCCCGCCGCCGCCGTGCTCGTTGAGCACGTCCTTGCCCGCCACGCCGAAGTCGGCCGCACCGTACTCCACGTAGGTGGGCACGTCGGTGGCGCGCACGATGATCACGCGCAGGTTCGGGTCGGTGGTCGGCAGGATCAGCTTGCGCGAGGTTTCCGGGTCTTCGGTCACATGCACGCCGGCCGCGGCGAGCAGCGGCATCGTCTCTTCGAAGATGCGGCCCTTCGAGAGCGCAAGCGTCAACGGCGCGCTGGCCGCGGCCGCCGGCGTGGGCTTGGACTCGACGGTGCTCATGCCGCGCTCCCCTTGATCCGCTTCACGTTCGCGCCGATCTTCGTGAGCTTCGCCTCCATGCGGTCATAACCGCGGTCGAGGTGATAGATGCGGTCGATCAGCGTTTCGCCGTCGGCGCACAGGCCCGCGATCACGAGGCTCGCCGATGCGCGCAGGTCGGTTGCCATCACCTTCGCGCCCGAGAGCTTTTCGACGCCGGCGACGAGCGCCGTCTTGCCGTCGATCGTGATGTGAGCGCCGAGGCGGTTCAGTTCCTGCACGTGCATGAAGCGGTTCTCGAAGATCGTCTCGACGACCTGCGAGGTGCCGTCCGCGATCGTGTTGAGCGCCATGAACTGCGCCTGCATGTCGGTCGGGAACGCCGGGTATTCGGACGTGCGCAGGTTCACGGCACGCGCGCGCTCGTGCATGCGCACGCGCATCCAGTCGTCGCCCTCTTCGATCGTCACGCCCGCTTCGCGCAGCTTGTCGGTGACGGCATCGAGAATGTGCGGACGCACGTGACGCAGCGTGACGTCGCCGCCCGCGGCCGCGACCGCGCACAGGAACGTGCCCGCTTCGATCCGGTCGGGAATGACGGTGTGGTGCGCGCCGTGGAGCTTGTCCACGCCCTGAATGACGAGGCGGTCGGTGCCGATGCCTTCGATCTTCGCGCCCATTGCCACGAGCAGGTGCGCGAGGTCGCCCACTTCGGGTTCGCGCGCGGCGTTCTCGATCACCGTTTCGCCCTCGGCGAGCACGGCGGCCATCAGCAGGTTTTCCGTGCCGGTGACCGTGATCATGTCGGTGACGATGCGCGCGCCCTTCAGGCGCTTCGCGCGCGCCTCGATGAAGCCGTGCTCGATGTTGATCTCGGCGCCCATTGCCTGCAGGCCCTTGATGTGCTGATCCACGGGGCGCGCGCCGATCGCGCAGCCGCCCGGCAGCGACACCTTCGCCTCGCCAAAACGCGCGACGAGCGGCCCGAGCACGAGGATCGACGCGCGCATGGTCTTCACGAGCTCATACGGCGCCACGAGGTTGTTCACCTTCGAGGCGTCGAGCTGCACGCGGTGGCCGTCCTGCTCGGTGCGCACGCCCATCTGATTGAGCAGCTTGAGCGTGGTGCGCACGTCCTGGAGGTCAGGCACGTTGTCGAGATGAACGGGCTCGGCGCTCAGAAGGCCTGCGCAGAGGATGGGCAGCGCCGCATTCTTCGCACCGGAAACAACCACTTCCCCTGCGAGCTTCTGCCCGCCGACGATGACGAGTTTATCCATGCCTGAGGTTTCCTGATCGGTGCGGCCGGCTTGCTGGGTCGCTTGATGTTGAGCTGCGCCGCTCGCGGCGGCGTCTTTGTCCTGGGTAATTCGCACTGAGATTCCAGATTATGCGTTCTGCCATTCGGCGGGCGTGAGCGTCTTCATGCTGAGCGCGTGGATTTCCTCGCGCATGCGGTCGCCGAGCGCCGCGTAGACGAGCTGATGGCGCTGGATCAAGCGCTTGCCGTCGAATGCTGAGGAGACGATCGTCGCGAAGAAGTGCTGGCCATCGCCTTCGACTTCGAGGTGCTCGCACGCGAGCCCTGCCGAGATGTACTGCTTGATCTGTTCCGGAGTCGGCAACATGAGTATGGCTCCTGCTTAGTGACGCAGCTTGTACCCGCTCGCGAGCAAACGCATGGCGAGCGTGGCAAGCGCCACGAAAAACACGAAAACGATCGAAAGGCTCACGAGCGGGTTGATGTCGGACAGGCCGAAGAACCCAAAGCGAAAGCCATCGATCATGTAGAAGAACGGATTGAGCCGCGACACCTCGCGCCACACGGGCGGCAGCGTATGCGTCGAATAAAACACGCCCGAAAGAAACGTGAGCGGCATGATGAGAAAGTTCTGAAACGCCGCGAGCTGGTCGAACTTCTCGGCCCAGATCCCGGCGATCAGGCCGAGCGTGCCGAGGATCGCCGAGCCGAGCACCGCGAAAGCGATGATGTAGAACGGCGCAGCGAAGCTCATCGGAATGAACCAGATCGTCACGACGAACACGCCCGCGCCAACGGCGAGGCCGCGCACGATCGAGGCGAGCACGTAGGCTCCAAACATCTCCCAGGCGGCGAGCGGCGGCAATAGAACGAATACGAGATTGCCCGTGATCTTCGACTGGATCAGCGACGACGAGCTATTCGCGAAGGCGTTCTGCAGCACGCTCATCATCACGAGGCCGGGAATCAGGAAGCTCGTGTACTCTACGCCCGGGTACACCTCCACGTGGCCGCGCAGCGCGTGGCCGAAGATCGTGAGATAGAGCAGCGCGGTAATGACGGGTGCGAGCACGGTCTGGAAAGCGACCTTCCAGAAGCGCAGCACTTCCTTGTAGAACAGCGTACGGAAACCGCTCATGCGAGACCCTCGAGCACTTCAGGACCGTTCATCACCTGCACAAAGACATCCTCCAGATCGGCCTTGCGCACTTCCACTTCTTCGAGCTTGCAGCCATTCGCGCGGCACTTCGCGAGAATGCGCTCCACGTCGTCGTAACTCGCGAGGCGCAGGAGGTGCTGGTGTGCGCTGGCGTTGGACGGATCGACTTCGAGCGCGCGCAGATCGCTCGGCAGCACGCCTTCCGAGAAACGCAGGAAAAGCTGCGTGCCCGCGAAGCGCTGCAGCAGCGCCGTCGTGCGCTCGAGCGCGACCATCTCGCCGCGCCGCAGCATGGCGATGCGGTCGCACAACTGCTCTGCTTCTTCGAGATAGTGCGTGGTGAGCACGATGGTGTGCCCTTCGCGGTTCAGGCGCGCGATGAACTTCCAGAGCGTCTGGCGCAGTTCCACGTCCACGCCGGCGGTGGGCTCGTCGAGCACGATCACGGGCGGACGATGCACGAGCGCTTGCGCAACCAGCACGCGGCGCTTCATGCCGCCCGACAGCGCGCGCATGTTCACGTCGGCTTTCTCGGTGAGGTCGAGATTGGCCATGACTTCGTCGATCCACGCGTCGTTATTGCGCAGACCGAAGTAGCCGGACTGGATGCGCAGCGTCTCGCGCACGGTGAAGAACGGATCGAACACCAGTTCCTGCGGCACGACGCCCAGATTGCGGCGTGCGTTGCGGTAGTCGGCGACGACATCGTGACCGCGCACGGCGATCGAGCCCTCGTCCGCGCGCGCGAGGCCGGCAAGAATGCTGATAAGCGTCGTCTTGCCCGCGCCGTTCGGGCCGAGCAGCCCGAAGAACTCGCCGTCTTCGACCGTGAAGCTGACGCCCTTGAGCGCCTGAAGCGATTTGTAGCGCTTCTTGACGTTACGGATTTCTATGGCTGGCATGACTAATACGCCGCCCGTTTGCGAACGGCGCGGCTCAAGAGTGCATCAATGCTGCGGGGAAGACCGGAATTGGGGACGGCTTACGAGGCCGGCTTTGCTGTCTCAGTGCACGCTTTTTACCTGCGAAGCCGTGCTTTTTGCGCCGAGGCAGCGCCCAAAAAACGGTTGATTATAGGCCAAGTCGGAAAGCGCGGCCTGGCCCTGGAGGGGGAAGTGCGTCAGCCTGGCTGTGCGGCAGCAGTGTGGCGCTATGCCGCTCGAACGCAATCGTCCGGCCAGGCGACGCGGGTCAATGTCGCTCGTCGAGAAGCGAATCGACGCCGTAGGCGCGCGCGAGGGACGCGAGCGCGGGGGGCAAATTGAGCACGGCAAGCGAAGCACCGCGCTCATGCGCGGCACGCTGCCAGGCGATCAGCACGGCGAGCGCCGACGAATCGAACTGCGTGAGCGCGGCACAGTCCACGGCGGTTGCGCCCGCCGAGATTTGCGCGAACCCGGCCGAGAGCGCGGCCTTCGCGCTCTCGTGGGTCAGGTTTGCGCCGGTGGCGAAGCGCTCGCTCACGAGGTCGCCTTGCCCGATGCGAGTTGCTGGTTACGCTGCGTGAGGAACTGGATCAGGCCGTCCACGCCGCCCTGCTGGATCTTCTCCTGGAACTGCTGCTGGTACGCCTGAATGAGCCATGCGCCAAGCACGTTGATGTCATACACGCGCCAGCCTTGCGGCGTCTTGTACAGGCGATAGTCAAGCTCGATCGGCTGGCCGCCGTTCACGACCGTCGAACGGACCACGACGTCGGTGTCGTCCGGGTTCGCGCGGAACGGCTTGTACTGGATCTGCTGGTCGCGCACCTGGGCGAGCGCGCCCGAGTACGTGCGGATGAGCAGCGTCTTGAACTGCTCGACGACCTGTTGCTGCTGCTCCGGCGTGGCAGTGCGCCAATTGCGGCCCATCGCAAGTTGCGTGGTGCGGCGGAAGTCGGTGTACGGCAGGATCTTGTCGTTGACGAGCTGCGTGATCTTGCTGATGTCGCCGGACTGGATGGACTTGTCACCCTTGATCTGGCTCATGACCTGCTGCGTGACCGTCTGGATCATCGCGTCGGGATTGCTGGTGTCTACCGTCTGGGCGAACGCGCCGCCGGCAAACGAAAAAAACATGGCGAAAAACGGGTACAGAAAGAATTTCTTCATATCCAGTCCTGCTAGTTGGGGGACATCGCCCCGTTGGAGCCAACGATAGCACGCGAGTTGTATCTCGCTATGTCAAAAACTGCCAGCAAAGTGCGACAAGCGTTTCTGCTTGTTACGTCAGACGTTTATGCCAGACGAACGCTCCGGCGAGGCGGTGCATTGCGCAACGCCCGGCCGGAGCGCGGCGCTCAATGCAGACGCAGCATGCTCGGGAAGCCGATGCGCGCCGGAGGGATCATCTGGTCGCCGGGCACGGTGGTTCCCGACGCGCCCACCGGCGCCGAGGCGCCGGCCGGACTTTCCGGCGTGGCCGGAGCGGTCGTCTCGCCGTTGGGGTACGCGGGCGCCATGCTCGCCGCGCTCGGCGTAGCCGCACGGGTGCCCGAAGCGGGAACCGCTGCACCGGCAGCCGCGCCCGAGGCGGGCGTCGCCGCGCCAGGCGCCGCGCCTTCGTCGGTGTCGTCGTACTTCGGCAGCGGCGCGCCATCGCCGTAGTCCGGCAGATTGTTGTCAGACGCACGGCCATCCGACAGCAGATAGCGGCGGCGCTGCAAATAGGCGTTGCGGATGAACGAATACTTGTCGATCGCCGCGCCTTCAAGCAGGTCGCTCGCGCCCAGCAGGTTGGCGCGCGTGCTCACCACGTTCAGGCCGTAAAGGCCCCACGAGAGCGCGGCCGGATCCACGTAGGTGAGCGGATTGATGAAGTAGTTGGGCACGAGGCCCACGCCGTCACGCACCGTGCTCGGACCGAACAGCGGCAGCACGAGGTACGGGCCCGGCGGCACGCCATAGTGACCGAGTGTGAGGCCGAAGTCCTGGTTGTGCTTGGGCAGCTTCGCGAGCGTCGCGACGTCGAACAGGCCGCCCAGGCCGAAGACCGTGTTGATCACGATCCGCATGATGTCCTCGACACCATCGGTGATCTTCAACTGCAGGAAGTTGTTCGCCGCGTTGTAAACGTCACCAATGTTCGCGAAGAAGTTCGTCACGCTGTCACGCACAGGTTGCGGCGTGACCTTCACATAGCCCTGCGCCACCGGCTTAAGCGCGTAGGTATCAACCTTGTCGTTGAACGTGTAGATCGTGCGGTTGAAGCCTTCCCACGGATCGTCCTTGGACGGCGTCTGCACTGTCGAACAGCCCCCGAGTGCAAGCGCTGCGACGCCAATCGTAATGGCGCGCATGCGTATGGTCGTCATTCTTGTTCTCCTTCTTATTGGGCCGCCGAAGCCGCCGGTGCCGACGCCGGTGCCGACGCCGGGGCCGGCGCGGGTGCCGCAGCAGGCGCCGCATCCGTGCTCGCGCCGCTGGACGGCTTGGCGGCGCCCGAATCGGCCGCCTTGCTATAGAGGAACTGGCCGATCAGGTTTTCGAGCACGATGGCCGACTGCGTCATCGAAATGGTGTCGCCGGCCTTGAGCATTTCCGAGTCGCCGCCCGGCTCGAGTCCGATGTACTGCTCGCCGAGCAGGCCGGACGTCAGGATCTTCGCCGACGTGTCCTTCGGAAACTGGTATTGCTGGTCGAGGTTGATCGTCACCAGCGCCTGATAGGTGTTCGAGTCGAAGCCGATCGAGGCCACGCGGCCCACGGTCACGCCGGCGCTCTTCACCGGAGCACGCGGCTTGAGTCCGCCGATATTGTCGAACTTGAGCTTCACCGGGTAGGTGGACTGGAACGACAGCGAACTCATGTTGCCGGCCTTCAGCGCAAGAAACAGCAGCGCGATAAAGCCCAGCACCACAAACAGGCCGACCCAAAAGTCGAGAGCATTCTTTTTCATCGTCATCCCAATGAGAATCCGTTGCGGCGACGCTGATACGCACGCCGCGCGGCCGGGTCACTGCCCGGCGTCTTTAGCTGAACATCAGCGCGGTGAGCAGGAAGTCGAGGCCGAGCACCGCGAGCGACGCGTACACGACCGTCTTCGTGGTCGCGCGCGACACGCCTTCAGGCGTGGGCTTCGCCTCGTAGCCCTGATAGAGCGCGGTGAAGGTCACGGCGAAGCCGAACACGATGCTCTTCATCACGCCGTTGCCCACGTCTGCCCAGACGTCCACGCCGCCCTGCATTTGCGACCAGAACGCGCCGGCGTCCACGCCGATCAGCAGCACGCCGACCACGTAGCCGCCCAGAATGCCGACCGCGCTGAAGATAGCCGCGAGGATCGGCATGGCGATCACGCCCGCCCACATGCGCGGCGCGACCACCACGCGCACGGGGTCCACGGCCATCATTTCCATGGCCGTGAGCTGCTCGCCCGCTTTCATGAGGCCGATCTCGGCCGTGAGCGACGTGCCTGCGCGGCCCGCGAACAACAGCGCGGTGACGACGGGCCCGAGTTCACGCACGAGCGAGAGCGCGACCAGCAGCCCGAGCGCCTGCTCGGAGCCGTAGCGGTTGAGCGTGTAGTAGCCCTGCAGGCCAAGCACGAAGCCCACGAACAGGCCCGACACGGCAATGATCAACAGCGAATAATTACCGACGAAGTGGATCTGCTTCGTGACAAGGCGCGGCCGGCGCAGCAGCGGAAAGAATTCGAGGACGAGGCGCACGAAAAAGCGCGTGGCGTGCCCCGCACGCGCGATGGTTTCGAGCACCGTACGCCCGATCGAGCTGATGGCGCCGATCATGAGTGGCCTCCGCCGATGCCGAAGTCCGCTGCGAGCGGCTGGTTCGACGGGTAATGGAACCGGAACGGGCCGTCCGGCGCGCCGTCGATAAACTGGCGCACGATCGGATCGGTCGAGGCGCGCAGTTCGTCGGGCGTGCCCTCGGCCTGCACGCGGCCGTTCGCGACGAAATATACGTAGTCGGCGATCGCGAACGACTCGGGCACGTCGTGCGTGACGAGGATCGAGGTCGCGCCGAGCGCGTCGTTGAGCGTGCGGATGAGGTTCGCGGTGATGCCGAGCGAAATCGGGTCGAGACCCGCGAACGGCTCGTCGTACATCATGAGTTCGGGGTCGAGCGCGATGGCGCGGGCGAGCGCGACGCGGCGCGCCATGCCGCCCGAGATTTCCGACGGCGCGAGGTCGCGCGCGCCGCGCAGGCCGACGGCGTTGAGCTTCATGAGCACGAGGTCGCGGATCAGCTCTTCGGGAAGATCGGTGTGCTCGCGCAGCGCGAAAGCCACGTTCTCGAATACCGACATGTCGGTGAAGAGCGCGCCGAACTGGAAGAGCATGCCCATCTTGCGGCGCAGGGCGTAGAGGCCGTCGCGCGATTGCGCGCCGACGTCCTGCCCGCCGAACAGCACCTGGCCGCGCTGGGCGCGAACGAGGCCGCCGATCAAGCGCAGCACTGTCGTTTTTCCGCCACCGGAACCGCCCATGACTGCCACCACCTGACCGCGCGGGAAGCGCATGTTCAGGCCGGACAGGACGAGCCGATCGCCGTAGCCGAAGTCGACGTCGCGCAGTTCCAGTAGGGTCTCAGAGGTTGAGGGCACGTGGCTGACTGTCCATTTACACGAAGGCGGGATTATAGGGCCATCGTGTAAAACCTGCCGTGACGCACCCTGATCCGTTGATGTAAGCCGCGCCACCCGCTACTGCGGGTTGCGGCCCCCTGGCCGGAGGGTGCGCACGCGGCGCAGCCTCCAAGCCAGGGCGGACCATTATTGCGTAAACGCGTTGCGCAATGCAGCAACCGCGGCAGCCGGATCGGCCGCCTCGGTCACCGCGCGCACCACCGCCGCGCTGCCCGCGCCCGTGGCGAGCACTTCCGGCAGCACATTGCCGTCGATGCCGCCGATCGCCACCATCGGCACGACGCCGTCCAGCAGTTTCACGTAGCGGGCGAGACGCGCGAGGCCCTGGGGCGCCGTGGGCATCGCCTTGGTCGTGGTGGCGAAGACGGCGCCGCATGCGAGGTAGCTCGGACGGAAATGGAGCGCCGTGAGCATTTCGAAGTAGCCGTGCGTCGACAGGCCAAGGCGCACGCCTGCCGCCGCGATCGCGCCGAGGTCGGCTTCGCGCAGGTCTTCCTGGCCGAGGTGCACGCCGTAGGCGCCGGCCGCGACGGCCTCCTGCCAGTGATCGTTGATGAAAAGCTGCGCGTCGTGCTTGCGGCCCGCCGCGACGCAGCGCTCGATTTCGTTCGCGAGCGCAGGGGATTTCGGTTGCTTGCTGCGCAACTGCACCGTCTTCACGCCGTAGTCGAGCACGCGCTCGACCCAGTCGGCCGTCGGCAGCACCGGATACAGGCCAAGCTTCGCGGGGCACGGTGCGAACGGCTGCGCAGGCGCGGCAGGCAGGCCCAGCACGCGCGGAAAGCGCTTGATGTCGACGGGCCAGGCGTCGGCCCGCTCTTCGTCGCCGTCGCGCCAGGCGAGCGCGAGCACGAGCGCGTCGTGCGGGTCGAACCCGCAGTCGAGGAACGCCGCCAGCGCGGGGATCCAGTCTTCCGCCAGCTCGCCTTCGAGCGCGTAGCGCTCGCCGCCCAGATGCAACGTGGCGCGCGCGGCCTTCGGGTTCTCGCCGGCGGCTTCGATCACGCCCGCGCCGTCGGTCATCCAGCGCGCGATGTGGGTCAGATGCGGCGCCGCGTCGGTGACGATGATGAGATCGCCGCCGTTGGGCGCGTCAGGCGGCGTGAGACAGATGCGCCACGGCGCATGCGTGGGCTGCCAGTCGCCGAGGCGTGCGCGGATGCGCTCCGCCGTTTCGGTCAGTTCGTCGGCGGGCGGCCAGAACAGTTCGCGGTCCTGCAGTCGCAGCGTTTCAGTCATCGCTTGTCTCCATCCTGGTGCCAGAACGGCATGCCAACCACGGGCGTGCTCGCAACCGCCGCCTCGCGCTCGGCCATCGGCCCGGCTAGAAACGCGGCGCGCCCCGCCTCGACCCCCAGCGCGAACGCACGCGCCATCGCCTCGGGGTGCGTGGCCTGCGAAACGGCCGTATTGAGCAGCACGCCGTCGAAGCCCCACTCCATCACCTGGCAGGCATGCGACGGCACGCCGAGACCCGCATCGACGATCAGCGGCACATCAGGCAAGCGCTCGCGCAGCACGCGCAGACCGTACGGATTGATCACGCCCTTGCCGGTGCCGATCGGGGCGCCCCATGGCATGAGCGCTTCGCAGCCCGCGTCGAGCAGACGGCGGCCGATCACGAGGTCCTCGGTGCAGTACGGCAGCACCTTGAAGCTGTCCTTCACGAGGCGCGCTGCGGCCTCGATCAGGCCGACCGGGTCGGGCTGCAGCGTGTAGTCGTCGCCGATCAGTTCGAGCTTGATCCAGTCGGTTTCGAAGACTTCGCGCGCCATATGTGCGGTCGTGACCGCCTCGTTGACGGTGAGGCAGCCAGCCGTGTTCGGCAGGAGCGGCACGCCCTGGCGCTTGAGCAGATCGAAAAAGCCCGCTTCGGCGGTGCCCTCGTTCATCTGGCGGCGCAGCGCGACGGTGATCATGCCGGGGCGCGCGGCCGCCATCGAGTCGGCGAGCGACTGCAGCGACGGATAGCGCGACGTGCCAAGCAGCACGCGGCTCGCGAAGGTTTCGCCGTAGAGCGTGAGCGCGTCGGCGGTGGGTGTGATGGTCATGGGTTGGAATCCTTGGGCGGTGTCGTGAAAGCGCTCGCGATACATGCGATGCGCGCGACCGGTGGCCTGGGCGAGCGAGGCTCAGCCACCGGCCACGGGGCTCACGACGTCGAGGCGGTCGCCCGCCTGGAGCGAGCGAGCGCCATGCTGGGCGCGCGCCACGAAATCGCCATTCAACGCGACGGCGAACGGCGGACGCGCGCCGAATGCAGCGAGCGCATCGGCGACAGTCGCGCCCTCGGGCAGCGTGATCGGCTTCTGGTTGATATGAATGTCCATGGCAAATACGTTCTCAGACTACGGTTTGATTCTGGCGATGCGTCACGCCGGCTCGTGTGCGCCCTGCGCGTGCAGCATCTCGCTCCAGCGCGACGCGCGGCGCAGCGACTCGAAGGACTCGGCGTCGTTCACGCGCGCGTCGAGCAGCGCTTGCGCAATGCGCGCGGCTTCGTCGGCGACTTCCGGCGCGATCATGAAGCCGTGACGGTAGAGACCGTTCACGCGCAGCGTGGTCTTGCCGTCCCAGATGAGCGCCGGGCGGTGGTCGGGCAGCGTCGGGCGGCACTGCGTGTTCAATTCGAGGATGCGCGCCTCGCCGAACGCCGGATGCACCGCAAACGCCGCGCTCAGCAGCTCGAGCGCCGAGCGCACGCTCACGGGCGAACGGTCCTCGCCTTCGATCTCGGTCGCGCCGATCACGAAGACGTCGTTCTCCTTGGGCGCGATATAGAGCGGATAGCGCGGATGCAAAAGCCGCACGGGGCGCGTGAGCGTGATGCCCGGCGCGTGCACGCGCGCGACCTCGCCGCGAATGCCGCGCAAACCCGGCAGCACAGGTTTGGCGCCTAGCCCGCGACAGTCGATCGTCACGCGCGCGGGCGGCGGATTAGCCTCGTCGACCGTGGTGTGCCAGTGCGTTTGCACGCCGCGCTCGGCCAGCCCCGCCGCCAGCGCGGCCAACGCCTGGCGATTGTCGAGCTGGCCCTCGCCTTCGAGCAGCCAGCCGCGCGCGAAGCGCCCGGCGAGCGCCGGTTCGGCGGCGTCGAGCTGCGCGCCGGCGAGCGCGACGAAGTTCGCGTCGGCCAGCGAACGCGGCGCGTTGGCGCGCACGCGGCGCTCGAAGAGCGGGGCTTCGGTGCGATCGGCGGTATGCCAGACCACGAGCGTGCCATTGCGCTGGAAGAACACGGGCTCCGGCAACTCGGCCAGGATGCGCGGCCAGGTTTCGAGCGACGCGACACCAAGCTCGGTGATGAGCAACTCGGCCACGGCGGCCTCCGCGAGCGGCGCGAGCATGGCCGCCGCGACCCAGGCCGCGGCCTCGCCGCCTTCGGGGCCGCCACGCTCGTAGAGCGCGACGCGATGGCCGGAGCCAGCGAGCCGCCATGCGACGAGCCGGCCGCTCAGACCGCCGCCGAGCACGGCGAAGTCGGGCACGCTGCCCGCACTACGGTGATGGGCGCGACTCATGACGACGCTCCGTCACGCAGCGCGAACGCGATAAAAATCGGGGAACAAAGAGAATAGGCGGTCATCGTATCCTTTCCGTACGGCAGCAGCAGACGTACCCAAGGACGAAACCGGCTGGCAAGGCCGACCGTGGAGGCTATGCGGCGCAGACGGCCCGTACGTCCCGATAAGGAATTCGTACGAACCCGTGCGCCCAAAGCGCAGCCCGGCGGGAATCCTGGCGCCCGAGCAAATGCTGGGCGCTCCGGTAAGACTTTCTGGAAACTTCCCGCGCCGGTATTACCCGGATCGGGTGCGAAGGGTCTCTCTCAGCCTCAGTACGGCATGCCCCGCATACCGGTGAAGCACCCCTGTTTCGTCAAGGTCGATTAGACCACAAAAGGCGCGCGGCCCGCAAACCTCGGCGGAACGGGCCTCCTGCTCTGGCACAATGGCCTGAACCCGCCGCTTTCGCCTCACGAGCCCGCGCGGTGAGACAATGAGCGCCACGCTACGGCGGCGCCGGCGTGCGCTTTTGTCTCCGCTTTTTGCTCATTAAGACTCACTTAAGCGCCCGGCGACAGAATCGCTGCAAAAATCGCTGCACCGCAGCCGCCATGCGGCACGCAGCGCATGCCCCCAGCGGGCGGCCACACCTTCAGGATGCACATGACCAATCAACCTGCCCGCGCCACGCCCGATCAGAACGAGCACCAGAAGATCACCGCGTGGAGCCTGATCAAGCCCTACTGGGTCTCCGAGGAACGCTGGATCGCCTGGGGGCTGCTCGTCGCGATCATCGTGATGAACCTGCTCGTCGTGTGGATCAACGTGCGGCTCAACGGCTGGAGCGCGGAGTTCTACAACGCGTTGCAGGCCAAGGACGTCAAGCGCTTTCCGCCGCTGTTGATGACCTTCACCGAACTGGCGTTCGGCTTCATCATCCTCGCGGTGTATGGCCGGTATCTGCGCCAGATGCTCGGGTTTCGCTGGCGCCAGTGGCTCACCACGCGCTTTCTGAGCGACTGGCTCGGCAAGGGCGCGTTCTACCGCATCGAGCGCGACCGCCTCGCCGATAACCCCGACCAGCGGATCAGCGACGACCTCCAGTCGTTCGCCACGACCACGCTCTCGCTCACGCTCGACCTGCTCTCCACGGTCGTCACGCTGATCTCGTTCATCACGATCCTGTGGACGCTCGCGGGTGCGCTCACGATCACGCTGGGCGGCACGCCGCTCGCGATTCCCGGCTACATGGTCTGGGCCGCCGCGCTCTACGCCGTGTTCGGCTCGCTCGTGATCCAGAAGGTCGGCCACCCGCTCGTGTCGATCAACTACCAGCAACAAAAGGTGGAGGCGGACTTCCGCTTCGGCCTGATCCGCCTG
This sequence comes from Paraburkholderia sp. J7, assembly GCF_905220155.1. Lineage (NCBI taxonomy): Bacteria > Pseudomonadati > Pseudomonadota > Betaproteobacteria > Burkholderiales > Burkholderiaceae > Paraburkholderia > Paraburkholderia sp. J7. Next base: position 29,933 of record NZ_CAJMYZ010000037.1, on the reverse strand, counting down.
CGCGAGAACGCCGAGCAGATCGCCCTCTACGACGGCATGGACACGGAGCGCGGCAACGCGCAAGGCCTCTTCCAGCACATCCGAGAGAACTGGTGGCGCGTGATGAAGTACACGAAGCGCCTCACCTTCGTGCTGAGCTTCTACGGCCAGATCGCCATCATCTTCCCGCTCGTGGTGGCCGCGCCGCGCTACTTCGCGGGCGCCTTCACGTTCGGCGTGCTCATGCAGATTTCGCAGGCATTCGGCACCGTGAGCGATTCGTTCTCGTGGTTCATCAACAGTTACTCCACGCTGGTCGAATGGCGCGCCACCGTGAATCGTCTGCGCGAATTCGTGCGTGTGGTGCACTCGCCGCGCCTGAAGGAATCGGTCTCGCCCGCCACCGAGCACGGCGGCATCAACCTGCACTTCATCGACAGCAACGAGCTCGCCACCGAGCACCTCAAGCTCGCGCTGCCCAACGGCATGCCGCTTTCCGAAGTGCGCGACATCGCCATCAAGCCAGGTTCGCGCTGGCTCGTGCGTGGCCCCTCGGGCGCAGGCAAGAGCACGCTCATGCGCGCGCTCGCGGGCCTCTGGCCGTTCGGTGAAGGCTCGATCGACGCGCCTGTCGATGCACGCATGATGTTCATCCCGCAGCAGAGCTATCTGCCCATCGGCACGCTCAAGGCAGCGCTCACCTACCCCTCGCCCGCCGACGACTATAGCGACGAAGATTGCCGCGAAGCGCTGCGCGCCTGCCGCCTCGAAGAATATGCGGATCGTCTCGGCGAATCGGCGCACTGGACGCGCGTGCTCTCGCCGGGCGAGCAGCAACGCCTTGCGGGCGCGCGCGTGCTGCTGCACAAACCCGACTATCTGTTCCTCGACGAAGCAACGAGCGCGCTCGACCCCGACAACGAAAGCCGTCTCTACAAGCTGTTCGTGGAGCGCCTGCCGAAGGCAGCGATCGTGAGCGTGGCGCACCGCGAGTCGCTTGCGGCGTACCACCACGAAACGCTCGAGATCGAGCGTATGCCTGAAGAGCGGGTTGCCGCGTGAGCGCAAGCGCGGCGCGCGTCGTGCTGATCACGGGCGCGGGCTCGGGTATCGGTGCGGCGCTCGCGCGTCGCATCGCAGCGCCAGATGTTTCGTTGATGCTGCACGCGCGCGGCGCGGACGAGGCGTCGCGCGCCCGTCTCATGACCGTCATGGCGGACTGTGAGCAGCGGGGCGCGATCTGCGCCACAACCTGCGGCGATCTCGCGGAGCGCGGCAACGCAGCGGCACTCGTTGATGCCACGCTTGCGCACTTCGGCGCGCTCGACCAAATCGTGGCCAACGCCGGGCATGCGCAGCGCCAGACGCTCGCCGCGCTCGACGCCGCGTCGCTCGAAGGCGCATTCGCGGCCATGCCCGCCGCGTTCGCTGCGCTCGTGCAACGCGCGCAGCCGGCGCTGGAACGCTCGGCCCGTGCCCGCGTGGTCGCGCTCAGTTCGTTCGTCGCGCACCGCTACCGCGCCGGCGCGCCGTTCGCTGCGACTGCCGCAGCGAAGGCCGCGCTTGAGTCGCTGGCGAAAACCGCCGCCGCGGAGCTGGCGCCGCACGGTGTGACCGTGAACTGCGTCGCGCCCGGCTATACGCGCAAGGACAAAGGCCCTACGCCAGAAAACGCGCCGGTGTGGGAGCGCGCGGCGCAGGAAACGCCGCTCGGCCACGTGGCCGACCCCGCCGATGTTGCCGAACTTATCGCCTTCCTGCTTTCGGATGCCGCGCGCCACGTCACAGGCCAGGTGATCCACGTCGATGGCGGGCTCACGCTGTAGCGGCGTGCGGCGCGCCGCCATCGTTCGCTTGCTATCGAACTAAACATCGGAACGAGACGATGGCGGGCGCCCCAAATTGCCCCTCGCCTCAGTACGCTTTCGCACCGTAAAATACCCATCCAGCACACCGGAGACGGGCGGCGTCGCACCGCGCAGCCCGCCAGCGTCGAGCGCACACGTCACCCAGGGCGTTTGCGCCAGCCGGGTCGCAAGCGCCGCACGCGCCGCTCACGCAGCTCGTTGCGCGCACAACAAATATGGGGGAAGACACGCGATGGGCTACTTTCAATGGTTCACCGAGTTGAACGCGCGCGAGCGGCGCACGCTCTACGCGGGTTTCGGCGGCTACGCCGTCGACGCGTTCGACTTCATGATCTACTCGTTCCTGATCCCGACGCTCATCGCGACCTGGGGCATGACCAAGAGCGAGGCCGGCATGATCGCGACCAGCTCGCTGATCTCCTCGGCCGTCGGCGGCTGGCTCGCCGGCATCCTCGCCGACCGCTACGGCCGCGTGCGCGTGCTGCAGTGGACCATCGCCACCTTCGCGGTCTTCACCTGCCTCTCCGGCTTCACGCATTCGTTCTGGCAACTGCTCGCCACGCGCACGCTGCAGGGCATCGGCTTTGGCGGCGAATGGACGGTCGTCACGATGATGATGGCCGAAACGATCCGCTCGCCGCAGCATCGCGCCAAAGCCGTGGGCACGGTGCAGAGCAGCTGGTCGGTCGGCTGGGGCGCGGCCGCCATCCTCTACTGGGCCTTCTTCGCCCTGCTCCCCGAGGAATACGCATGGCGCGCGTGTTTCTGGATCGGCATCTTGCCGGCGCTGTGGATTCTCTACGTGCGCCGCAACGTGAGCGATCCCGACGTGTTCGTCGCCACGCGCCGCGCGCGCGAAAGCGGCGCGACGCACAGCCACTTCATGCAGATCTTTTCGCCCGCGCATCTGGCCACCACCATGCTCGGCAGCGCGCTGTGCACCGGCATGCTCGGCGGCTACTACGCGATCACCACGTGGCTGCCCACCTACCTCAAGACGGTGCGCCACCTCTCGGTGTTCAACACGAGTGGCTATCTGATCGTGCTGATCGTCGGCTCGTTCACGGGCTATATCGTCGGCGCGATTCTCTGCGACAAGATCGGGCGGCGCGCCTCGTTCGTCCTGTTCGCCATCGGCTCGTTTGCGCTCGGCATGGCCTATACGATGCTGCCCATTACCGACACCGCCATGCTCCTGCTCGGCTTTCCGCTCGGCATCGTCGTGCAAGGCATTTTCGCGGGCGTGGGCGCGTATCTCTCCGAGCTCTACCCGAACGCGATCCGCGGCTCGGGTCAGGGCTTCTGCTACAACCTCGGGCGCGGCCTCGGCTCGTTTTTCCCCATTCTGGTGGGCGTGTTCGCGCAAACCACCTCGCTCGTGAAAGCGATCGGCGCGGTGGCCGGCGCAGGCTATCTGCTCGTGATCGTCGCGGCGCTGTGTCTGCCGGAAACGAAGGGCAAAGTGCTGACCGAGGAAGTGCCTGCTGCTGCGGGCGAGCGCCCGGCTGCGGAGTCCACTGCACGATGAGCGCGAACATGCTGCAATACCGACCGTCCCTCCCTGTTGTGCGACCGGCATGAAAACGATCGTCCTCGGCGCCGGTGTGATCGGCGTCGCTACTGCGTATTATTTGAGCGAACGAGGCTGCGACGTCACCGTCGTCGAACGGGAGCCGGGCGTCGCGCTCGGCACGAGCTTCGGCAACGCCGGCGTCATCGCGCCCGGCTATGTCACGCCGTGGGCCGCGCCGGGCATGCCCGCAAAGCTCATCAAATATCTGCTCAAGCCCACCTCGCCGCTCATCTTCCGGCCGACGCTCGACGCCGCGCAGTGGCGCTGGATCGCGCGCTGGCTGCGCGAATGCGATCTCGCGCGCTTTCGCGTGAACAAGCAGCGCATGCAGCGCATCGCCTATTACAGCCGCGAATGCCTGCACGCGTTTCGCGCCACACACGCGTTCGAGTACGGGCGCAGCCAGGGCTATCTGCAGCTCTTTCGCAGCGAGTACGACCTCGAACTCGCGCAACCGGCGCTCGGCGTGCTGCGCGATGCAGGCATCGTCTATCGCGAGCTCGATGCCGCCGCCTGCGCGCAGGTCGAGCCGGGGCTCGCGTGGTCGCGCGTGAAACCGGTGGCGGGCGTCTATCTCCCGGAAGACGAGGCCGGCGACTGCGCACGCTTCACGCGCGAACTGCGCTCCGTATGCGAAGCGCGCGGCGTGACGTTTCTGTTCGATACCGAGGTGCTCGCGCTCGAAGCCGCGGGCGGCAGGGTGAACGGCGTGCGCGTGCGGGCGGTGCCCGGCCGCCGCAAGGCGAACAACCGCAAGGACCGGCGCGAGCAGCGCCGCGCGCCGGCCGAGGTCCTGCGCCCGGCCGAGCGCAACGAGCCCGCCGACGATACGCCCTACACGCTCGCCGCGGACGCCGTAGTGGTCGCGCTGGGCGTGGAGAGCGCGGCGCTGGTCGCGCCGCTGGGCGTGCGCGTGCCGCTGTATCCGGTGAAAGGGTATTCAGCCACGCTGCCCGTGGTCGACGAACAAAAGGCTCCGCGCGCCGCGCTCATGGACGAATCGCTCAAGACGGCGATCACGCGCTTCGGCCCGTACCTGCGCGTGGCGGGCACTGCGGAGCTGGGCGACCACCGCGCGACGCTGCGCGAGCAGGCGCTGCAGACGCTCATGAAAGTGCTCGACGACTGGTTCCCGCACGCGGCAACGCCGTCGTCGGCGCAATTCTGGGTGGGAAGGCGGCCCATGGTGCCGGACGGCGCGCCGCTCTTGGGCACGTCGGGCGTCGATGGCCTGTGGCTGAACGTCGGCCACGGCTCGACCGGCTGGGCGATGTCGATGGGCTCGGGCCGCGTACTCGCGGACCTCGTCACGCAGCGCTCGCCGGAAATCGATCTCGATGGTTTGACGCTGGCGCGGTATCGTCAATAAGTCGCCACCAAGCGGCGGCAGGCACGCCAACGCGCGGCTGCGCGCTCACTCGAGCGCAACGCTCGCCAACGCCTCGTAGCGCGCGCCCTGCTTCGCGAGCGTGCTCGAATACAGCACCAGCGACTCGAAGCACAACGGCGGCAGCGCTTCGCCGCCACTTACCGCAGGTGCACCCACGGCGTCGCGAGCGAAACGCGCAAGCGTCACGTGCGGCCGGAACGCTCGCGCGTCGAGCGGCAATCCCACGTCTCCCATTAGCGAGCGCACGCCCCAGTCGAGCGCCGTGAATGCATCCGACATCGCGAGCACGGCCACCATGAGGCGCGGATGCGCGCGTCCCGGCCAGCATTCGATATGCGTGACCGGCGCGGGCGGAATGAGCAGCGCGTGCTCCGCGAGCCGCCGCGAGAGCACGTCGCCCTGGTCGAACGACATCGCGCCGATGAACGTCACCGTCAGATGGAGCTGGGCGTAAGGCACGCGCCGTGCGTTGGACGGCACGTCCAGCGCGGCGAGCGCATCGCGCGACGCCGCAGTGGGCGCAAGCGCGATGAAGCAGCGCCGCCATTGCTGCGTGTCACGATCGGTCTCGCGGGCTTCGGACATGATCGGCGGGCCTCGTTCGGTCAGGCAATCGCGTCATGGTAACCCTGTCTGTCAGGCTGAGTGGCACGCACGTAAAAAAGCCGGGTCACCCTCGCGGGTGCCCGGCTTCTGTCGTTGCGTCTCCTGCCGTCTCCCGTGTGTCCCGTCTATTGCGGGGCACACCGGATTTAGCGCGGCAGCTCCGAGCTACCCATCAGGTAGGCGTCGACGGAACGTGCGCACTGACGGCCCTCGCGGATCGCCCACACCACGAGCGACTGGCCACGGCGCATGTCGCCGGCGGTGAAGACCTTGTCGACCGACGTGTAGTAGGCCTTCTCGCCTTCGGTCGCGGCACGCACGTTGCCGCGCGCATCCTTCTCGACGCCGAATGCTTCGAGCACCGGCGAAACCGGCTGCGTGAAGCCCATGGCGAGCAGCACGAGATCGGCCTTCATTTCGAATTCCGAACCCGGCACTTCGACCATCTTGCCGTCCTTCCACTCCACGCGCGCGGCGATCAGCTTCTCGACCTTGCCGTTCTTGCCTTCAAGGCGCTTGGTCGCGACCGCCCAGTCGCGCGAGCAGCCCTCCTCGTGCGACGACGACGTGCGCAGCTTGATCGGCCAGTACGGCCACACGAGCGGCTTGTTCTCTTCCTCGGGCGGCTGCGGCAGCAGTTCGAACTGCGTGACGCTCTTCGCGCCGTGACGGTTCGAGGTGCCCACGCAGTCGGAGCCCGTATCGCCACCGCCGATCACCACGACGTGCTTGCCCTTCGCGACGAGCTGGTTCGGCAGCTTGTCGCCGGCGTTGACCTTGTTCTGCTGCGGCAGGAACTCCATGGCGTAGTAGATGCCTTCGAGTTCGCGGCCCGGCACCGGCAGGTCGCGCGGCGTTTCCGAACCGCCCGCGATCACGACCGCGTCGAACTGTTCCTTCAGCTCGTCCGGCGAGACGGTTTCCTTCGCCGTGTTGCCGATCCAGGCAGGCAGTTCGCCCTTGCCGATGAACACGTTGGTGCGGAACGTCACGCCTTCGGCTTCCATCTGGCGCATGCGGCGGTCGATCAGCCACTTTTCCAGCTTGAAGTCGGGGATGCCGTAGCGCAGCAGGCCGCCGACGCGGTCGTTCTTCTCGAACACCGTCACGTCATGGCCGGCGCGCGCGAGTTGCTGCGCGGCGGCGAGGCCTGCGGGGCCCGAACCGACCACGGCGACCTTCTTGCCCGTCTTGTGCTTCGCGACTTGCGGCTCGACCCAGCCTTCGGTCCAGGCCTTGTCGATGATCGCGTGCTCGATCGACTTGATGCCGACGGGATCGTCGTTGATGCCGAGCGTGCACGCCGCTTCGCAGGGCGCCGGGCAAATGCGGCCCGTAAACTCGGGGAAATTGTTCGTGGAATGCAGGACATCGATCGCGCTCTTCCAGTCCTGGCGGAACACGAGGTCGTTGAAGTCCGGAATGATGTTGTTGACCGGGCAGCCGTTGTTGCAGAACGGGATGCCGCAGTCCATGCAGCGCGCGCCCTGGACCTTCGCGTCGGCGTCGGAGAGCGCCGCCACGAATTCCTTGTAGTGCTTCACGCGCGTGAGCGGTGCTTCGTACGCCTCATGCTGGCGCTCGAACTCGAGAAAACCGGTTGCCTTACCCATAGGGTTCTCGTCTATCTCTATCTATTCGGTGAGGGGACCGCGCCCGCCGCCGCGTACCTTGTCGCGCGGCGGGCGCTTCGTCGTCTTGGAATCGCTTCGTCGCGGCTTAAGCGGCCAGTTCTTCCTGGCTTGCCTTCTTCGCGCCGAGTTCGCCCAGTGCGCGCTTGTATTCCGTCGGGAACACCTTCACGAACTGGCGTCGCGCCGCATCCCAGTTTTCGAGCAGCGCCTTCGCACGCGGCGAGCCCGTGAACTGGAAGTGACGCTCGACGAGTCCCTTGAGCAGCGCTTCGTCGGTCTGGCCCGTGTGCCACAGTGCGCGGTCCACGGTGCGTTCCTGTTCGGCCTGTTGCAGGACCGGGTCGAGCGCGACCATCGACTTGTTGCACTTGCCGGCGAAGGTACCGTCCGCGTCGTACACGTAGGCGATACCGCCCGACATGCCTGCCGCGAAGTTACGACCCGTTTCGCCGAGCACGACCACCGTGCCGCCCGTCATGTATTCGCAGCCGTGGTCGCCCGTGCCTTCGACAACCGCCGTCGCGCCCGAGTTACGCACCGCGAAACGCTCGCCCGCCACGCCGCGCAGGAAGGCTTCGCCTTCGAGTGCGCCGTACATCACCGTATTGCCGCAGATGATGTTTTCTTCGGACTTGCCGCGGAAGTCGTTGGTCGGACGGATGATGATGCGGCCGCCCGACAGGCCCTTGCCAACGTAGTCGTTGCCGTCGCCCACGAGATCCAGCGTGATGCCGCGTGCGAGGAACGCGCCGAAGCTCTGACCCGCCGTACCCTTCAACTGGATATGGATCGTGTCTTCCGGCAGACCGTCGTGGCCGTACTTCTTCGCGACAACGCCCGAAAGCATCGCGCCGACCGTGCGGTTCACGTTGCGCACCGGCTGAATGAACGACACATGCTCGCCCGTTTCGATCGCGGCCTTGGCCTTCTCGATCAGCGTGTGATCGAGCGCGCGGTCCAGGCCGTGGTCTTGCGTATCCACGTGCTTACGGGCGACTTCCTCGCCAACCGACGGCTGATAGAACACGCGCGAGAAGTCCAGACCCTTCGCCTTCCAGTGTTCCACGCCACGGCGCGTGTCGAGCAGATCCGCGCGGCCGACCAGGTCGTCGAACTTGCGGATACCGAGTTGCGCCATGATTTCGCGCACTTCTTCAGCGATGAAGAAGAAGAAGTTGACGACGTGCTCGGGCTGGCCCGAGAACTTCGCGCGCAGCACCGGATCTTGCGTCGCGACGCCGACCGGGCAGGTGTTCAGGTGGCACTTGCGCATCATGATGCAGCCCTGGACGACGAGCGGCGCCGTCGCAAAGCCGAATTCGTCCGCGCCGAGCAGCGCGCCGATCACCACGTCGCGGCCCGTCTTCATCTGACCGTCGGCCTGCACGCGGATACGGCCGCGCAACTGGTTCAGCACCAGCGTTTGCTGGGTTTCGGCCAGACCGAGTTCCCAAGGCGTGCCAGCGTGCTTGAGCGACGAGAGCGGCGAAGCGCCCGTGCCGCCGTCGTGACCGGCGATCACGACGTGGTCGGCCTTGGCCTTCGCCACACCGGCTGCCACCGTGCCCACGCCCACTTCCGACACCAGCTTCACCGAGATCGACGAAACCGGGTTCACGTTCTTCAGATCGTGAATGAGCTGCGCCAGGTCTTCGATCGAGTAGATGTCGTGGTGCGGCGGCGGCGAGATGAGGCCCACGCCCGGCACCGAGTAACGCAGCTTGCCGATGTACTCCGAAACCTTGTGGCCCGGCAGCTGACCGCCTTCGCCCGGCTTCGCGCCCTGCGCCATCTTGATCTGGATTTGATCAGCCGACGACAGGTACTCCGCCGACACGCCGAAGCGGCCCGACGCGACCTGCTTGATCTTCGAGCGCAGCGAGTCGCCATCCTTCAGCGGGATGTCCTTGACGACTTCTTCGCCGATGATCGAACGCATCGTGTCGCCGTTCTTGATCGGAATGCCACGCAGCTCGTTCCGGTAGCGCTTCTCGTCTTCGCCGCCCTCACCCGTGTTCGACTTGCCGCCGATGCGGTTCATCGCAACCGCCAGCGTGGCGTGCGCTTCGGTCGAAATAGAGCCGAGCGACATCGCGCCAGTCGCAAAGCGCTTGACGATTTCCTTGGCCGGCTCGACGTCGTCGATCGAGATCGCGCGCGCCGGGTCCAGACGGAATTCGAACAGACCGCGGAAGGTCATGTGGCGCTTCGTCTGATCGTTGATCAGGTGCGCGTATTCCTTGTAGGTCTGATACGAGTTGCTGCGCGCCGAGTGCTGGAGCTTGGCGATCGCGTCCGGCGTCCACATGTGGTCTTCGCCGCGCACGCGGTAGGCGTACTCGCCGCCCGCGTCGAGCATGTTGGCGAGAACCGGGTTGTCGCCGAATGCGTCGCGGTGCAGACGGATCGCTTCTTCCGCCACTTCGAAGAGGCCGATGCCGCCCACCTTCGAGGCAGTGCCCTTGAAGTACTTGGCGATGAGATCGTCAGCCAGACCCACGGCTTCGAAAATCTGCGCGCCCGTGTACGACATGTACGTCGAGATGCCCATCTTCGACATCACCTTGAGCAGGCCCTTGCCCACCGCCTTGGTGAAGTTGTAGACGGCCTTGTCCGCCGACAGGTCGCCCTTCAGGCCCTGCGCCATTTGCGCGAGCGTTTCCATCGCGAGGTACGGGTGCACGGCTTCCGCGCCGAAACCGGCGAGCAGCGCGAAGTGGTGCGTTTCACGCGCCGAACCCGTTTCCACGACGAGACCCGTGCTCGTGCGCAGACCGTGCTGCACGAGGTGCGAGTGGATTGCCGAGGTGGCGAGCAGCGCCGGGATCGCGACGTTGTCGCGGTCCGCACGGCGATCCGACACGATCAGGATGTTGTAGCCCGACTTGACCGCATCGACGGCTTCCGCGCACAGCGACGCGAGACGCGCTTCGATGCCTTCCTTGCCCCAGGCCACCGGATAGCAGATGTTCAGCTCGTAGCTGCTGAACTTGCCGCCCGTGTACTGCTCGATCGCGCGGATCTTGGCGATGTCCTTGAAGTCGAGCACCGGCTGCGACACTTCGAGACGCATCGGCGGGTTGATGTTGTTGGTGTCGAGCAGGTTCGGCTTCGGGCCGATGAACGACACGAGCGACATCACCATGTTTTCACGGATCGGGTCGATCGGCGGGTTCGTGACCTGCGCGAACAGCTGCTTGAAGTAGTTGTAGAGCGTCTTGTTCTTGTTGGACATGACCGCCAGCGGCGAGTCGTTGCCCATCGAACCAACCGCCTCTTCACCCGACATCGCCATCGGCGCCATCAGGAACTTGAGGTCTTCCTGCGTGTAGCCGAACGCCTGCTGACGGTCGAGCAGCGCGGCGGCTTCGGCGCGCGCGGTCGCGACGTCTTCCGCCTTCGGCTCGATTTCGTCGAGCTTGATGCGCACGGCGTCGATCCAGCTCTTGTACGGCTTGGCGTTGGCGAGGTTGTCCTTGAGTTCCTTGTCGTCGATGATGCGGCCGTGTTCCATGTCGATCAGGAACATCTTGCCCGGCTGCAGGCGCCACTTCTTGACGATCTTCGACTCCGGAATCGGCAGCGTGCCGGCTTCCGACGCCATGATGACCAGGTCGTCGTCGGTGACGATATAGCGCGCCGGACGCAGACCGTTACGGTCGAGCGTCGCGCCGATCTGACGGCCGTCGGTGAAGGCGATCGCAGCGGGGCCGTCCCACGGCTCCATCATCGCGGCGTGGTATTCGTAGAACGCCTTGCGGTTCTCGTCCATCAGCGTGTGCTGTTCCCAGGCTTCCGGGATCATCATCATCATCGCGTGGACGAGCGGGTAGCCTGCCATCACCAGCAGTTCGAGGCAGTTGTCGAACGAGGCCGTGTCGGACTGGCCCGGGTAGATCAGCGGCCAGAGCTTGGGCAGGTCGTCGCCGAGCACGTGCGAGGCGATCGCGCCGGTACGGGCGTTCAGCCAGTTCACGTTGCCCTTCACGGTGTTGATTTCACCGTTGTGGGCGATCATGCGGTACGGGTGAGCCAGTTCCCACGCCGGGAACGTGTTCGTCGAGAAGCGCTGGTGCACGAGCGCCAGTGCCGAGACGACGCGCTCATCTTGCAGGTCGCGGTAGTACACGCCGACCTGACCCGCCAGCAGCAGACCCTTGTAGACGACCGTGCGCGCCGAGCACGACGGCACGAAGTATTCCTTGCCGTGCTTGAGCTTGAGCGCCTGAATGCGGTGGCTCGCGGTCTTGCGGATGATGTACAGCTTGCGCTCGAGCGCGTCCGTGACCATCACGTCCTTGCCGCGGCCGATGAAGATCTGACGGATCAGCGGCTCGCTCGCCTTCACCGTCGGCGAAATCGGCATGGTGTGGTCGACCGGCACGTCGCGCCAGCCCAGCACGACCTGGCCTTCGGCGCGCACCGTGCGCTCGAGTTCCTGTTCGCACGCGAGACGCGAGGCGTGTTCCTTCGGCAGGAAGATCATGCCGACGCCGTACTCGCCGAACGGCGGCAGCGTCACGCCCTGCTTGGCCATCTCTTCACGGTAGAACGCATCCGGAATCTGGATCAGGATGCCCGCGCCGTCGCCCATCAGCGGATCGGCGCCCACGGCGCCCCGGTGGTCGAGGTTTTCGAGAATCTTCAGGCCTTGCTGAATGATTTCGTGGCTCTTCTTGCCCTTGATATGGGCGACGAAGCCGACGCCACAGGCGTCGTGTTCGTTTTGCGGGTCATAGAGACCTTGCGCGGCGGGCACCGCGGCGCGCTGCTGGTGATCGTTCATGGGGACACCGTCAGAGTGAGGCTGTTGCCAGCCGTTGTGTTCTTTGATTCCCGCCGCTTGCGTGACCGCTGTACGGCGTTGCGCGGGGTAGTACGTGCTTCCCGCGTTATGCGCCCAGGAGAGCCGAAAGGCGAATATACGCGACGAATCAAGGGGATGCAAATAAAACGTGATGTTCGAACCCCAATTATCGAGTTGGTGCATCCGCACATTTTTTTAATGGTGCCATATCAAATTGGGGCAAAAGAAAACGGCATCCGAAGATGCCGTTTATCTCATAAACACTTGATCCGAAAAGCAATCAGTGGGTGCCGGTGCCCGGCTTACGTTCCTCATGCTCCGAACTCGGCCCTCCCGAACCGCCGCCACCGGAATCCTGCGAACCACCGGAATGGCTGCTCGGTCCCCCAGGATTTGCACCCGGTGTTGTAGCTGAACCACTCCCGGCGTGACCACTCCCATGCGTCGACGTCGAGCCGGCCGGATTGACACTAGCGTGCGAAGGTGAATGGGGGACAGATTGCCCGCCACCTCCACCGCCGCCCGATCCGGCCGCAGGTGCCGAAGCCGCGCTCGCTGTGGCCGCCGCACCCATTGCGCCTGGAGCCGCCGCAGGGGCAGGCGCTTCGCGCACCTTGCGCGGGCGCCCGCGCGGCAGCGGCGAGACGCGCCGGTTCGCTGTGCGCGACGCCCAATCGCGATAAGTGTCACTGCCGAGCACCCAGCCCTTGAGCGTGGCCTGCATGAGCTGCGTGGTTTCGCGTTCGTCGAGCGCCTGCTCGCAGAGTTCGCGATACGCGCGCTGACGCTCGAACGGCGTGTTGCCGAGCGCCCAGTACAGGGGATGGTCGGTGATGAGGCTGTCGACGGTGAGACCGATGTGATGGCGGTAGCTCGACCACCGATAGTCCTCGGGCGCCGTGACGAGATGGTTGCGCACTGGCGCGAGCTCGACGACGCGGCTCGCCAGCAGGAAGAAGCGCTCGCCCTCGATGACCGTCGCGCGGTAGCGCCCCTCCCAGAGCGTGCCGCGACGCGCATAGCGCCGGTTGAAATGCGCCACGTAGCGCCGGCCGACCGCCTGCATTGCCTTAGGCAGGCTGGATTCGTCGGAGGGCGTGACGAGCAGTTGCACCGCGCCGGGCATTAAAACCCACGCATGAACCGCCAGATGATGATCGCGCGCCGCGGCCTTCAGGCAGTCGATGAACAGTTCGTAATCCTGGTCATCGACGAACGCGGGCTGCTGATCGAGTCCGCGCAGGATCACATGCTGCGGCTGATCGGGAACATAAAGACGTGCAAGCCGTGCCATGCTCGATTTTCCTGGTTCCGTTGGTGAATACCCGCAGACCCGCCAGGCCCCACCAGCGCTAGTTCTCGCTGGCATGCGGCTTCGGCGGAAAGCTCGCGGCGCCTAGTAAAAAAGCTCTAACGGTCGCGTATGGTTTGTTGCAAACGTTGTGTTCATAATGAGCGGGCCTTTCATGGAGGAGCATTAATATGAAATTAAAACAGGCGCTGGCAGGGGTCGCCGCGCTCGCCAGTTTCACGGCAGCACACGCACAATCCGCACATACGTTCTACGTCACTACCGGCTGGTTCCGCTTCATGCCGCAGGACACCAGCGATCCGCTCAAGATCGACAGCGCAGGCGGCACGCCCGTCAACATGTCCATTCCGAACACGGGCGCCAGTGTCGGCTCGGCCGACACCCTGGGCGTCTCCATCGGCTACTACATTACCGATCACTTCGCCGCCGAAGCCGAACTGGGCATCCCGCCGAAGTTCGATATTTCCGGCGGCGGCACCTTCAGCAGCTTCGGCAAGGTCGGCGAGGCGAAACTGTGGAGCCCGGCGCTGTTGTTCAAGTACTACTTCAACAGCCCTGAAGCAAAATTCCGTCCTTACCTCGGCATTGGCGTCACCTACGCCTGGTTCACCGACGCTCACATCACCAACGGCGCTTTCGAACAGGGCGTGCTTGGGGGTCCGACCAGTGTTTCGACGGATCGTTCCTGGGCACCCGTGTTTAACCTGGGCTTCAACTACAACTTCACGAAGCACTGGTTCGCCGGTTTCTCGCTTTCGTACATTCCGATCAACGTGACCGCCACGTACAACACGACGGTCAACAACCAGCTCGGCACCCAGCGAGTCGCGGAATCGAAGATTCACCTGAACCCGCTCGTGACGTACCTGAAGGTCGGCTACAACTTCTAACGCGCTCCAGCGCCCCGCACGACCTCGCGCCGGCCCTTCGCCTCGCCCCTGCGGCACCGGGCGAAGGGCGGCGTTTTCCACCCGGCCACGCCCTTCCCGCCTTAGCGTCTCCATCAAATTTTCCCCGCCTTCGCATGGGCTTATCCTGATTCTATGCCTCTGCGAAAAAGCGTGCTGTCCCCGTAATCACCTGTTTTGTCACCAGAGAGCGAAGCCCCGCCTGGCGGGCGTTTGCGCCCGGCTCGCTGCGCGCGTAAAAGTCCCGGGCATCGGAATTGCGCAATACTTGCACTCCGGTCCTCGCCCTCCCGCGCCCTTTTTCGTGCGCGCCACGGCGAGCCCTTTACCTGTGACTTTTCAACGACGGAGCCATACATGAGCGCCTTTCCGAACACGCGAGAAGCCCTCGGAGATTCCTGGACGCGCACGAGCCGCCATGCGCGGCGCATTGCGCGCCGCGGCCGCAGTGCCGCCGCCGATATCACCGACGAGTTGCGTGATCTGCTCGCCGAGCTGGAAAACACGCTGGGCGAAGGAACCCAGGCCGATGCCGCCGCGCTGCGCGCCGACATCCGCAAACGTCTCGACGCCGCCCGCGAGCGGCTCGAAGTGGCGCGCGCCGCCGCGCGCGAACATACCGACGCGGCCATTGCCGGCGCGGACGACTACGTGCACCGCAACCCGTGGCAGGCCATAGCGATCGTCGGCGGCGTGGCGCTGGTGGCGGGCGCACTGCTCGCACGCGCCCGCTGACCGAAGTATCCGGGCGCAGGGCCGCCCGGCTGAACCGCAGGCGCCCCTCAGGCGTCGAGCGCGTGCGGCCCGATCAGGTCGATGCGGTCCGTGCAGACCGTATCGACGCCCCAGCTCACGAGCTGGCGCGCGCGGTCGAGGTCGTTCACCGTATAGGCGAGGATGAAGAGCCCCGCCGATTTGATGCGCTTGACCAGCGCCTCATCCAGGTGTCGATGGCTCGCGTGGAGCGAGACACAGTCGAGCGCGGCGGTCTGCTCGCGCCAGTCCGCGGGCACGTGCTCGAACAGCAGGCCTCGCGGCAGGTCCGGCGCGCTCTCGCACGCCGCTTCGAGAGCCGCATAGGAGAACGACGAGAGCAAAGGCGGCATGCCCGCCTGCGCGGCTTGCCCCGTTTGCATCCATAGGCGCGCCGTTTCAGCGCCGACGATGCGCCCCGTCTCCACGTCGCGGCCCGTGCAGGGCTTGATCTCCACGTTCGCCGCGAGCCCCAGTTCATGACAACACGCGGCGACTTGCGCGAGCGTTGGCATCGGCTCGCCGGCAAAACGCGCGTCCCGCCAGCTGCCCGCGTCCAGCGCGGCAAGCTCCGCATAGCGCATGCGCGCCGCCGCGCCGCGACCGTTCGACGTGCGCTCGACCGTGTCGTCGTGCAGCAGGAAAGCGACGTTGTCGGCAGACAGCTTGGCGTCGAACTCGACCAGCTTGTGGCCGAAGCTCGCGCCGGTGCGCAGACCCGCCAGCGTGTTTTCGGGCGCGAGCGTGCCGCCCCCTCGGTGCGCGGCCACGCGCGGATACGGCCAGGACTTGATCAAATGGGCTCCCGAAATCGGCAGGGGCTGTGAGGTAGAGAGAGCCGCGCGCTCAAGCGTCGTCGGCGACGACGAAGAGGCGGCGGTACTCCTTCAGGGCATAGCGGTCGGTCATGCCTGCGATGTAATGCGCGATCAGCCGCGGCTGCAAAGCCGCGTCCTGCGTCTGGTACGGGGGCGGCAACAGGCGCGGGTCTTCGCTGAACGCATCGAACAGCCCCTTCACCACGCGCCGCGCCTTGTTGGCCATGCGCATCACACGATAGTGGCGGTAGAGGTTGCGGTACAGGAAGCGCTTGAGCGCGGCGGCCTGCGCGGCCACGCGCTCGCTGTGCGCGACGAGCGGCGGCGCTGCGCGCACGTCGTCGAGCGACTGCGGCGCGTATTCGGCGAGATTGCGCCGCGTCTGCCCGATCAGATCGACGATCAGCGTGTTGATGATGCGCCGCACCGTCTCGTGAACGAGGCGTCGGCCCTCGATCTGCGGATATTCGTCGCGCGCGGCGTCGTAGTGCGTCTGCCAGAGCTCGACCTCGGCGAGCTGCTCGATGGTGAGCAGACCCGAACGCAAGCCGTCGTCGACGTCGTGGTTGTTGTACGCGATCTCGTCGGCGATGTTGGCGATCTGCGCTTCGATAGACGGCTGACGGCCGAGCAGAAAGCGCTCGCCCAGATCGCCTAGCCGGCGCGCATGCTCACGCGAGCAGTGCTTGAGAATGCCTTCGCGTGTCTCGAAGCACAGGTTCAGGCCGTCGAACGCGCCGTAGTGCTCTTCGAGCTCATCCACGACCGCGAGGCTCTGCAGGTTGTGTTCGAAGCCGCCGTGCTCACGCATGCACTCGTTGAGCGCGTCCTGGCCCGCATGGCCGAACGGCGTATGGCCAAGGTCGTGCGCGAGCGAGATCGCCTCCACCAGATCCTCGTTCACGCGCAGGTTGCGGGCGACCGAGCGTGCGATCTGCGCCACTTCCAGGCTGTGCGTGAGCCGCGTGCGAAAGAGATCGCCCTCGTGGTTCACGAAGACCTGGGTCTTGTATTCGAGGCGGCGAAACGCCGTGGAATGGACGATGCGGTCGCGATCGCGCTGGAATTCGCTGCGTGCGGCAGGCGGCGGCTCCGGATAGCGCCGCCCGCGCGAGCGCGAGGCGTGCGCCGCGTAAGGCGCAAGGCCCGCCTCGAACGACGCGACTAGCGCGGCGCTCGCGTCGGCGGTTTGAGAAGGGACATCACTACGGGGATCACTACGGTTATCGCTGCGGGTGTCGCTCACCGTTCCTCCGCAAGGGGTTATCGCCGGCGGTGCGTCAGCTCTGCGTCGTGGCGGCGAGCGTGGCCTGCACGGCTTCGTCGGGCGCGCGGCCGATATGGGTCTCGCCAAAGCGCTTGAGCAGGATGAACTTGATCGCCCCGCCCTCGGCCTTCTTGTCGACTTGCATCAGTTCGACGTAGCGGTCCGCGCCGAGCGCGGGCGCGCGCACCGGCAGCTTCGCAGCCTCGACCACGCGCACGAGGCGCGCACGCGACGCTTCGTCCAGCATGCCCACGCGCACCGAGAGATCGGCCGCCATCACCATGCCGCAGCCCACCGCCTCGCCGTGCAGCCACTCGCCGTAGCCGAGCCCGGCCTCGATCGCATGGCCGAATGTGTGGCCGAAGTTGAGGATGGCGCGCAGGCCGCCTTCGCGCTCGTCGGCGGCCACGACCGAGGCCTTGATCTCGCACGAGCGCTTGACCGCGTGCGCGAGCGCTTGCGGCTCGCAGCGGTTGAGCGCCTCGACGTTGGCTTCGATCCAGTCGAAGAATTCGGCGTCGGCAATCGCGCCGGTCTTGATGACCTCGGCAATGCCCGCCGCCAGTTCGCGCTCCGGCAGCGTGGCGAGTGCGCCGATATCGGCGATCACGGCTTGCGGCTGGTAGAACGCGCCGATCATGTTTTTGCCGAGCGGATGATTGATGCCCGTTTTGCCGCCCACCGACGAGTCGACCTGCGAAAGCAACGTGGTCGGCACCTGGATGAACGGTACGCCGCGCATGTAGCAGGCGGCGGCGAAGCCCGTCATGTCGCCCGTCACGCCGCCGCCCAGCGCGATGAGCGTGGTCTTGCGGTCGGCGCGCGAGGTGAGCAACGCGTCGAAAATCTCGTTGAGCGTTTCCCAGTTCTTGTGCGCCTCGCCGTCGGGCAGCACGACCGTGTTGACGTCTTTGCCGAGCGGCGCGAGCGCGGCGCGCAGCGTCTCGCCATAGAGCGGGTCGACAACGGTGTTGGTCACGATCGTCACCGACTTGCCGGCGATATGGGGCGCGAAGAGCGCCGTCTGACCGATCAAGCCGGAGCCGATATGGATGGGGTAGGCGCGGTCGCCCAGTTCAACGTTGACGGTAATCATGCTCTGAATCTTGTGGGTTTCCGATGGGTTGCCTGGCCTGCGAGATACTGCGCGACCTGCGCCCTACTCGCGCGCCGTGGCCCGCGCGACGCCGGCCATGTCGAGCTGCATCAGCACCATGTTGACGAGTCCGTTGACGGAGGGCCGGCCGGTTTCGATCACGAAGTCCGCGACTTCGCGATAAAGCGGGTCACGTATCTCGTAGAGCGCTTCGAGCCGCCCCTTGGGGTCTTCGGTTTGCAGCAGCGGGCGGTTCTTGTCGCGCCGCGTGCGCAGCCACAGATCGTGCGGATGCGCGCGCAAATACACGACGAAGCCGCGCGCCTTGAGCGCCGCGCGATTTTCAGGCCGCAGCACGGCGCCGCCGCCCGTGGCGAGGACGATGTTTTCGCGGCCCGTGAGCTCTTCGATCACCTGGGCCTCGCGGTCGCGAAAGCCCGCTTCGCCTTCGAGCTCGAAGATCACCGGGATGCGCGCACCCGTGCGCGCCTCGATCTCGTGATCGGAGTCGAAGAACGGACGCTCCAGCCGGCGCGCGACCGCCCGGCCCACGGTCGTCTTGCCGGCGCCCATGAGCCCTACGAAAAATACATTGGCGTTTGCGTCCCGCACTTGCAGCGTTTCCTACGAAAGGTTGGTGCCGCAGCTTACTGGCAAAGCGGCGGCGTTGTCGAGCCTGCATCCCCGGCGTTCCGGCCCCGCAAGCACCTGCCTGCGCACGTGCGGCGGGCTCGCCCGGCGAATGAGGGTCAATTCGACTCCACGATACGCGGCGTGATGAAAACCACCAGCTCGCTGCGCTTGTCCCGGTGCGCACGATGCGAAAAAAGCACACCCAGAACCGGTATTTTGCCCAGGAGTGGCACACGCGTCACATCTTCGCGGTCATCCGTCGCGTCGATGCCGCCGATCGAGACCGTGCCGCCATCCTCGATTTCCACGCGCGTCTGCACGTGTTTGGTGTTGATCGCAGGCCCGGCGGCCGTTTGCTCGCCGACGCTGTCCTTCGCCACGTCGAGGTCGAGAATCACGCGGCCATCGGGTGTGATCTGCGGTTCGACTTCGAGTTTCAGGCTTGCGCGCCGAAACTGCACGCCCGACACGCCTTGCCCGACCTTGGCCTGATAGGGCAGCTCCGTGCCCTGCTCGACGACGGCCTTCGTGCGGTCGGCGGTGACGACGCGTGGACTCGACACCACGCGCCCGCGCCCTTCGGCTTCGAGCGCACTCAGCTGGATGTCGAGCAAGCGCGTGGCGCGCGCCGCCAGCAGCGTGAGGCCAAGGCCCGCGGCCTCGAAGCCGGAGATCGGGCCCGCTGCGAGATCGTAGACCGTGCCGTCCGCTCTTGTGGTCACGCCGCGTGGCGGAGTGCCGTCCCCATTCACCGCCGTCACGCCAAGACGCACGCCCAATTCGCGCGAGAGCCCCTCGTCACCCTCGACGATACGCGCCTCGATCAGCACCTGGCGCGCCGGCGCATCGAGTCGCCGCACCAGCTCGCCAATCTGGTCGAGCCGCGCCGGCAGGTCGGTGACGAACAGGAGGTTCGTGCGCGCGTCCGCCACCGCCGTGCCGCGCTTCGACAGTGCGCGCTGTGTGCCCGAGCCCGTCAGGAACCGGCGCAAATCCTCGGCGCGCGCGTAATGCAACTCGAACGTGCGGCTTGCGAGCGGCTCCAGCTCCGCAGCCCTGGCGTGCGCCTCGTAACGCTGCCGCTCGCGTGCTGCCACCTCGGCCGAGGGCGCGACCCAGATCACATCGCCGATACGCGACATCGCAAGGCCGTTCGCCTCCAGCAGCAGGTCGAACGCAGTGCGCCACGGCACACGTTCGAGGCGCAGCGTCACCTGGCCTCGCGCACGTTCGCTCGCGACGATATTGAGCTTCGTGAACTGGGCGAACGCGTGCAGAACGGCTGTCAGCTCGGCGCGCTGGAAATCGAGCGTGATCGGCCGATCCGGCGGCAATCCGTCGTTCGCTGTCGGGGCGTCGCCAAGGCGCAGCGGCGCGTGCATGGGTACGGGCGGTCCTTCAAGCGGCGCGGCCGCTGGCGCGTCGTTAGCGGGTTCACGCGAAGGCCGGGCGACGGGCGGCGTCACGTCGGGGGCGCCGTCTGCGTTCGTGGGCAAACCGTCTTCGGGCGCGGCTTCCGGCGCAGGCGAATCGCCGCCTCCCGTGAACGGATTGGCGATCCACTGGGTTGCTGCGGGCTCGGCCGCCCCATCGGGTAACGGCGGTGCTTCGTAGCGCGCGAGCGACACCGGCGAACGCGCCCAGGCGGGTTGTGGCAACGGCACCGCGGCCCATGCAACACATCCGGCAGCGCCCACCGTCAATGCGGCGAGGACACGAACGCCCCACTTTAGCGCGCTCATTTCACTGCCTCCGCCCAGCCGAGCGCGCGTGTGACCCCACCTGCCGCGACGACGACCCGCGCCGGCCCGACTTCCACCACGCGAGCGTCGCCGATCGTCTCGCCCGAGCGCGCAGTCACGACGCCCTCGGGTGTTTCCACGAGCGCGACAGTGCGCTGCCGATCCTGGAGGATGCCGGCGAGGCGCCACCCGTCTTCCGCGCCGCCGGCCGCTGGCGCATGGGCGAAAGGATCGCGAGCCGGCGCTGAGGGAGACGCCGTTTCGGAAGACGCCGCCGCCAGCGGCACAGCGGGAAGCGCATCGTACACACGCAACGTAGCCGAGACCGACAACCCGCTTCCCGTGCGCCGGATGGCCAGCTCGGATGGCGCCGTCAGCGTCGGCTCGCGCACCAACCCTTCGAGCAGCCCGCGCAGTTGCGCGAAGCTGCCTTGTGCGACCAGCTTGATCGAGCGGAACGCCTCGGTTTGCGCGCCGCCCGCGGCGCCTGGCTCTAGCGCATGCAGAACGAGGCCCGATTGCGCGGCGAGTTGCGAGATGCGGCGAATGTCGTCGGCGGAATTGCCGGTGCGGGGCGCGGATGAAGGCGTTCGCGCGGCGGCTTCGCGCAGCGCGGGCAGACCCGCCAGGACTTGCCGGGCGCCGTCGTACCGCTTTTGAGCGTCCTTCAGCGCGGTGCGTGCCGCATGCACGCCAAGCGGATCTCCGACGACGCAAGCGCCGCTCGCCGCGGCGAACGCGAGCACGGCTATCGTCAGCGCGACAGCCAGCCGGCGGCGCGCGCTCCACGCATGAAGCGGCGACCATCCGTGCAACGCGTTGCCCGCGCCTGCCTGTGCCGAAACAAGCCCCCGTTCCTGACCGCCGTGTGTAGAGAGCGTGCTCATGTCGCCCCCTTCGCCGTGGCACTGCTCGACGCTCGCGCCACCTCGCGCGCACGCGGTACGCCAGCGCGCGGCACAGCGCTCGCGCCTTGCCAGACGAGATGCGCCGCCACGCGTATCGGTTCGGCGTCGGACGCACTGTCGCGTGCGGCTCCCGCCGGTGCGCCGCGTTTGAGCTCGCGCACGCTCACAGCGTCTACACCTGGCAGCGAGCGTAGCCGGCCGAGCCAGGCCGCCGCTGCCGCTTCGTCCGCCGCGCTCGCCTGCAGATCGGTCTCGTCGGCGGATTGCGAGAGCTGCTGCAAGCCGACACGAGGCGGCACGTCGCTCGCCAACGCGTCCGCGAGGGCAAAAAAGCGCGTCGTAGCCCGTGCGTATTGCCGGGCCTGTTGATCGCCGACGCGCCGCACTTCGCTTTCGCGCGCAAGGCGCTGAGCCTCGGCGAGCGGCGCGCGCCACTGCGCGAGCGGCTGCTCGAGCGCCTCGCGCCGAGCCTCGAGCCCGCGCCATTCGACGTGCTGCCACAGCACGACGCCAAGCGAGCACACGCAGCCGCCGAGCGCCGCGGCGCCCCATTCGAGCAAGCGCCGGCGACGCAGCCTGCGTATGGCGCGCTGCCGCCACGCAAGCAGATTGAATCCGCCTATGGCCCGGCGCGGCAACACGCGCACGGCGCGCGCGAGCGTCATTCCGCCACCCCGCGCAACGCGAGTCCGAACGCCACCGCGCACGCCGGATCGTGCAAAAGCGTTGCCGCGAGCGGCCACTCGATATCGGCTAGCGGTCCGCATTCGAAGGGCAGCACCGGCGCGCCCAGCGCGTCGCCAATGTCGGCCAGTGTGAAGTTCACCCCGCGCAGCATGGCAAGCTCGCCCGCGACCTGCACGCAGCCGGGCTGCTCGCCGTCGACGAGGTCGCGCAGCGCCTCCACGAGATCGGCATGCTCTAGCGCAGGAAAGCGCATGTGCCGCATGACCGAGTCGTCGACAAGCAACCAGCCGTGCACGCCTTCCGGGCCGACCCAGATCGCCACCCAGGGCTCGTGCGGCGGCAGCTCGTATGCCGCCGCGTGCCGCATGGCGCGTAACGCGGCGTGCGCCTCGTCGTCGACCGCGCACAGCGTGACGCCCGCCATTGCCGCGCATTCGATGCGCGCTTCGAGATGCTGCCGCGCCGTCGCGGCGATCGTCACCTGCGCTTCGTGGCCGCGTGGCGTGGCCGGCAGCACGCTCCAGTCGACCGCCAGCTCGCCGCGCTCCATGCCCGCCACGCGCTCCGCCTCCGCCAGCACGAGCGGTTCGAGCGCCGCGTGAATGCCGGACTCGTCCACCGCGCCCGCCGGCGCAAGACGTGCAAGCGGCACAGTCGCGATGAGCGTCGCGCTCGTGGGCATCGCCATGGCGCAACGCAGCGACGCCGCGGCGCTGGCGCGCGGCAACTCGCCAAACACACTGCGAAGCGCGGCGACGATGGCCGCCCGGTCGACGATCTCCGCGCCGGCCATCGCCTCGCGTGCAAGCGGCGCGCTCGCCAGCCATTCGAGGCGAACCGGCCCCGCCCCGACAATGCGCTGGCTCAACACCACCAGCGTGACGCCCCGCGCGCCCAGATCGACGCCCGCTGCAAAGCGGCGCGCGCCCAACAACACCGGATTCCCGAAACCCATCGCATCCCTCCCGTCCGTGCGCGCGCCGCAAACCGTTCGCAGCGCGTCGATGGGGAGATTGTGCGAACCGGGGCTGCGCTCGAATACTCGACCGAACGGCCAACGGTCGATGTCAGCGCTATCCACGCGCGGGGGGCGCGACTACAGTGCCAATATCGGAAACAGCGTCAGCAACAGCGGGTTGAGCGCTCGCTAGCGCCGTCCATGTAAGCATCTCGAAAGCCCGCGGGCGAGCGGCGGCTATAATCGCGGGACCGTTTTTCTGGTGTTCGTATGCAAGATCAGCTTCCTTCGTCCGTACCGCCTTCCACGCCGCCCGAGCCGCCCCGGCGGCGCAAGCGCCCGTGGTGGGCCACGCTGCTGATCGCCTTTTTCGGCCTCATCTTCGCGGGCGTGGTGTGCGCGGCGCTCGTGCTCGGCTACGCGCTCGTCGTCGCCACGCCCAACCTTCCGTCGCTCGAGGCGCTCACCGACTATCGCCCCAAGGTGCCGCTGCGCATCTACACGCGCGACCACGTCCTGATCGGTGAATTCGGCGAGGAGCGGCGCGATGTCGTCCATTTCCGGGACGTGCCCGATAACCTCAAGAAGGCCATTCTGGCCATCGAAGACGCGCGCTTCTACGACCACGGCGGCGTCGACCTCGCCGGCATCGCGCGCGCGGGATTCGTCGCGCTGACCAACGGCCACGCCACCCAGGGCGCCAGCACGATCACCATGCAGGTGGCGCGCAACTTCTTCCTTTCGAGCGAAAAGACCTACACGCGCAAGATTTACGAGATGCTGCTCGCCTACAAGATCGAGTCGAAGCTCTCGAAGGATCAGATTCTCGAGGTGTACATGAATCAGATCTATCTGGGACAGCGCGCGTATGGTTTCGCGAGCGCCGCGCGCGTGTACTTCGGAAAGGATCTGAAAGATCTCACGCTCGCCGAATGCGCGATGCTGGCAGGACTTCCGAAGGCGCCGTCGGCGTATAACCCCGTCGTCAATCCGAAGCGGGCGAAGGTACGCCAGGAGTACATCCTCCAGCGCATGCTCGAGCTGCGCTACATCACCCAGCAGCAATACGACGACGCGGCGCAGCAGCCGCTCGTGGTCAAGGGTCAGGGCAAGGAGTTCAGCGTCCACGCCGAGTACGTTGCGGAAATGGTGCGCCAGATGATGTACGCGCAGTACCACGAAGAGGCGTACACGCGCGGGCTGAACGTCGTCACGACCATCGACTCCGCCGACCAGGACGTCGCCTATCGCGCGCTGCGCCGCGGGCTGATGGACTACGAGCGGCGCCACGGCTATCGCGGGCCCGAGGCGTTCATCGACTTGCCCACGGATACCGACGAGCGCGAGCAGGCCATCGACGACGCGCTCGTCGAGCACCCCGACAACGGCGAACTCGTGGCAGCCGTCGTGACGTCGGCAAGCCCGAAGGAAGTGCGGGCCACGTTCATGGACGGCAACACCACGAGCATCACCGGCGACGGGCTGCGCTTCGCGCAGTTTGCGCTGAGCACGCGAGCCCAGCCGTCGCAGAGAATCCGGCCGGGCGCAATCATCCGTCTGGCGCGCAACAATGCAGGCGAGTGGTCGATCACGCAGTTGCCGCAAATCGAAGGCGCATTCATCTCGATCGTGCCGCAGGACGGCGCGATCCGCGCGCTCGTGGGCGGCTTCGACTTCAACAAGAACAAGTTCAACCACGTCACCCAGGCGTGGCGCCAGCCGGGTTCGAGCTTCAAGCCGTTCATCTACTCGGCGTCGCTCGACAAGGGGCTCGGGCCGGCGACGGTCATCAACGACGCGCCGCTCTTCTTCAGCGCCGCTGAAACGGGCGGTCAGGCGTGGGAACCGAAAAACTATGGCGGCGGTTTCGACGGCCCCATGAGCATGCGCACGGCGCTCATGAAGTCGAAGAACCTTGTGTCGATCCGCATCCTCAACCACATCGGCACGAAGTACGCGCAGCAGTACATCACGCATTTCGGCTTCGACGCCGATCGCCATCCTGCCTACCTGCCGATGGCGCTCGGCGCGGGTCTCGTCACGCCTTTGCAAATGGCCGCCGGCTACTCGGTGTTCGCCAACGGCGGGTATCGCGTGAATCCGTACCTGATCGCCGAGGTCACCGACCAGCGCGGCATGGTCGTCGCCCAGGCGCAGCCGCTCGTGGCTGAACAAAACGCGCCGCGCGCGATCGACCCGCGCAACGCGTACATCATGAACAGCCTCTTGCAGAGCGTGGCGCAGCGCGGCACGGGCGCGAAGTCGAACATCCTCAAGCGCACGGACCTGGGCGGCAAGACCGGCACAACCAACGACTCGCGCGACGCGTGGTTCGCGGGCTACCAGCACACGCTGGCCGCGATTGCGTGGATCGGCTACGACAACCCGCGCAGCCTCGGCGACAAGGAAACGGGCGGCGGCCTCGCGCTACCGGTGTGGATCGACTATATGCAGAAGGCGCTCAACGGCGTGCCGGAGTACAAGATGGCGATGCCGGACGGCGTCGTCACGCTCGGCGACGAGCTCTACTACGCCGACGCCACGCCGGGGCGCGGTTTCGTCTCGACTGTCGGCATCAGCCAGGCAGCGCTCGAGGCTTCAGCGAGCGGCGCATCGGGCGCGGGTGGCGCTAACTCCGCGGACGCCGCGCCCACGCCCGAGCACGTGAACGCGAAGGAAAAGGAAGACATCATGAATCTGTTCCGCGGGCACTGAAGCTCGCCGGAGCCAAGGCAATGAAAAAAACGGGCGCCAGCTTTTAACTGGCGCCCGTTTTATTTACGTGCTCACGGTCGCGCGCTTACGGCTCGAACCGCACCGGCTCGCCCGCCTGCTCCGTCGCGTAGGCCGTGAGCGCCGAGAAGAATTCGGTGCCCGTGCGCGTGTCGCGCCACTCGCCGTCGATGAAGCGATAGTGGAAACCGCCAGCCTTCGCCGCGATCCAGATTTCGCGCATCGGCGGCTGCAGATTCACGATGATCTTCGTACGATTCTCGAATTCGAGCGTCAGAACGTTGCCGCTGCGTTCGAGTTCGATGTCCGCTTCGGCATCGTCTACGGCCCGCTCCACGGCCGCCAGCACGGCCTCCGCGCGGCTCAGGTAGTCATTGTCTGGCATGCTAAACTCCACCGGTTATTCATTCAGGGACAATTATGCGTGTCATTTCCCGGACGCGCGCAGCGGCCCCCAGCGCATGGACGCCCCGCGCGATTCTAGCGGCTTTTGCGATCAGCGCCGTCGCGCTCGCAGGCTGCGGCCAGCGCGGCGCGCTCTACATGCCCAACGTGCCGCCGCTTCCGCCCAAGCCCAATTTCGAAACCGCCCAGCCGGAAACCGGCGCGGCGACGCCCGCCAGCGCGCCCGAGTCGGCTTCGGCACCGGTCGGCACCGTTCCGGACACTTCGGGCACGCCGCTCTCGTTGTCCCCCGACTCCGAACTCAGCACCACACCCGCGACCGGTAGCCCGCAAACGGCTTCCGACGCTACGCCAACCCAGTAAAACGCTCGCATGACCCAGTCCGCTTTTCACCGCGATAACGGTACGCTCTTCGTAGAAGGCGTGTCGGCCGCCGATCTCGCCGCACAGTACGGCACGCCGCTCTATGTGTACTCGCGCGCGGCGCTCACCGCCGCGTGGCACGCCTACGCCGACGCCTGCGCCGGCCGCCGCGCCAAGGTCCACGTCGCGGTTAAAGCGAACAGCAACCTCGCCGTGCTCAACGTGTTCGCGCGCGAAGGTGCGGGCTTCGACATCGTTTCGGCGGGCGAGCTTGCCCGCGTGCTCGCGGCAGGCGGCAAGGCGCAGGACGTCGTGTTCTCGGGCGTCGGCAAGACCGCCGGCGAAATGCGCGAAGCGCTCGAAGCGGGCGTGAAGTGCTTCAACGTCGAATCGATTCCCGAACTCGACCGCCTGAACGAAGTGGCAGGCAAGCTCGGCAAGAAGGCGCCGGTTTCGCTGCGGGTGAATCCGGACGTCGATCCGAAAACGCACCCGTACATTTCCACCGGCCTGAAGGCGAACAAGTTCGGCGTGGCATTCGAAGAGGCGCGCGCGACCTATCGCGCCGCCGCGGCCATGGCGCACCTGGACGTGGTCGGCATCGACTGCCACATCGGCTCGCAGATCACCGAAATCGCGCCGTATCTCGACGCCATCGACAAACTGCTCGAACTCGTCGACCAGATCGAAGCCGACGGCGTGAGCATCCGCCACGTCGACGTGGGCGGCGGCCTCGGGATCACCTACGACGACGAAACGCCGCCCGACATCGGCGAATTCGTGCGCACGGTGCTCGACCGCATCGAGGCGTATGGCGCGAAAACGGGCAAGGCTCGCGAGGTGTACTTCGAGCCGGGCCGCTCGCTCGTGGGCAATGCCGGCATCCTGCTCACGACGGTCGAGTTCCTGAAGCCGGGCTCGGAAAAGAATTTCGCGATCGTCGACGCTGCGATGAACGACCTCGCGCGCCCCGCCATGTATGACGCGTATCACGCGATGGAACCCGTCGTTGCACGCCAGTCGGCGCCACAGACCTACGACGTGGTCGGCCCGGTGTGCGAAAGCGGCGACTGGCTGGGCCGCGCTCGCTCGCTCGCGATCGAACCGGGCGACGTGCTCGCGATCCGCTCGGCAGGCGCATACGGCTTCGTGATGAGCTCGAACTACAACACGCGTGCGCGCGCGGCCGAAGTGATGGTCGACGGCACGCGCGTGCATCTCGCGCGCGAACGCGAAAACGTGGCGCAGTTGTTCGCGAGTGAGCGCGTGTTGCCGGACTGAGTTTTTCGTTCGCTCGGCCATAAAAAAAGCGACGCCAAGGCGTCGCTTTTTTGTTGTCTTCAGGTGTGAGTGTTCGCCTATGCGGCGCCCGCACCCGGGCGCGAGGCGCGCCATCGCGCAAGCAGCCATGCGCCCACGCGCCAGCCCAGCAGCACAAGCATGATCGCGCCGTAAAGCTTGGGCAGCACGAGGTCGTGTTTGCCCGCCTTCATCCACCAGAAGTGCAGGATCGCCAGCACGCCGATCGCGTAGACGAGCCGATGCAGCGTCTGCCAACGGCGTCCGAGCCGGCGTGCCATCGCGCGCGTGGACGTCACGGCAAGCGGAATCAGCAGCACGAACGCCGCGAAACCCACCGTGATGAACGGCCGCTTGCCGACGTCCTTGAACATCGCCGCGACGTCGAACCACTTGTCGAACCAGATGTAGGTCGTGAAGTGCAGCGTCGCGTAGAAAAACGCGAAGAGGCCCAGCATCCGTCGAAAGCGCACCAGCGTATTCCAGCCGGTCAGGCGGCGCAGCGGCGTGACAGTAAGCGTGATGCACAGGAACACCAGCGTCCAGAGCCCCGTGGAACGCGTGATGAACTCGATCGGATTCGCACCGAGCCCATCCGTGAAGCCGAACAGCACGAGACGCGCGAGCGGATACAACGCTGCGACGAACACCGCCACCTTCGCCCACGGCAGCCAGCGCGGGCCCGCCGCGCTCGCCACCCCCGCCTTGCGCGCAGGACGCGCCTGAACCGGCCCCACGCGCGCGGCGGCCTGTGGTGTCGTCGTCGATTCCATCTCTCGCTCCATCAAGCGCTTTGCTCAGAAGTTCTTGCGCAGATCCATGCCCTGATACATCGACGCGACGAGGTCGCCGTAGCCGTTGTACATGAGCGTCTTGCGCTTGGGCTGGAAGAAACCGTCCTCACCGATGCGACGCTCCGTAGCCTGGCTCCAGCGCGGGTGATCGACGGTCGGGTTCACGTTCGAATAAAAGCCGTATTCGGTCGGTGCGTACTTGTTCCAGCTCGTGGGCGGCTGGTTCGCGACGAAGCGGATTTTCACCAGCGACTTCGCGCTCTTGAAGCCGTACTTCCACGGCACGATCACACGCACCGGCGCGCCGTTCTGGTTCGGCAGAACCTGGCCGTAGAGGCCCACCGTGAGCAGCGTGAGCGGATTCATCGCCTCGTCCATGCGCAGGCCTTCGGAATACGGCCAGTCGAGGATCGGCTCGGCGAGGCCCGGCATTTGCGAGGGGTCGGCGAGCGTGATGAACTGCACGTAGCGCGCGTTGCCCGTGGGCTGCGCACGGCGGATCAGTTCGGAGAGCGAAATACCGATCCACGGCACGACAATCGACCAGCCCTCCACGCAGCGGTGGCGGTACACGCGCTCTTCGAGCGGCGCGAGCTTGAGAATCTCGTCGATGTCATAGACCTTCGGGTTCTTCACCTCGCCCTCGACGCTCAGCTTCCACGGACGCGGCCGCAACGTGTGCGCGTTTTGCGCCGGATCGCCCTTGTCGGTGCCGAACTCGTAGAAGTTGTTATAGGTCGTCACGTCCTTGTAGGGCGTGACCTTGTCGAGCGCGACGAACTTCGTGTTCGTTTGCGCGGCGAGCTTCTGCGCCTTCGGGTCGCCGGGCGCGTATTCCGCGAATGCCCTCGTTGCGCCAAACGGCCCCGCCATGCCACCGAGCGCGAGCGCACCCGCCGCCCGCAGAATGCGCCGACGCTGTTCGTACACCTTTTGCGGCGTGATTTCACTCGCGGGAATGTCGTCGCCGTTGAGCAAGATCCTGCTGCTCCGCTTGGTCCACATATCGCTTAGCTCCTGCTTCTCGCGTGGCGTGCGCCGCCAGCACATTGATCGTATCCCGACCCGCCCTGCCGTGCCTCGCACGAAGTGGATCGACTGGATGGCCTCAAGCGGGCAAACGCGCGATTCGCAGAAAACTTCCCGACGGACGAAAAAAAACCGTCGGAGCACGAGGCATCCGACGGTTAGTTCGTCTTGCAGGCCGATTCGGTTACAGCTTGCCGTAGCTGTGCAAGCCCGAAAGGAACATGTTGACGCCAAGGAACGCGAAGGTCGTCACCAGCAGGCCCGTGAGCGCCCACCAGGCCGCCACGCCGCCACGCAGGCCCTTCATGAGGCGCATATGCAGCCAGGCCGCGTAGTTGAGCCACACGATCAGCGCCCAGGTTTCCTTCGGA
>NZ_CAJMYZ010000036.1:0-59659 GCF_905220155.1 Paraburkholderia sp. J7 | reverse complement strand
ATTGGCGCCCGACTCACTGCTGAGCCAAAAACTTCGTCGCCAGGTGCACCCAAAACGACGATCCCACCGGCAGCAGTTGATCGTTAAAGTCATAGCTCGCGTTGTGCAGCATGCACGGGCCTGCACCATGGCCCGCATCCCGGTGACCACCTTCGCCGTTACCGAGAAACGCATAGCACCCGGGCTTCTCGAGCAGCATGAACGAGAAGTCCTCGGCGCCCATGGTGGGTTCGACGTTCGCGTCAACGTGGTCGGCGCCGACCACCTCCCGCATCACCTCCGCGGCAAACTGTGCCTCCGCGCTGCTGTTCACCGTCGGCGGATAATTGCGATGAAAAGCGATGTCGACCGAGCAGTCATACGCCTCAGCCGTGCTCTCGGCGATCTTGCGCAGCCGCGACTCGATCAGATCCAGCGTTTCCGTCGTGAAGGTACGCACTGTTCCCGCGATCCATGCGGTGTTCGGCACCACGTTGACCGCATCGCCGGCATGAATCTGCGTGATCGAGAGCACGGCCGTATCGAGCGGCTTCTTGCTGCGCGTGATGATGCTCTGCAACCCGTTCGCGATCTGCACCGCGGTGAAAACCGGATCCCGGCCATTGTGCGGCAACGCGGCGTGCGAGCCTACGCCATTGATTTCAATGCGAAATTCGTTGCTAGAAGCCATAATCGGCCCTTCGGTCACACCGAAGTAGCCAGCCGGCATGCCGGGCCAGTTGTGAATACCGAAAACGGCGTCCACGGGAAATTGCTCGAAGAGGCCATCGTCGATCATGGCTTTCGCGCCAGCACCGCCTTCTTCAGCGGGCTGGAAAATGAAGACGATCGTGCCGTCGAACTGTCCGTGCCGCGCGAGATGTTGTGCTGCGCCAAGCAGCATCGCGGTGTGGCCGTCGTGGCCGCACGCGTGCATCTTGCCTTCGTTGCGCGAGCGATGATCAAACGTGTTGAGTTCCTGGATCGGCAAGGCGTCCATATCGGCGCGCAAACCGACCATGCGCTTGCCAGTGCCGCGCTTGAGCACACCGACAACGCCGGTCTTGCCCATGCCACGATGCACTTCAATGCCCCATTCTGTGAGTTTTGCCGCGACGAGGTCGGAGGTTTGAGTTTCTTCGTAGCGCAGTTCGGGGTGTGCGTGGATCGTTCGTCGGAGGCCCTGGATTTCGCCTTGGGCGGCCTGGATTTCCGGAATCAGTTTCATGGCGGACGGTGCTCGAAAAGTGGGCGCCCGGCCTTTGTCTCCAAATCAGGCCGGGTCTAGACAAACCATTCTACGCCGAACCTTTTTTTTCGCGCCAACCCCCTGGGTGCGGACAGGGCGCGCGCCCTGGACATAATAAAATTGCACCCACGACAGAACGCCTCACCCACGGATTTCCGATGAACGCCCCAGCCGAATTTGCCCGCGAATTTGCCCGTGCAGTTTGCCCGCACGATTGTCCCGATACCTGCGCAATGCGCGTGACCGTTGAAAATGGCCGGGCAATCAAAGTGAGCGGCGACCCGGATCATCCGCCCACCCAGGGCGTGCTGTGCACGAAAGTGACCCGCTATGCCGAGCGAGTCCATCACCCGAAGCGTTTGACGCAGCCGATGAAGCGGGTTGGACGCAAGGGGGAAGGGCGTTTCGAGCCGATCAGTTGGGACGAGGCCACACGGATCGCCGCTGAACGCCTGGGCGAACTCGCGCAGCGTGCACCCGAAGCAATCCTGCCGTACAGCTATGCCGGTACGATGGGGCTCGTTCAGGGCGATAGCATCGCACAGCGCTTCTTTCACAAGCTTGGCGCGTCGCGTCTCGATCGCGCGATCTGCGCGGCGGCGGGCGCCGCCGGCCTGCGTTATACGTTTGGCTCGAGCCTCGGCATGCTCACGGAGTATTTCGCAGAAAGCGAGTTGATCCTGATCTGGGGCGCTAACCCGATCGCGTCGAACCTGCACTTCTGGACTCGCGCGCAAGAAGCGAAACGCAACGGCGCGAAGCTGATCGCGATCGACCCGTATCGCTCGCTGACGGCCGAGAAATGCCACCAGCACATTGCGCTCAAGCCCGGTACAGACGGCGCGCTCGCGCTCGGCATGATGCACGTGCTGATCACCGAGGACCGGCTCGACCACGATTACATTGCGGCCCATACCCACGGCTTCGACGCGTTGAAGGCGCGCGCGCTCACCTACACGCCGGCGCGCGTCGCCGGGATCTGCGGCATCGAGGAGCAGGTCGTCGTCGATCTTGCGCGCCTCTACGCCTCGACGCGCAAGGCGGCAATCCGCATGAACTATGGCCTGCAACGCGTGCGCGGCGGCGGTAACGCCGTGCGTGCCATCGCCTGTCTGCCCGCGCTGACCGGCGCGTGGCGCGAGCGCGCCGGCGGCGTGCTGCTTTCGTCGTCGGGCTGGGCCCCCGTCGATACGAACGCCCTCCAGCGCCCCGATCTGATTCCGGGCTGGCCGCAGCATCAGCCGCGTATCATCAACATGAACCAGATCGGCGACGCGCTCACGCACGCAGGCGACGCCGCATTCGGGCCGAAGGTCGAAGCGATCGTCGTCTACAACTCGAATCCGGTTGCGGTTGCGCCCGAGTCGGCGAAGGTCGCAGCCGGCTTTGCGCGCGAGGACCTCTTTACCATCGTGCTCGAGCAGTTCCAGACCGACACCGCCGATTACGCCGACCTGCTGCTGCCTGCCACGACCCAGCTTGAACATCTCGACGTTCACAAGTCCTACGGCCACACGCACATCATGGCGAACCTGCCGGCCATTGCGCCCGTTGGCGAGGCGCGGCCGAATACCGAGATTTTCCGTTCCATCGCGCGCGCGATGGGCCTGACCGAGCCGGCGCTGTTCGAAAGCGACGAAGACGTGGCGGCCCGCGCATTCGACTGGATCGATCCCGCGCTAGGCGGCGCCGACTGGGCCGCGCTCAAGCGCGAAGGCTGGCTAGAACTGAACATTCCCGAAGCGCCGTTTGCGAACGGCGGTTTTCGCACGCCCACGGGCAAATGCGAGTTCCATAGCGAGGCGCTTGCGAAGGCCGGGCTCGATCCGCTGCCCGACTACCTGCCACCGCACGAGTCGGCGGACGGCGCGCCCGAGCTTGCCGCGCGCTATCCGCTCGCGATGATCTCGCCGCCCGCGCGCAACTTTCTGAACAGCACCTTCGTGAACGTGGAGAGCCTGCGCGCGACCGAAGGCGAGCCGCACGTGGACCTTCATCCGGCCGATGCCGCCCGCCGCGAGATTGCCGACGGCGACGAGGTTCGCGTATTCAACGACCGCGGCTCGATGCGCGCGCGGGCGCGCGTGACCGACCGGGCGCGCAGCGGCCTCGTGGTGGGCTTGTCGATCTGGTGGAAGAAACTGGCGCCGGACGGCCGCAACGCCAACGAAGTGACGAGCCAGGCGCTCACCGACCTGGGCGGTTCGGCGACTTTCTACGATTGCCTCGTCGAGGTCGAGCGCATCTGAAAGCGCTTCATGGCATAGCTAACGGCCCCGCGACGCCCGTTCGAGGGGCCTTTCTAACTCGCTGATTTGCTGACATAAAAGCTGGGTCGCCATGCTACGATCCAATTTTTTAGCACGACCATTCGAAAAATCAAGGAGGAGACGCTGCATGGAAAAAGTCTGGCTGAAATCGTACCCGCCCGGCGTTCCCGCTGAAATCGACGCGAGCCGTTACGCGTCCATCACGGCGCTGCTCGAAGAGAGCTTCAGTGAATTCCGTGCAAAGCCCGCCTTCGCGTGCATGGGCAAGACGATTACCTACGGTGAGCTGGACCAACTCTCCCAGCGTCTGGCCGCATGGTTTCAGTCGCGCGGTATTGCACGTGGCGCGCGCATCGCGCTCATGATGCCCAACGTGCTGCAGTATCCGGTCGCGCTGGCAGCAGTACTGCGCGCGGGCTATGTCGTCGTCAACGTGAACCCGCTCTACACGCCGCGCGAGCTCGAACACCAGTTGAAGGACAGCGGCACAGAAGCGATCGTCGTCCTCGAGAACTTCGCCGGGACCGTGAGCGCGGTCATCGCCAATACGCGCGTGAAGCACGTGCTGGTCGCAGCGATGGGCGATCTGCTTGGCGCGAAGGGCTTCGTCGTCAACTTCGTCGTGCGGCGCGTGAAGAAGATGGTGCCCGCCTGGAGTCTGCCCGGCCACGTGCGCTTTAACGACGCACTCGCCGAAGGTGCACGCAAAGGCTTCAAGCGCGTCGAGCAGACGCCCGAGGACGTCGCCTTCCTTCAGTACACGGGCGGCACGACCGGTGTGGCCAAGGGCGCGACGTTGCTGCATAGCAACCTGATTGCCAACGTGCTGCAGTCGGCGGCATGGACCGAGCCCGCGCTTGCGAAACTGCCATCCGGTACGCAGCCGGTGACGGTCGCGGCGTTGCCGCTCTATCACGTGTTCGCGCTGACCGTTTGCGGGCTGCTGACGCTGCGCACCGGCGGTCTCGCGATTCTGATTCCGAATCCGCGCGACATCGGCGGCATGATCAAGGAACTGCACGGCTACTCGATCACGTGTTTTCCTGCGGTCAACACGCTCTACAACGCGATGCTCAACCATCCGGATTTCGCCAATCTGGACTTCACGCACCTGCTCGTTGCAAACGGTGGCGGCATGGCCGTGCAGGAAGCCGTGGCCAAGCGCTGGTACGAGCGCACGCATACGCCTATCGTCGAAGGCTATGGGCTCTCGGAAACCTCGCCCAGCGTGACCTGCAATCCGGTCACGGCAACGGAATACACCGGCACGATCGGCTTGCCTTTGCCCTCCACTGAAATCTCGATTCGTGACGACGCCGGCAACGAGCTGCCGATTGGTGAAGCCGGTGAGATTTGCATCCGCGGGCCGCAGGTGATGGCGGGCTACTGGCAGCGTCCGGAAGAAACGGCGAAAGTCATGACGCCCGACGGCTTCTTCAAGTCGGGCGACGTCGGGCTCGTGAATGCGCGCGGCTACATCAAGCTCGTCGACCGCAAGAAGGACATGATTCTGGTCTCGGGCTTCAATGTCTATCCGAACGAAGTCGAGGACGTCGTGGCGAAGCTGCCGGGCGTGTTCGAAGTGGCGGCGGTGGGTGTACCCGACCAGAACTCGGGCGAAGCGGTGAAGCTCTATATCGTCAAGAAGGACCCGGCGCTCACCGACAAGGACGTGTTCGACTACTGCAAGACTCAGCTCACCGGCTACAAGCGGCCGAAGATCATCGAGTTCCGCAACGATCTGCCCAAGAGCAACGTCGGCAAGATCCTGCGCCGCGAGTTGCGCGACGGTCGCGCCTGAACGCGAAAGAACGAAGCGAAAGGCTAGCGAGTTATAAGCGAAAAAAGCGGCCTGCCCGTCGAGGGCAGGCCGCTTTTTTTTGCCGTGCGCGCCGGCGCGAAACAAGGCGTCGCGCCAAAGAAAAAAGGCGCCCGGAGGCGCCTTCGAGGTTACAGCGAATGTTCTTATTAGAACTTGTGACGGATACCAACGCGAGCCGTGAACACGTTGTTCGTGCTCGACGGCGTCAGGTTGTTGATCGACGCGACAGCCGACGAACCGAGCGAGTCCGTACCCGTTGCGTGCTGGTACACGCCGATCAGGTAGACGTCCGTGCGCTTCGACAGGAAGTAGTCCGTGCCCAACGCGTACTGGAAGTACTTCGCGCCGCTCTGGCTCGAGCCGTTCGCCAGCGTAACGCTGCTGCCGTCCGTGTAGTCGAACGCGAAGCCAGCCAGCAGAGCCGGGGTGAACTGGTACTTGAAGTTCGCTTCGACGTTGTTGAACGTAGCGTTCGAACCACGCTGATAGCGTGACGCGGCCACACCCGTGGTCGTACCCAGATCGCGGAAGCTGACGTTCGAATACGTCAGGCCGAACGTTGCTGCGCCAAACGTGTAAGCGCCGCCTGCGCCGATGACCTGGTACGTGTTGGCGGTCGAGAAGCCGCCGTACACGGTGCTAGCCGAAGTAGCTGCGTTCGAGAGCGGCGTGCTGGTGGAGCCATTGTTGAACAGGCCGCCAAAGTTGTTCGGCGTGCGTGCGTTCAGGTAACCAACACCGAGGACGAGGGGGCCGTTGTTGTAACCAGCGCCCAACGACCAGATCTGGTTTTGCGTGAAGTTGCCTGCCTGGCCACCGAAGCTATACGTGCCGCCGAACGTCAGGCCAGCGTAGTTCACGCTGGTGAACTTGACCGTGTTGTTCGTGCGGTA
The DNA here is from genome assembly GCF_905220155.1 of Paraburkholderia sp. J7. NCBI lineage: Bacteria > Pseudomonadati > Pseudomonadota > Betaproteobacteria > Burkholderiales > Burkholderiaceae > Paraburkholderia > Paraburkholderia sp. J7. The sequence continues at coordinate 53,446 of NZ_CAJMYZ010000036.1, read as the reverse complement.
GGCGTTGTTGAAGTTGTCCAGGTCTTGCGGGTGAGCCACGATGTAGCCGCCCCACTGATCGCCTGCTTCGAGCGGGCCGACATAGTCGACGACGGAGTCGTACTGGCGACCCAGCGTGACCGTGCCGAACTGCGAGCTCGAGAGGCCGACGTACGCTTGACGGCCAAACAGCAGGCCACCCTGGCCGAGCTTGCCGTTGTTCACGTCAAAACCATTTTCGAGTACGAAGACTGCCTTCAAGCCGCCACCGAGGTCTTCAGCGCCGCGCAGGCCGAAACGGCTGCCTTGCAGAACGCCGCTCGACAGGTTGTACAGGTGCTTGCCACCGTAGTTGGTGTTGATGTTGAAACCTTCGTCGATGATACCGTACAGCGTGACGCTGCTCTGAGCGTGAGCAACGCCCGCGAACGCGCCCAGCGCAGCCAGCGCGAGAAGCGACTTCTTCATTGAATGATCTCCAGTGTTTGCGAATCTTTTGCGTCTTTTAACAAGACCGGTTTTTTATAGTGCGGGGTCCTGTCCTTCGAACTTCGCGAGAAGTTGCCACGTAATGTAACAAAAGGGTTAATAGTCACAAAGGAAAAGCCAGGGCACCGCTAAGTACCTGTTTCGTTTACACAACATGGTCTAGAATACGCGGCTATCTATCGGCGCTGCCCCGGATTGACGGAACTCCGTGAGTTTGTGTAGTGGTGGGAGGGCAGTCCGGGCGCGCGGGAAATTCCGGCTCGCCGAAGAAACAAATGGGAGGCTGGATGCTGCTAGACGACTTGATTACCGAATTCGACCGGGGCCTGCGCTCCCTCACCGGCGTGTCGCGCATGACGCGTCCGATGCCGCAGCCTTCCCCCGTTACCATCGAAGTGACGCCCGAGGGCGAAGCCGCGCCGGCCGGCAGCGAACTCACGGCCGCCGAGCGCACGCATGCCGCCGGCCTCATGCGCGTGAATCATGTGGGTGAAGTGTGTGCCCAGGCGCTGTATCAGGCGCAAAAAATCTCGGCGCGCTCACCCTCGCTCAAGGCTGCCTTCGAGCAGGCCGCGCGCGAAGAAGAGGATCATCTTGCGTGGACCTCTCGCCGTCTGCAGGCGCTCGACTCGCGTCCGAGCCTGCTCAATCCGCTTTGGTACGCTGGCGCGCTCGCGATCGGCTTTGCCGCCGGCCGCCTCGGCGACAAGGTGAGCCTCGGCTTCATGGCCGAAACCGAGCGCCAGGTCGAGCATCATCTCGACAGCCATCTCGATAGCCTCCCGCCCGCCGATCTCGAGTCGCGTGCGGTCGTCGAGCAAATGCGTGCCGACGAAATCGCGCACGCGAAATCGGCCGCCGATCTGGGCGGAGTCGAATTGCCGTTGCCAGTGCGTTCGCTTATGCGTGTAGCATCGAAAGTCATGACGCGCACGGCCTATTACATCTGATTAGACGACTTGGGCCGGCAATCGCTGTCGGCCCAAACCCGTATTAATCTTTCAGAGCTTTCAGCCCCCCGGTTTTAATCCCCGCAAGCCCCCGCTCGATCCCGCCATAGGCCGTTTATCGCCGCGCTTTTCACGTATCACCTTCAGAACCTGCGTTAGCTCATTCATTCATAACGGTTTTTGGCTTTTGTCGCGACTTCAACAAGTGCCGCTAAGTCCTTGTTCTAGCGGATAAATTTCGTCAAAAAACGTCCGGTCTCCCTTGACCCTCGTTGGGCGTTCCTCTAAAGTGGGAGACAGTGTGAGAAAGTGTATTTTTGTGTGATTTCAGGCGCGTATTCAGGTAGATTTTCCGAGATTTAGGCGGGCGGCGAAAAGCGCCGCATTAGGGGGAGCAAATTGTTCCAGGGGGCGTCGGCGCTGACACTCGATGCGAAAGGACGGATGTCTATTCCGTCCCGCTATCGGGAAGCGCTGCAACAACAGGCAGAAGGACGGGTGACGATCACCAAGCACCCGGACGGCTGCCTGTTGCTATTTCCGCGCCCCGAATGGGAAGTGTTCCGCTCGAAAGTCGCCGCCTTGCCGATGGACGCGCACTGGTGGCGCCGAATTTTTCTCGGCAATGCGTCCGACGTCGATGTCGACAGTGCGGGCCGCGTACTCGTCTCACCTGAATTGCGTCTGGCGGCAGGAATGGAAAAGGAAGTCATGCTGCTCGGCATGGGTAGTCATTTTGAGTTGTGGGATGCGCAGACCTACGCCGCCAAGGAACAGGCGGCGATGGCTCAGGGCATGCCCGACGCCCTGAAAAATTTCACGTTCTGATCGCGGTTAAAAAGCTATGGCATCTGCGATGGGACAGGGACTGCAGCATCGCACGGTGCTGCTAGACGAAGCGGTCAACGCGCTGATCACGCGCGCGGACGGCATTTATGTGGACGGCACATTCGGCCGCGGCGGGCACAGTCGCGCGATCCTCGCTCGCCTCGCAGAGGCGGGGCGGTTGATCGCGTTCGACAAGGACCCGCTGGCAATCGCCACGGCGCAAACCGTTGGCGACGCGCGGTTTTCGATCGTGCATGAGAGTTTTGCTTCGCTGCGCGACGAGCTCGCGTCGCGCGGGGTAGGGCGTGTGTCGGGAGTGCTGCTGGACCTTGGCGTGTCGTCGCCGCAGTTCGACGATCCGCAGCGCGGTTTCAGTTTCCGCGCAGATGGCCCGCTCGACATGCGGATGGACCCGACGCGCGGCGAGTCCGCCGCTGACTGGCTCGCTCGGGCCACGGTGCAGGAACTGACGGAGGTAATTCGGGATTATGGGGAAGAACGGTTTGCTTTTCAGATTGCAAAGGCGCTTGTTGCTCGCCGGGCAGAGTCCGACCGTCTCGGGCCTCTCGACAGCACGGGCGAGCTTGCCCAAATCGTGGCTAACGTCGTCAAAACCCGTGAGAAGGGTAAGGACCCGGCAACCCGCACCTTTCAAGCTATACGGATTCACGTCAATCAAGAGCTTGCGGAGCTGCAGGTCGTTCTAGAAGCAGCACTGTCGTTGCTGGAACAGGGGGGGCGGCTGGTGGTCATCAGCTTTCATTCGCTCGAAGACCGGATCGTCAAGCGGTTCATGCAGGCGCATTCGACTGCGCCGGCGGTGGACCGCCGCTTGCCGATCCGCGCCGTCGACCTGCCGAGCCCGCCGCTCAAGCTGCTCGGCCGCGTGTTCGCGAGCGACGAGGAAGTCGCCGCGAACCCGCGCGCCCGCTCGGCCGTGATGCGCACCGCGGAGCGCGTCACGCCATGAATCGTCTGAACATCTTCCTGCTGATCGTCGTCATGGGGTGCGCGCTTTCCGTCGTGAACGCCACCAATCAGCAGCGCCAGATCTTCATCCAGTTGCAACGCGCGCAGTCGCAGGAGCATCAGCTTCAGCAGGACTACGCACAGCTTCAATATCAGCAAAGCGCGCTGTCGAGAACGTCGCGCATCGAACAGATCGCCACCGACTCGCTCAAGATGCAGCCTGTCACGACCGGACGCACGCAATATCTGACGCTCGCGCCCGGCAGCGCCAGTGCCGTCGACGCTCCCGTGCCGACCTCGGCGCCCGCGCAGGGCGCCGCGCCCACGCCTGCCCGCCGCGGAGGCACGCGATGAAAAAGGACAATCGCCGCAAGAGCGTCGCCTTTAGCGCCAACCCCATTCTCTCCGTGCGCCTGCCGATGTGGCGCTCGAAGCTCGTCGTGTTCCTGCTGTTCATGGCGTTCGTCGCGCTTGCCGCGCGCGCGTTCTGGATTCAGGGCCCGGGCAACGCGTTTTATCAGAAGCAGGGCGAAAGCCGCTACCAGCGCACGATCGAGTTGCCGGCCACGCGCGGCAAGATTCTCGACCGCAACGGGCTCGTGCTCGCCACGAGCTTGCCAGTGCGCGCAATCTGGGCGATTCCCGAAGCCGTGCCCGACGATCTCGGTGCCGACAAGCTCAACCAGCTCGGCACGCTGCTCGGCATGAACACGAAAGAGCTGCGCGCGAAGCTCTCCGAAGACAAGACGTTCGTCTATGTAAAGCGCCAGGTGCCGCTCGATGTCGCGCAGCAAGTGACGGCGCTCGACATTCCCGGCGTGTATCAGCGCAACGAGTACAAGCGCTTCTATCCGGAAGGCGACGTCACCGCGCACTTGATCGGCTTCACCAACGTCGAGGACGAAGGCCAGGAAGGCGTCGAGCTGTCCGACCAGAAGGTGCTCGCGGGCGTGCCCGGCATTCGCCACGTCATCAAGGACCGCATGGGTCACATCATCGAGGACGTCGACGAAACGGTCGTGCCTCACGATGGCAAGGACGTCGAACTGTCGATCGACAGCAAGATCCAGTACATCGCCTATTCGAACCTGAAGGCCGCCGTCGAGAAGTTCAAGGCCAAGGCCGGCGCGGCGGTGGTGGTGGACGTGCGCACGGGCGAAGTGCTCGCGCTCGTGAATTATCCGACCTACAACCCGAACGACCGCTCGCACCTTACGGGCGAGCAGTTGCGCAACCGCATTCTCACCGACGTGTTCGAGCCGGGCTCGATCATGAAGCCGTTTACGGTGTCGCTCGCGCTCGATCTGCACCGCGTCTCGCCGAGTACACTGGTGGATACGGGCCCGGGCCACTTCACGCTAGACGGCGCGACCATCACCGACGACGCGGCGTTCGGCGTCCTCACGGTCGGTGGCGTGATCCAGAAGTCGAGCAATATCGGCGCGACGAAGATCGCGATGACGCTCAAGCCCGAAGAAATGTGGGACATGTACACCAGCATCGGTCTCGGTCAGGCGCCGAAGGTCGGGTTCCCCGGCGCGGCGGCGGGCCGTCTGCGTCCGTGGAAAAGCTGGCGCCGCATCGAGCAGGCGACGATGTCCTACGGCTACGGCCTCTCCGTTTCGCTGTTCCAGCTCGCGCGCGCGTACACGGCGATCGCGCACGACGGCCAGATTCTGCCGGTCACGATCTTCCGCCACGCTGGCGACACGCAACCCGTGCAGGGCACCCAGGTCTTTGCGCCGACCACGGCGCGCGAAGTGCGCACGATGCTGGAGAGCGTGGTGTCGAAAGACGGCACCTCGCCCGACGCCGCCGTGCCCGGCTACCGCGTGGGCGGCAAGTCCGGTACGGCGTACAAGCATGGTCCGCACGGCTACGATCATTCGAAGTACCGCGCGTCGTTCGTCGGCATGGCGCCGATGCCGAATCCGCGCATCGTCGTGGCCGTCACGGTCGACGAACCGACTGCTGGCAGCCACTTCGGCGGCGCGGTGTCGGGTCCGGTGTTCTCGGGCATCGTCGGCGATACGCTGCGCTCGCTCAACGTGCCGCCGGATATGCCGGTGAAGCAGCTCGTCGTCGAAGACAATAGCGCCGCCGCTTCGGCCCCGGCCGTTGCGAACGCGCCGGCTGCGCCAGTGAAGCGCGTGGCGAACGCACCTGCAAACAAGAGCACCGCAGCTGCGCATCACATGACCGTCGCGGACAACGCGAAAAATCGACCCGGAGTCGTCCGATGAGCGCCACGCGCAACCAGCATCCCGCGCAACGGCAGATCGCGGACGCGCTCGCATGGCTGCGCGCGCACGTCGCGCCCGCGGCTGGCCTGCACGCCGACACGCGCTCGCTCAAGCCGGGCGACGTGTTTCTCGCTTACGCCGTCGAGGGCGCGGACAATCGCCCGCACATCGCGGGCGCCATCGAGCGTGGCGCCTCAGCCGTGCTGTATCAGCCGGAAGGCTATACGGGCGAGAAGCTCGACGCGTCGATCGCGCTCGCCGTGCCGCAACTCGACGCGCTCGCAGGGGAAATCGCCAGCGGCTGGTACGGCGACCCGAGCGATGCGATGCTCGTGGTCGGCGTGACGGGCACGAACGGCAAGACGTCGTGCAGCCAGTGGATCGCCTCGGCGTTCACGGCCATCGGCCAGAAGTGCGCGATCGTCGGCACGCTGGGCACGGGTTTTCCGGGCCAACTCGTGCACACGGGCTTCACCACGCCCGATGCGCCGCAACTGCAGCGCAGTCTCGCGCAATTGCGCGGCGAAGGCGCACAGGTTATTGCGATGGAAGTATCCTCGCACGCGCTGCATCAGGGCCGCGTCAACGGTACCTCGTTCGACATCGCCGTTTTCACGAATCTCACGCAAGACCATCTCGATTATCACCACACGTTCGAGGCCTATGAAGCCGCGAAGGCGCGCCTGTTCGCGTGGCCGGGCCTGCGTGCGGCGATCATCAATGCCGACGACGCGGCGGGTCGCCGCCTGATCGCCGCCACGCGCGGCAAGGCGCGCACGATCGCCTATGGCGTGGCAACGCCTGCCGCCGACGCACCCGTTGCCGACGCCTGGCTGCGCGCGAACGATGTGCGGGCGACCGCTACGGGCACGGCGTTCCACCTGGAAACGTCGGACTGGGGCGAGGCGCAAGTCGAGGTGCATGTTCTCGGCCTCTTCAACGTGAGCAATCTGCTCGGCGTGCTCGGGGCGCTGCTTGCTGCGAATGTGCCGCTCCTCGCCGCGCTCAACGAGATCGCGAAGCTGCAACCGGTGAACGGCCGCATGGAGCGCCTTGGCGGCCGCGCCGACCACGACGAGCCGCTCGTCGTGATCGACTACGCGCATACGCCGGACGCGCTCGAAAAAACGCTCGAAGCGCTGCGCCCGATGGCAGCCGCGCGCGGCGGGCAACTCATCTGCATGTTCGGCTGCGGCGGCGATCGCGACGCGACCAAGCGCCCGCTCATGGGCGCGATTGCGGAGCGCCTCGGCGATCAGGTTGTCGTGACGAGCGATAACCCGCGCAGCGAATCGCCCGCCGCGATCATCGACCAGATCGCGCAAGGCATGCGCGAGCCCGCGAAGGCGCGCCGCATCGAGGACCGCGCGAGCGCGATCCTGCAAGCGGTGCGCGGCGCGGCGCGCGAGGACGTCGTCTTGCTGGCCGGCAAAGGCCACGAGGCGACCCAGGAAATCATGGGCAAGAAGCGCGCGTTCTCCGATCAGGACCACGCGCGGCTTGCACTCGCCGCTCGTGCCACGCACGGGCGCGGAGGTGGTGAATGACGATGCTTTCCCTGCGCGAAGCCGCGGCGTTGATTCCCGGCGCGAGCGTGCTCGGCGACGAGAACGCGACGTTCGAGCGCATTTCGACCGACAGCCGCACCACGGGCCCCGGCGATCTCTTCGTCGCGCTCAAGGGCGACCGCTTCGACGCGCACGACTTTCTCGGCGAAGTGGCGAACCGCCACGTGAGCGCTGCGCTCGTTTCGCGCAGCCCCGGCGACTGGCGCATTCCCGCGCTGCGCGTGGACGACACGCGCAAGGCGCTCGGCGCGCTCGCGCTCGGCTGGCGCCGCCGCTTCTCGATGCCGCTCGTCGCCGTGACGGGCAGCAACGGCAAGACGACGGTCAAGGAAATGATCGCGTCGATCTTCGCGGCGGCCGTTGGTGAAAATTTGCGTCTTGCGACTACCGGAAACCTCAATAACGACATCGGCGTGCCGTTAACGTTGCTGCGTTTGAGCGGCGCTCATCGGCTGGCCGTCGTCGAACTCGGCATGAATCACCCGGGCGAGACTGAGTTGCTCGCGAAATTCGCCGAGCCGACGGTCGCGGTGGTGAACAACGCGCAGCGCGAGCATCAGGAATTCATGGCAACGGTGGAAGCCGTCGCACTCGAGCATGCGAGCGTGATCCATGCGCTCAAGCCCACGGGCGTCGCAGTGTTTCCCGCTGACGATGCTTACGCGAGCATCTGGCGCGTGGCGGCAACGGGGTCGCGCATTCTCGACTTCGCGCTGCATACGCAGACGAGCGCGGTCGAAGCGGCCGTCACCGGCAAGCTGGGTGGCAACCGTCTCGCGATCTCGACGCCGGAAGGTCATCTCGACGTGGAGTTGAAGGTGCTGGGCGCGCACAACGCGCACAACGCGCTTGCGGCCACGGCGGCGGCGATTGCGTCGGGCGTATCGCTCGAAGCGATTGGCCGCGGGCTGGAGGCGTTCGAACCGGTGAAGGGCCGCTTGCAGGTGAAGCGCGCGGCGCTCGGCGAGTTGGCAGGTGCAACCGTGATCGACGACACCTACAACGCGAATCCTGACTCGGTGCGTGCGGCGATCGACGTGCTCGCTTCGAGCGTGTCGCCGCGCGTGCTCGTGCTGGGCGACATGGGCGAAGTCGGCGACGACGGTCCCGCGTTTCACCGCGAGGTGGGCGCTTACGCGAAGGAGCGCGGCATCGACGCGCTCTACACGCTCGGCGACGCAGCGCGTGACAGCGCAGCGGCGTTCGGCGCGCAGGCGCTGCATTCGGCGGACGTGGGCGAACTCGTGCGCTCGCTGGCTGGCGCCGGTTACGGCGCCGGCGCAGTGATTCTCGTGAAAGGCTCGCGCTTCATGCAGATGGAGCGCGTGGTGGCGGCTTTGACGAATCCGCAAAACCCTGCACCGGACGCCAAGTCCGGTGCGCACTGAAATACTAAGGAATACAAGGCATGCTACTGGCGCTGGCGCAATGGCTGCAGAATGACGCAAGCTTCTTGCGCGTGTTCAGTTATCTGACGTTCCGTGCGGTGATGGCCACCATCACCGCGATGGCGATCGGGCTTTTCCTCGGCCCCTGGGTGATCCGCAAGCTCACCGCAATGAAGGTCGGCCAGGCCGTGCGGACGGACGGCCCGCAAACTCACCTCGTGAAGTCCGGCACGCCCACCATGGGCGGCGTGCTGATTCTGCTGGGCATCGCGGTGTCCACCTTGCTGTGGGGCGACCTCACGAACCGCTTTATCTGGATCGTGATGCTCGTCACGTTCGGCTTCGGCGCGATCGGCTGGGTCGACGACTATCGCAAGGTCGTCTACAAGGACCCGCGCGGCATGTCTTCGCGCGAAAAGTACTTCTGGCAGTCGGTGATCGGCTTGTTCGCGGCGGTGTACCTCGCGTTCAGCGTATCCGAAGCGAGCAACGTGCGCGTGTTCGATCTCTTCATGGCGTGGGTGCGCAGCGGCCTGTCGATGGGTCTTCCCGCACGCGCCGACCTGCTGCTGCCGTTCCTCAAGTCGATCAGCTATCCGCTCGGCGTGTGGGGCTTCATCGCGCTCACGTACTTCGTGATCGTCGGCGCGAGCAACGCCGTGAACCTCACCGACGGCCTCGACGGTCTCGTCATCATGCCCGTCGTGCTGGTCGGCGCGTCGCTCGGCGTGTTCGCCTATGTGATGGGCAGCTCGGTCTATTCGAAGTATCTGCTCTTTCCGCACATTGCCGGCGCGGGCGAACTGCTCATCTTCTGCTCGGCGATGGGCGGGGCAGGGCTCGCGTTCCTCTGGTTCAACACGTATCCGGCGCAGGTGTTCATGGGCGACGTGGGCGCGCTCGCGCTCGGCGGCGCGCTCGGAACCATTGCGGTGATCGTGCGTCAGGAAATCGTGCTCTTCATCATGGGCGGCATTTTCGTCGCGGAGACGCTCTCCGTGATGCTCCAGGTCACCTGGTTCAAGTACACGAAAAAGCGTTACGGCGAAGGGCGCCGCATCTTCAAGATGGCGCCGCTGCATCACCATTTCGAGCTGTCTGGCTGGAAAGAGACGCAGGTTGTCGTGCGTTTCTGGGTCATCACGCTGATGCTGTGTCTGATCGGTCTGTCCACGCTCAAGCTGCGTTGAGCCTTTAAACACAAGGGAAGCAAGCGATGTTTGGCGAGAAGTTTCGGGATCGGCAAAAGCCGATGGTGCTCGTGCTGGGACTCGGGGAATCGGGTCTCGCGATGGCGCGCTGGTGCGCGCGGCATGGTTGCCGCCTGCGCATTGCCGACACGCGCGAAGCGCCGCCGAACTTGCCGGAACTCGCCGCGCGCGGCATCGACGCCGATTTCACGGGCGGCCCGTTCACGACCGCGCTGCTCGACGGCGTAGAACTCGTGGCGATCAGTCCTGGCCTCTCGCCGCTCGCGGAGGATCTCGTGCCGCTGATCGCGGCGGCGCGCGAGCGCGGCATCGAAGTGTGGGGCGAACTCGAACTCTTTGCTCAGGCGCTGCGTCATCTCGGCGAGAGCGGCTACGCACCGAAGGTGCTGGCGATCACAGGTACGAACGGCAAGACCACCACGACGAGCCTCACCGGCATGCTCTGCGAGCGTGCGGGCAAGCGCGTGGCGGTGGCAGGCAACATCAGCCCGGCCATGCTCGACAAGCTCGCCGAAGCCATCGACAACACCGCGCTGCCCGACGTCTGGGTGCTCGAGCTGTCGAGCTTCCAGCTGGAGACGGCGCATACGTTCGAGCCGGACGCCGCAGCGGTCCTCAACATCACGCAGGACCACCTCGACTGGCACGGCGGTCTCGACGCCTACGCTGCCGCGAAGGGCCGCATCTTCGGGCCGCGCACGACGCGTGTGCTCAACCGCGACGACGCGCGCGTCATGTCGCTCGCGAGCGTGAAGGCGAGTGGCGACGCGAAGGTCGTGACCTTCGGCCTGAACGAGCCTGAGAGCGACGGCGACCTGGGTCTGCTGCGCGAGAACGGCATGCAGTGGCTCGTGCAGGCTCACGATCTCGACCCGGCTGATGTGCCTGTGTCCCCGCGTCGCCGCAAGCAGCAGGAAGCGGCGCCGGTGAATCTCGGCATGAAGCGTCTCATGCCCGCCGACGCTCTGCGCATTCGCGGCCTGCACAACGCGGCGAACGCGCTCGCGGCGTTTGCGCTCACGCGCGCGATCGACCTGGCGCCCGCGCCGCTGCTCCATGGCTTGCGCGAGTATCGCGGCGAGCCGCATCGCGTGGAGCTGATCGCGTCGATCGACGGCATCGACTACGTGGACGACAGCAAGGGCACGAACGTGGGCGCGACGGTTGCGGCGCTCGACGGCCTCGCGCAGCGCGCGGTGCTGATCGCCGGCGGCGACGGCAAGGGCCAGGACTTCGGCCCGCTCGCGGCGCCGGTTGCGCGCTGGTGCCGCGCCGTGATGCTGATCGGCCGCGACGCGCCGAAGATCCGCGCGGCGCTCGAAGAAACGGGCATCGCGATGAGCGACCACGCGACGCTCGAAGACGCCACGCGCGCGGCCACGGCGCTTGCGCAACCCGGCGACGTCGTGCTGCTCTCGCCTGCGTGCGCAAGCTTCGACATGTTCAAGGGCTACGCCCATCGCGCGGCTGTGTTCCATGACACGGTGGAAGAAATCGCCGCAGAACGGGGGACGATGATATGAGCTGGTCCGAGCGATTCGGTGCGCGCCTCTCGCGCGAAGGCGGTCAGGCCGGCGGTTCGTCGGGCGGCGGCGCGCGTTCGGGCGGTCTTGCGAGCGTCGTCAACGGCGTGCGTCCCGGCCGCTCGCGCATGCTCGACTACGATCACTCGCTGCTTTGGGCCGTGATCGCGCTGCTTGGTCTTGGCGTCGTGATGGTCTACTCGGCCTCGATCGCGATGCCCGATTCGCCGAAGTACGCCTCGTACCGCGACTGGGCGTTTCTCGTGCGCCACATCGTTTCGCTCGCGATCGCCACGGTCGCGGCGCTCATCGCGTTCCGCATTCCCGTTTCCACGTGGGACCGCTACGCGCCGAAGCTCTTTCTCATCGCGCTCGCCATGCTGGTGGTCGTGCTGATTCCGCACATCGGCAAGGGCGTGAACGGCGCGCGGCGCTGGATTCCGCTCGGCGTCACGAATATGCAGCCGTCGGAAATCATGAAACTCGCCGTGACGATCTACGCGGCGAACTACACGGTGCGCAAGCAGGAATACATGCATAGCTTCGCGAAGGGCTTTTTGCCGATGGCATTTGCCGTGGGTGTGGTCGGCGCGTTGCTGCTGCTCGAGCCCGACATGGGCGCGTTCATGGTGATCGCCGCGATCGCCATGGGCGTGCTGTTCCTCGGCGGTGTGAACGGCAAGCTGTTCGGCGGTCTCGTCGCAACGGCCGTGGGCACCTTCACGCTGCTCGTGTGGGCCTCGCCGTGGCGTCGCGAGCGGATCTTCGCGTACCTCGATCCGTGGGACGACCGCTACGCGCAGGGCAAGGCGTACCAGCTCACGCACTCGCTGATCGCGTTCGGCCGCGGCGAATGGTTCGGCGTGGGTCTCGGCGGCAGCGTCGAGAAGCTCAACTATCTGCCGGAAGCGCACACCGACTTCATTCTCGCCGTGATCGGCGAGGAACTCGGTTTTGTCGGCGTGCTCGTCGTGATCCTGCTGTTCTACTGGATCGTGCGCCGCGCGTTCGAGATCGGCCGCCAGGCGCTCGCGCTCGACCGCACGTTCGCGGGCCTCGTCGCCAAGGGTCTTGGCGTGTGGTTCGGCGCGCAGGCCTTCATCAACATGGGTGTGAACCTGGGACTGCTGCCGACCAAGGGGCTCACGCTGCCGCTCGTGAGCTACGGCGGCTCGGGCATCCTGTTGAACTGTGTCGCAGTGGCGCTGCTGCTGCGTGTCGATTACGAGAACCGGGTATTGATGCGTGGGGGCAAAGTATGACCGCAGCAACGCGCACGCTCATGGTGATGGCCGGTGGCACCGGGGGACACGTGTTCCCGGGTCTCGCCGTCGCGCATCGCATGGAGCAGTGGGGCTGGCGCGTGGTGTGGCTCGGCAATCCCGCAGGCATGGAAGCGACGCTCGTGCCCAAGCACGGCATCACCATGGAGTACGTGCGCTTTGGCGGCGTGCGCGGCAAGGGCATCAAGACCAAGCTGATGTTGCCGCTGAACCTGCTGCGCGCGTGCATGCAAAGCCTCGCGGCGTTGCGCCGCGTGAAGCCCGATGTCGTGCTCGGCATGGGCGGCTATATCACGTTCCCGGCGGGTGTGATGAGCGCACTTTCGGGCCGTCCGCTCGTGCTGCATGAACAGAATTCGATTGCCGGTCTCGCGAACAAGGTGCTCGCGAAGCTGGCCAAGCGTGTGCTCGTGGCGTTTCCGGGCGCGCTCCCGAACGCCGAGTGGACGGGCAACCCGATTCGCGAGGCACTTGAACACGTCGACGCCCCGGCGGCGCGCTATGCGGCGCGCAGCGGTCCGCTGCGCGTGCTCGTGGTGGGCGGCAGTCTCGGCGCCACGGCGCTCAACGAAGTGGTGCCGCGCGCACTGTCGCTGCTCGCGCCTGAAGAGCGTCCGCACATCGTGCATCAGGCGGGCGCGAAGCACATCGACGCCTTGCGTCAAAACTATCTCGACGCCGGACTCGAACTGAATGACACGGTGCAGCTCGTGCCGTTCATCGACGACATGGCGAGCGCGTACCGGAACGCGGACCTCGTGGTCTGCCGTTCGGGCGCAATGACGGTGGCCGAGATCGCGGCAGTGGGCGTGGCGGCATGCTTCGTGCCGTTCCCCTACGCCGTGGACGACCACCAGACCACCAACGCCGCGTTCCTTGCCGACAAGGACGCAGCGCTCGTGGTGCAACAGCGCGACCTGACGGCGGAAGGACTCGCCGACTGGTTGCGGCATCAGACCAGAATATCGCTGGCGGAAATGGCCGGGCGCGCCCGCGCGCTCGCGAAACCCGACGCCGCCGATCAGGTCGCGCGCATCTGCGCGGCCGTGGCGGGCGTAAGTGCGGGAGGAAAGCAATGAAACACATCGTCAAACATATCCATTTCGTCGGCATCGGCGGCGCGGGCATGAGCGGCATCGCCGAAGTGCTCGTCAATCTCGGCTATCAGGTAAGCGGCTCGGACCTCGCGAGGAACGCGGTCACCGATCGACTCGCCGCGCTCGGCGCGCGCATCGCGATCGGCCATGCCGAAGAGAACATCGAAGGCGCCAATGCCGTGGTCGTTTCGACCGCGGTGCGCAGCGACAACCCCGAAGTGCTCGCGGCGCGCCATCGTCGCATTCCCATCGTGCCGCGCGCCGTGATGCTTGCGGAACTGATGCGCCTGAAACAGGGCATCGCGATCGCGGGCACGCACGGCAAGACCACCACGACTTCACTCGTGGCGAGCGTGCTGGCGGCGGGCGGGCTCGATCCGACCTTCGTGATCGGCGGGCGGCTCATCAGCGCGGGCGCGAATGCGCGTCTCGGCACGGGCGACTTCATCGTGGCGGAAGCCGATGAATCCGATGCGTCGTTCCTGAACCTCTTCCCGGTGATCGAAGTCATTACGAACATCGACGCCGATCATATGGACACCTACGGGCACGACTTCGCGCGCCTGAAGCAGGCGTTCATCGAATTCACGCACCGCCTTCCGTTCTATGGCATTGCCGTGCTGTGCGTGGACGACCCGAACGTGAAGGAGATTCTGCCGTTCGTCTCGAAGCCGATCATTCGCTACGGCTTTGCATCCGACGCGCAGGTGCGCGCAGTGAACGCGGTCGCGCGCGACGGCAAGATGTACTTCACGGTGATGCGCGAAGACGCGCCGTCGCTCGACATCGTGCTGAACCTGCCGGGCACGCACAACGTGCAGAACGCGCTGGCCGCGATTGCGATCGCGACCGAACTCGAAGTGAGGGACGCCGACATCCAACGCGCGCTCGCGGAATTCAACGGCGTGGGCCGCCGTTTTCAGCGCTACGGTGAGATTCCCGTCAACGGCGGCGGTGCCTGGACGTTGATCGACGACTATGGCCATCACCCGGTGGAAATGGCGGCGACCATTGCAGCGGCGCGCGGTGCGTTTCCCGACCGGCGTCTCGTGCTGGCGTTCCAGCCGCACCGCTATACGCGCACGCGCGACTGCTTCGAAGACTTCGTGCGCGTGCTCTCGACCGTCGATGCGCTCGTGCTGACCGATGTCTATGCAGCCGGCGAAGCGCCGATCGTCGCCGCGGATGGCCGCGCGCTCGCACGCGCGATTCGTGTGGCGGGCAAGGTCGAGCCGGTATTCGTCGAGACCGTGGATGAAGTGCCGGAGGCGCTCGCGGCAGTGGTGCGCGACGGCGACGTGGTGATTACGATGGGCGCGGGTTCGATCGGCGGTGTGCCGGGCCGGATCGCAGCCCAGGAACAGAAGGCGTGAGTGACATGAGCAGTATCGATCCCAATTTCGATCCGAAGCAATTTGGCAAGGTAGCCGTGCTGTTCGGCGGCGTGTCCGCCGAGCGCGAGGTATCGCTCAAGTCGGGCACGCTGGTGCTGCAGGCGCTGCAGAGCGCCGGCATCGACGCGCATCCGTTCGATCCGTCCGTGCGTCCGCTTTCGGCGTTGAAGGACGAAGGCTTCGTGCGCGCGTTCAACGCGCTGCATGGCGGCTATGGCGAGAACGGCCAGATCCAGGGCGCGCTCGACTTCTACGGCATCCGCTATACGGGCACGGGCGTGCTCGGCTCGGCGCTCGGCCTCGACAAGTTCCGCAGCAAGCTCGTGTGGCAGCAACTCGGCATTCCCACGCCGCCGTTCGAAGCGGTGCTGCGTGGCGACGACTACGCCGCGCGCGCGCCGCAGATCGTCGCGAAGCTCGGCCTGCCGCTCTTCGTGAAGCCCGCGAGCGAAGGCTCGAGCGTGGCCGTGATCAAGGTGAAGGCCGAAGCCGAACTCGTGCCGGCGCTCGAAGAAGCCGCGAGGTTCGACAAGATCGTGCTGGTGGAAAAGAGCATCGAAGGCGGTGGCGAGTACACCGCGTGCATCGCGGGCGACCTCGATTTGCCGATCATCAAGATCGTGCCGGCGGGCGAGTTCTACGACTACGACGCGAAGTACATCCTCGACACGACGCAGTATCTGATTCCCTGTGGCGTTGCGCCCGAGAAGGAAGCCGAACTGAAGAAGCTCGCGCGCCGCGCGTTCGACGTGCTTGGCTGCACCGACTGGGGCCGCGCCGATTTCATGATGGACGGCGCGGGCAACGCGTATTTCCTCGAAGTGAACACGGCGCCCGGCATGACCGATCACTCGCTGCCGCCGAAGGCCGCGCGCTCGGTGGGCATCGAATATCGCGACCTCGTGGTGCGCGTGCTTGCGCTGACGCTGAAAGATTGAACCCCTAAATAATCGCTGACCGACGAATTGCCGAACCCGTATTAACCCGACAATCTCGAAATGTGGAATAACGTACGCCAGCTCAACCTTGCCGCCAACGCGTTGCACGCGCTGCTCGCGCTCGCGCTTCTGGCGGCTGGCTGCTACTGGCTCGTGCAGCGCCCGAACTTCGCGCTGCGAGAGATCCGCATCGAGGGCGACACCGAGCACATCAATTCGCCTACCGTGCGCGCAAGCGTGGTCGGCCGGTTGAAGGGCAACTTCTTCACGGTTGATCTCGACGCGGCACGCGCCGCGTTCGAACAGATGCCGTGGGTGCGCCACGCGAGCGTGCGCCGCGTGTGGCCCAACGCGCTGGCTGTCACGCTCGAGGAGTACAAACCGCTGGGCACGTGGGGCAGCGATCAGCTCGTGAGCACGGACGGCGAGCTGTTCACGGCGAACCAGGGCGAGCTCGACGAAGAACTGCCCGCGTTCGATGGCCCCGACGGCACCGCGCCCGAAGTGGTCGCGCGCTACCGGGATCTCGAGAAGTGGTTCGCGCCAATCGGGCTCACGCCCGATGAGGTGACGCTCTCGGCGCGCTACGCGTGGACGGTGAAGCTCTCGAACGGCATGCAGCTGGAGCTGGGCCGCGAGCGCAACGCCGACACATTGAGCGAGCGTTCGCACCGCCTCATCGCGGCATGGACGGCAGTCACGCAACGTTGGGGCAAAGAGATCGAATACGCGGACTTGCGTTATCCGAACGGGTTTGCGATAAGAGCGGCCGGCATGCGCTTCATCAGTGACACGCCCGCTCCGGGCAAGAAGTAACAAGACATCACACGCAACGAGCACGATATGAGTAAAGACTATAAGGATCTGCTGGTCAGCCTCGACATCGGGACGTCGAAGGTGGTGGCCGTCGTCGCCGAACTAAAGGGCGAAGGCCACTACGAAGTGATCGGTCTCGGCCAGAGCGAATCGAAAGGTCTCAAGAAGGGCGTGGTGGTGAACATCGAGGCCACTGTGCAGTCTATCCAGCGAGCGCTCGAAGAAGCGGAACTCATGGCCGACTGCAAGATCACTAACGTATTCACCGGCATTGCGGGCAGCCACATTCGCAGCTTCAACTCGAGCGGCATGGTCGCCATCAAGGAGAAGGAAGTCACGCAGGCCGATGTCGCGCGTGTGATCGAAACGGCGAAGGCGATCAACATCCCGACTGACCAGCAGGTGCTGCATATCCTCACGCAGGAATTCATCATCGACGGCCAGGAAGATGTGCGCGAGCCGATCGGCATGAGCGGCATCCGTCTGGAAGTGAAGGTGCATATCGTGACGGGCGCGGTGAGCGCGGCACAGAACATCGTGAAGTGTGTGCGCCGCTGCGGGCTTGAAGTGAACGACCTCATTCTGCAGCCGCTCGCGTCGTCGCTGGCGGTGCTGACCGAGGACGAGAAGGAACTGGGCGTGGTGCTCGTCGATGTCGGCGGCGGCACGACTGACATCGCGATCTTCAGCGAAGGCGCGATCCGCCACACCGCGGTGATTCCGATCGCGGGCGACCAGGTGACGAGCGACATCGCGATGGCGCTGCGCACGCCCACGCCCGACGCGGAAGACATCAAGGTGAGCTACGGCATCGCGAAGCAGGCACTGGCCGATCCGGACGAGATGATCGAAGTGCCGGGGCTTGGCGAGCGCGGTCCGCGCACGCTGTCGCGCCAGGCGCTTGCCGCCGTGATCGAGCCGCGCGTGGAAGAGCTGTTTTCGCTCGTGCAGCAGGTGGTGCGCGAGTCAGGCTACGAGGAGCTGCTGAGCTCGGGCGTCGTGCTCACGGGCGGCGCCGCGATGATGCCGGGCATGGTCGAGTTGGGCGAGGACATTTTCCTGAAGCCGGTGCGCATTGGCGTGCCGGAATACGCGGGCGGTCTGGCCGACGTGGTGCGCAATCCGCGCTACTCGACGGCGATGGGCTTGCTCGTCGAAGGCCGCTCGCAGCGCATGCGCGGGCGCAAGGTTGCAGTGCAGTCGGGGTCGATGGGCCAGGTCTTCTCACGCATGAAGGACTGGTTCCTCGGCAACTTCTAAAGGCAGGCGCAGGACAGAAGGCGAAGTACAAGCTTCGAAAAATCGCGCTGGTGACGGCGGCTAGCGCGCAGTGGAAGGTTGCCCGATCTTCCACTGGATAACGGCCGAGGAGCGGAATCTTTTTCTTGACGGAGGCAACATGGAATTCCAGATGCTGGAAACGGAAACCAACGGCACCATCATCAAGGTGGTAGGCGTTGGTGGTGCTGGCGGCAATGCCGTGCAGCACATGATCAACCGCGGCGTGCAAGGCGTCGATTTCATCGTGATGAACACGGACGCACAGGCGCTCTCGCGCTCGCGTGCATCGGCTGTGATTCAGCTCGGCAACACGGGCCTCGGCGCCGGTGCAAAGCCGGAGATGGGTCGCGCGGCCGCTGAAGAAGCCCGTGAGCGCATCGCCGACGCACTGCGCGGCGCGCACATGGTCTTCATCACTGCCGGCATGGGCGGTGGCACCGGCACGGGCGCAGCCCCGGTCGTCGCTCAAATCGCCAAGGAAATGGGCATTCTCACCGTTGGCGTGGTGAGCAAGCCGTTCGAGTTCGAAGGCGGCAAGCGTATGCGCGTGGCGGAAGCCGGCTCGCAGCAACTGGAGGATCACGTCGACTCGCTGATCGTCGTCCTGAACGACAAGCTGTTCGACGTGATGGGCGATGACGCCGAGATGGACAAGTGCTTCCAGTGCGCGGACGACGTTCTGAACAACGCAGTTGCCGGTATCGCCGAAATCATCAACGTCGACGGTCTCGTGAACGTCGACTTTGAAGACGTGAAGACGGTGATGGGCGAGCAAGGCAAGGCGATGATGGGCACGGCGACGGTTGCCGGCGTCGATCGCGCACGCCTCGCGGCCGAACAGGCCGTGGCGAGCCCGCTGCTCGAAGGCGTCGATCTGTCGGGCGCGCGCGGCGTGCTGGTCAACATCACGTCGAGCCGTTCGCTGCGTCTGTCGGAAACGCGCGAAGTCATGAACACCATCAAGAGCTACGCGGCAGAAGACGCAACGGTGATCTTCGGTGCGGTGTACGACGACGCGATGGGCGACGCGCTGCGCGTGACGGTGGTGGCAACGGGCCTTGGCCGCGCTGCGAAGAAGCAGCAAGCCGCGCCGATGCAACTGCTGCGCACGGGCACGGACAATCAGCCGATCCCGGCTGCGGCAGGTGCGTACGCACCGCAGCACAGCGGCCACGGCAACACGGCCGACTACGGCGCGCTCGACACGCCGGCTGTGTGGCGCACGTCGCGCGACACCGCGGCTTCGCACGTGCAGGCGCTGCAGGAAAAGGGCGTCGACACGTACGATA
Source organism: Paraburkholderia sp. J7 (assembly GCF_905220155.1). Classification (NCBI taxonomy): domain Bacteria; kingdom Pseudomonadati; phylum Pseudomonadota; class Betaproteobacteria; order Burkholderiales; family Burkholderiaceae; genus Paraburkholderia; species Paraburkholderia sp. J7. Next base: position 34,200 of record NZ_CAJMYZ010000036.1, on the reverse strand, counting down.
TCCCGGCGTTCCTGCGCAAGCAGGCGGACTGACGCGAGCCAATCTGACTGCGGCAGGGCACGCGTTGCCCTCGCCCGCAGACAGATAGTGCGCGGCGGTGCAATGAAGGCGAGCAAGACCAGCAAGGCCGCATCCGCGAGGATGCGCGGCAGGGACAGTTGCCCGCCACGCGTTGAGCGTGGGGGACAGGCGCGGTGTCGCCAGGCGAACCTGTGTAACCTTGGAGTACATCGTTGCCCAACATTGCAATCTGTAAGCGCATGAGGCTTGAACAAGCTTGAACATCGTTGCGAAGGACGAGTCATGATCAAACAGGGTGAAACGCTGCCCGAAGCGACCCTCTTCGAGTTCGTCGAAGACGCACGCGAGGGTTGCACGCTGGGGCCTAACAGCTTCGACGTGCGAAAGGAAGCGGCGGGCAAGCGCGTGGTGATCTTCGGATTGCCTGGCGCATTCACGCCTACGTGCTCTGCGAAGCACGTGCCGGGTTACGTCGAACACTTTGACGCGCTGCGCGCGGCCGGTGTCGACGAGATCTGGTGCGTGTCCGTCAACGACGCGTTCGTCATGGGCGCGTGGGGACGCGATCAGCGTACCTCGGGCAAGGTACGCATGATGGCCGACGGCAGCGCAGCGTTGACTCGTGCACTCGGACTGGAGCAGGATTTGTCGGCGCGTGGCATGGGAATCCGCTCCCAGCGCTATGCGATGGTGGTCGACGACGGCGTGGTCAAGACGCTGCACGTCGAAGCACCCGGCAAGTTCGAAGTGAGCGATGCTGCGAGCATACTTGTCACGTTGACCCGCCCATGAGCGCGTTTGCGGGCGCTGCGTTGCCCTGATGCAACGCGCACCTGCTGCGCAAATGTGACAGGCGGTTACGTGAGCCCAGCGGGCCGATCACCCCGGGAACGCCTCCGTTCCGGGCATCGGCCCGCGGTCCATCCCTGGTGGGTAATACAGGGAAACAGTTTGTCACGCCGGTGAAAACAACGGACTCGGTGCAACTGGAGTATAATTCGTGCTATGAATTAAAAAATCCCGATTGGGATTTTCAATGAGCAAGAAGACCATGTTGAAGCAGCGAACCATCAAATCAATCGTGAAGACAGTCGGCATCGGCCTGCACTCGGGCCGCAAGGTCGACCTGACGCTCCGTCCGGCGGCGCCGAACACGGGCATCGTGTTTTCGCGCGTGGATTTGCCGACGCCGGTTGACATCCCCGCATCGGCGATGGCGATCGGCGACACTCGCCTCGCCTCGGTGCTGCAGAAAGACGGCGCACGTGTCTCGACGATCGAGCACCTGATGTCCGCCTGCGCAGGCCTTGGCATCGACAACCTCTATGTGGATGTGACCGCCGAAGAAATTCCGATCATGGACGGCAGCGCGGCTTCGTTCGTGTTCCTGATCCAGTCGGCGGGTATTGAGGAGCAGAACGCTCCGAAGAAGTTCATCAAGGTCAAGAAACCGGTGGAGATCCGCGACGGCGACAAGTTCGCACGCCTCGAGCCTTACTTCGGCTTCAAGCTCAAGTTCACGATTGACTTCCGCCACCCGGCCGTCGACAAGACGGGCCAGGCGCTCGAAGTGGACTTCGCGAATACCTCGTACGTGCGCGAAATCGCGCGCGCCCGCACGTTCGGCTTCGCGCATGAAGTCGAGATGATGCGCGAGCTGGGCCTCGCGCGCGGCGGCAGCATGGACAACGCGATCGTGCTGGACGAGTACCGCATCTTGAACAACGACGGCCTGCGCTACGACGACGAGTTCGTGAAGCACAAGATGCTCGACGCGATCGGCGACCTTTACGTGGTCGGCCATCCGCTGCTGGCGGCATACGACGCGTACAAGTCGGGCCACGGCCTGAACAACGCGCTGCTGCGCGAGCTGCTCGCGAATGAGGACGCCTACGAGATTGTCACGTTCGACGATCCGCAAAAGGCGCCGCGCGGCTTCGGTTACGAGGCGCAGACGGCATTCGCCTGAGTTTCAGGCGCGTTTTGCCAGTAAAAAGGGCAGCTTCGAGCTGCCCTTTTTCTTTTTGTGCGCTTTGCTGTGCAGTGCCGTGAGCGCAGTTTCGTAAGATTTTGCGGCCGCCGGATTAGCGCTTTTTGGTGTGGCGCGCCGCCATCTTCGCGAGGGCCGCTTGCAGCGGCGAGGCCTCGAGCGTTTCGCTGAGCGCCTGGAGCGCTGCCGCGCCAGCCGGTGTCATGCGCGCCTGCTTGGGCGGCGCGGGATCTTTCACGGCCTGCGGACGCACACGGATGCGCACGGTGTTCAACGCCCAGCCGCGCGCCTGCAGGTCGGCCACGAGCCGCGGCTCCAGATGCCGCAGCCGCGCCGCGAGCGCGTTGTGCGCAGTGAAAAGGGCCAGCGTGCCGTCCTTGATGAAGCCGGGTTCCACGCTCGCCGCGAGATAGTCGGGCAGCAGGGCGTTCAGGTCGCGCTGGATCGCCGCGATCTGCTCGACGCCGGCGCGCAGTGGCGCGAACGCGTCCGTGCGGCTCAGCACTTCGGCGAGCGGCTGCGGGGCGCGTGGTGCCCTGGACCTTGAAAACGGCGAGAAACGGCTCATGTGGCGTAAGGATGGGAGAGCGCAAGCGGCGTCTCGTTGCCTGCGATGCCGTCATTGTAGCCTGCGCATCGCTCATCCAAGCGCCTTCAGGCCATTCGGCCAGGGCCGCATCGCGGCCCTTCGCCGCACGGCGGGAAGGCCGTCCGTGCGGGCATCGCACGCGCCAGAGCCGTCTTCGCGCTGACACAGGCGGGTGAGAGGGCGCGTGCTAAAATGCCCGATTCGAATCCACCAATTTTGGGCTAAAGCCGCCGAGGTCCCTCCGGTCCGGATGCGTAGTGCCGACGTCGGTAGACGTTGCGCAACCCGCTGAACCCACCCTCAGGAATCCCGGCCGAAGCCGCGACGCAGACACCGATCCGATGACCACCGGTTTCTTACAGAAAATCTTTGGCAGCCGCAATCAGCGCCTGATCAAGCAATATCAGAAGACGGTCGTGGCGATCAACGCGCTCGAACCGAAGATCGAGCAGTACACCGACGAGCAACTGCGCGCGAAGACGGTCGAGTTCCGCGAGCGCGTGGCCAAAGGCACCTCGCTCGACGAACTGCTGCCCGAGGCGTTCGCCGTTTGCCGCGAGGCGAGCAAGCGCGTGCTGAAGATGCGCCACTTCGACGTGCAGCTGATCGGCGGCATGGTGCTGCATTACGGCAAGATCGCTGAAATGCGCACCGGCGAAGGCAAGACGCTCGTCGCCACGCTGCCCGTGTATCTGAATGCGCTGTCGGGCCGCGGCGTCCACGTCGTGACGGTCAATGACTACCTCGCCCAGCGCGACGCCGAATGGATGGCGCGCCTCTACAACTTCCTCGGTCTCTCGGTCGGCATCAATCTGTCGCAGATGGACCACGCGACGAAGCAGGAAGCTTACGCGGCGGACATCACCTACGGTACGAACAACGAGTTCGGCTTCGACTACCTGCGCGACAACATGGTCTACGAGACCGAGGCGCGCGTGCAGCGCGCGCTGAACTTCGCCGTGGTCGACGAGGTGGACTCGATCCTGATCGACGAAGCGCGTACGCCGCTCATCATCTCGGGCCAGGCCGAAGACCACACCGAACTCTACGTGCGCATGAACGCGCTGCCGCCGCTGCTCGAGCAGCAGATCGGCGAAGAGAAGGCCGACGGCACGGGCGTGGAAAAGCCGGGCGACTACACGCTCGACGAAAAGGCGCGTCAGGTCTTCCTGACCGAATCGGGCCACGAGAAGGCCGAGCGCATGCTCGCCGAGTGGGGCCTGATCGGCCAGGGCGAGAGCCTTTACGCGCCGCAGAACATCACGCTGATGCACCACGTGTACGCCGCACTGCGCGCCCACACGCTGTTCCACAAGGACCAGCACTACGTGGTGCAGAACGGCGAAGTCATCATCGTCGACGAATTCACCGGCCGTCTCATGGCCGGCCGCCGCTGGTCGGACGGTCTGCACCAGGCCGTGGAAGCGAAGGAGCACGTGAAGATCCAGAGCGAGAACCAGACGCTCGCTTCGATCACGTTCCAGAACTACTTCCGCATGTACGCGAAGCTCTCGGGCATGACGGGTACGGCCGACACCGAAGCGTACGAATTCAACGAGATCTACGGCCTCGAAACGGTCGTGATCCCGACGAACCGCACGCCCAAGCGGATCGACAAGCAGGACCAGATCTACAAGACGGCGAAGGAACGCTACGACGCCGTGATTCGCGATATCCGCGACTGCTACGAGCGTGGCCAGCCGGTGCTGGTCGGCACGACGTCGATCGAAAACTCCGAACTGCTTTCGAACCTGCTGACCAAGGCCGCTCTGCCGCACGAAGTGCTCAACGCGAAGCAGCACGCGCGTGAAGCCGCGATCGTTGCTGAAGCCGGCCGTCCGCAGCGCGTGACCATCGCCACCAACATGGCGGGCCGCGGTACCGACATCGTGCTCGGCGGCAACGTCGAGAAGCAGTCGTCGTTCATCGAAGCCGACGAAGCCATTCCCGCCGACGAAAAGGCGCGCCGCATCCAGCAACTGAACGACGAGTGGCAGACGCTGCACGATCGGGTGAAGGCCGCGGGCGGCCTGCACATCATCGGCACCGAGCGTCACGAGTCGCGCCGGATCGACAACCAGCTGCGCGGCCGTGCGGGCCGTCAGGGCGACCCGGGTTCGTCGCGCTTCTATCTCTCGCTCGAAGACCCGCTGCTGCGCATTTTCGCGGGCGACCGCGTGCGCGCGATCATGGACCGCCTGAAGATGCCGGAAGGCGAGGCGATCGAGGCGGGCATCGTCACGCGTTCGATCGAGTCGGCGCAGCGCAAGGTCGAAGCGCGCAACTTCGACATCCGCAAGCAGCTGCTCGAATACGACGACGTGTCGAACGACCAGCGCAAGGTGATCTACCAGCAGCGCAACGAACTGCTCGAAGCGCATGACATCACCGAAACGATCGGCGCGATGCGTCATGGTGTGATCACCGACATCGTGCGCCAGTTCGTGCCGCACGGCAGTATCGAAGAGCAGTGGGACGTGCCCGAGCTCGAAGAAGTGCTGCGCAACGAATGGCAGCTCGACCTCGCGATCCAGGAGATGATCAACGAGTCGTCGTCGATCGACGCCGATGAGATTCTCGAAGCGGTGCAGGCCGCCGGCGACGAAGCGTACGAGCAGAAGGTCGGGCTCGTGGGCCGCGAATCGTTCAGCGCGTTCGAGCGCTCGGTCATGCTGCAGACGCTCGACCGCAGCTGGCGCGAACACCTCGCGGCGCTCGACCACCTGCGCCAGGGCATCCATCTGCGCGGCTATGCGCAGAAGAACCCGAAGCAGGAGTACAAGCGCGAGGCGTTCGAACTGTTCGCCGCCATGCTCGAAGCCGTGAAGCTCGAAGTCACGCGTATCGTGATGAACGTGCAGATCCAGTCGCCGGAGCAGCTCGAACAGGCGGCCGAGCAGATCGAAGAGCAGGGCCATCACGTCGAGAACGTCGAGTTCCGCCATGCCGAATTCGCCGAAGCCGACACAGCATCGGCCCCCGCGGGTGCCGCACCGGTGGCCGCCGACGCCGCCGCCGCCATGGTGGGCGCGGCCATGAGCCATACGCCGCCGGTGGGCAGCGAGCTGCCCAAGGTGGGCCGCAACGATCCGTGCCCGTGCGGCAGCGGCAAGAAGTACAAGCAGTGTCACGGCAAGATCGCGTGACGCAGGCTTAATAGATTCCGGTGGCCCGCTTCCTTCAGGCGGGCCTTGCGTTTTGAATCCCGATGCCGGCCAGGCCCCAGCGCCTTGGCCGGCATCGCCTTTTCGACAGGTCGCCATCATGGCTGTCAATTTCCCCTCGATTGATCCCGCTCAACTTCATCCGGTCGCCGGCGTGACGCTCGGCTGGGCGGAAGCCAACATCCGCAAGCCCAATCGCAAGGACATGCTGGTGATTTCCGTCGACGAAGGCGCGAGCGTGGCCGGCGTGTTCACGCTGAACCGCTTCTGCGCCGCGCCGGTGACGGTGTGCCGCGAGCATCTCGCGAAGGTGCGCGCGGGCGGCAAGGGTATCCGCGCGCTGGTCGTGAACACCGGCAACGCGAACGCCGGCACCGGCGAGCCGGGCATGAAGCACGCGCGCGAGACCTGCGATGAACTCGCGCGCCTCGCGGGCCTCGAGTCCTCGCAGGTGCTGCCGTTCTCGACGGGCGTGATTCTCGAGCCGCTGCCCATCGACCGTCTGAAGGCGGGCCTGCCCGCCGCGCTGGAGAACCGCAAGGCCGCAAACTGGTACGACGCCGCGCAGGCGATCATGACGACCGACACGCTGCCGAAGGCCGTGTCGCGCCAGGTCGCGATCGACGGGCACACAATCACGTTCACGGGCATCAGCAAGGGCGCGGGCATGATCAAGCCGAACATGGCGACCATGCTCGGCTTCCTCGCCTTCGACGCGAACGTCGCGCAGCCCGTGCTCGACGAGCTCGTGAAGTACGTGGCCGACCGCTCGTTCAACTGCGTCACGATCGACGGCGATACTTCGACCAACGACTCGTTCATCATGATCGCCTCGGGCAAGTCGAGCCTGCCCGCGATCACGTCGACGGACGCGCCCGCCTACGCCGCGCTGCGCGACGCCGTGACGGCCGTCGCCCAGGAACTCTCGCAACTGATCGTGCGCGACGGCGAAGGCGCGACCAAGTTCATGACCGTGCAGGTGGAAGGCGGCAAGGACGTGGCGGAGTGCCGTCAGATCGCCTACGCAATCGGCCATTCGCCGCTCGTAAAGACGGCGTTCTACGCCTCGGACCCGAACCTCGGCCGTATTCTCGCCGCGATCGGCTACGCGGGCGTGACTGACCTCGACGTCGACAAGATCGATCTCTATCTCGACGACGTGCTCGTCGCCAAGGCGGGCGGCCGTAACCCGGCGTACCGCGAAGAGGACGGCCAGCGCGTCATGAAGAAGAGCGAAATCCTGATTCGCGTGCTGCTCGGCCGCGGCGACGCGCAGGCCACGATCTGGACCTGCGACCTCTCGCACGACTACGTGAGCATCAACGCCGACTATCGTTCCTAACTGCGGTTCCTAACTGCGGTTCCTAACTGCTGCTCCTGATTCACGCCTCTATCACATGGACAAGCTCGAACAGTTTCTGACCCGCGCGGAAGCGCTGCTCGGCCGCCTCGAAGCCGTGCTGCCGCCGTCGGCACCCGATGTCGACTGGAACACGGCTGTTGCGTTTCGCTGGCGCAAGCGCCAGGGCCGCGGCTTCCTGCAGCCGGTGCCCGCGATCTCGCTGATCTCGCTCGACGACCTGCAGAACATCGACCGACAGAAAGATCTGATCGACCGCAACACGCGCCAGTTCGTGCAGAAGAAGCCGGCGAACAACGTGCTGCTCACCGGCGCGCGCGGCACCGGCAAGTCGTCGCTGATCAAGGCCTGCCTGAACGCGTACGCGAAGGACGGCCTGCGCCTGATCGAAGTCGACAAGGACGATCTGCATGACCTCGGTGATATCGTCGATCTGATCTCGACGCGCCCCGAGCGCTTCATCGTGTTCTGCGATGACCTCTCGTTCGAGGAAGGCGAATCGGGCTACAAGGCGCTGAAGGTGGCGCTGGACGGCTCGGTGGCCGCCCAGTCGGACAACGTGCTCATTTATGCGACCTCGAACCGCCGCCATTTGCTGCCCGAGTACATGAGCGACAACGAGACGTACAAGCACATGCCCGACGGCGAGATTCATCCGGGCGAAGTGGTGGAAGAGAAGATTTCGCTTTCCGAGCGATTTGGCCTTTGGGTGAGCTTCTATCCGTTCAAGCAGGACGACTATCTGACGATCGTCGGCCACTGGCTGCGCCATTTCGGCTGCGACGACGCCGAAGTCGAATCGGCGCGCGGCGACGCGCTCGTCTGGGCGCTGGAGCGCGGCTCGCGTTCGGGCCGCGTGGCATGGCAGTTCGCGCGCGACTGGTCGGGCAAGAAGGCGCAAGAGGCATGAGCGCAGAAGGCAACGCCGCGAAGGACGCGTCCGCAAACGCACGCCCGGTGACGGAAGTCGCGGTGGGCGTGCTGGTGCAGCCCGATGGCCGCTATCTGCTCGCGCAGCGCCCCGAAGGCAAACCGTACGCAGGCTACTGGGAGTTCCCGGGCGGCAAGCTGGAAGCGGGCGAGACGGTCGAAGCCGCGCTTGCGCGCGAACTGCATGAGGAACTGGGCATCGACGTGAAGGCGTGCCACCTGTGGCACACGCTTGAGCACGATTACCCGCACGCCTATGTGCGGCTCTTCTTCTGCAAGGTGACGGAGTGGACTGGCGAGCCGCATGGCCGCGAAGGTCAGGCGTTTGTCTGGCAGTCGTTGCCGGCGAGCGTCGAGCCGCTCTTGCCCGCGACGATTCCCGTGCTGGACTGGCTGGCTGCCGAGTAACACCTTCCGGGCCGCTACGATGCAAAAGGCCGCTGTGCGTGATGCACAGCGGCCTTTTTCGTTTGGTGCGCGCGTCGCTTCGCTTATTGACGCGTATCCGTGGGCGGCGCGTCTTCGGGCGGCGTTTCGTCGTCGGCGCCGCCGATGCGGTACTTTTCGGCCGCCCATGCGCCGAGATCCATCTGCTTGCAGCGTTCGGAGCAGAAAGGCCTGAAGCGGTTTTCCGGTACCCAGCGGACTTCCTTGCCGCAGCTCGGACATTTGACGACAGTGGTCATGCGATAGAACTTGGGTTGCGTTGTGTCTGGCGTGGCGAGGCTTTCGGCTTCACAGGCTGATTCACAGGCTGCAGAGCGTGAGCTGGAACGGCACGTCCTGATCGACGGCGCGCGGACGCAGATCGCCGTCCTGCACGGTGAAGCGCACCCACAGCATGTACTTGTTGGCGCTCGCTTCGGGAATCATGCGCAGCTCCGGTGCCACGCGCACTTGCATGAGCTGATACGCACGGCCCGACAGCATTTGCTGATAGCTGCCCTGCATGGCCATCACTTTCGACGCCTGGCCCGACTCGCGCGCGAGGCGCAGCACGATGGCGGCGGCGTCGCGCAGCGGCAGCAGCGGCGTGACCCACTTCGCGATGTCCTGACGGCGTTGATCGGGATGTAGTTGCTGCCACGCGTAATACGACGGCAGATCGAACTTGCAGGTGCCGCCGGGAATGATCGCGCGGCTGCGGATGCTCGTGAGCCACTCGTTGTCCATCAAATGCTGGCCTGTTTTGCCTTGCATCTGCGTGAGGCCGGCCAGCGTTTGCTCGATTTCGCCCAGCACGGTTTCGAGCGCATTCTGCTCGATGCCGGGATTGCCGCGGAACGGCGCAAGCGTTTGGCGCTGCCGCTCGAGTTCCTTCATGAGGTCCGACTTCAGGTCGGCACGGCCTGCGACTTCGGCGATTTCGAAGAGCGTCGTGAGCGCGACGTGATGTTCCCTCGGATCCTCCTGGGTCAGGAAAAACGTGAAGCGCTCGAACAGGTCTTCGAGGCGCAGCAGCGTTCGGATTCGCTCGTTGAAGGGATACTCGTAAAGAATCAAGCGCGCTCGCCTCGGGCGTGGTAGGTGACGGATTGCAGGACATTCTAATGCCGTGGGACTACGGTCGCAATCGCGCCGGCTCGGCCCTTTGCCGATATGTCCCGCTAATTTGCCCTGAGCATTGTCCCGCGATGCGTTTCGACTGGCGTGGCGAGCGTGAGTTTCCTGCGCGCAGGTGGCGCGCTTTAAGTTTGACTGGCCTTTGCGGCAGCGAGCTTGAGATACGTCTGATGCAATGCGTCGACGTCCTGGGCGAGTGTTTCGAGCGTGGACCCGTTGTCGTTCACCACCACATTGTCGGCGGCCGCGAGGCGTGCCTCGCGCGTGGCTTGCCGCGCGATGATCGCGAGCACCTGCTCGCGCGTAAATGCATTGCGGCGCATGACGCGGGCGATCTGGGTTTCCACGCTGCAATCGACGGTAAGCACGCGATCGACACGTGTCTTCCAGGTGCCCGACTCCACGAGCAGGGGCACGACCACGATCACGTAAGGGCCGCTCGCCTCTCGCGTTTCGCGTTCTGTCTCGGAGCGGATCAACGGGTGCGTGATGGCCTCGAGCCGCTTGCGCGCGGCTTCGTCGCCGAATACGAGTGTGCGCATGCGCGCGCGGTCCATCGAGCCGTCCGGCGCGACGAATTCAGCCCCGAATTCAGCGGCGATCTGCGCCATCGCGACGCCATGTGGCGCGGTAATGCGATGCGCGATGAGATCGGTGTCGACGATCGTCACGCCGCGCGCGGCAAAGCAATCCGCAACGGTGGACTTGCCGCTGCCGATGCCACCTGTCAATCCGACCGCGAACATTTGATCAGTTCCCCCACGCAAATACGCCATACAGCGGTGTGCCGGCAAACAACGTGACGAGCGCGCCTGCGGCCAGATACGGGCCGAACGGCAGCGGCTCCTCGTAGCGCATGCGTCCCGTCAACGTAGCGATGATGCCGACGAGCGCGCCGGCTACGGCTGCGATCACGACGATTTGCGGCAGCGCGCTCCAGCCGAGCCATGCGCCGATCGCGGCGAGCAGTTTGAAGTCACCGTGGCCCATGCCTTCTACGCCACGCAACAGCTTGAAGACCCAATAGACGCACCAGAGCGCCAGATAGCCCGCGACCGCACCAATCACGGCTTCGCGCAGTGTGACGAAGGTGCCCGCAAAGTTGACCAGCAGCCCGGCCCACAACAGCGGCTGCGTGATCTCGTCGTGCAGCATCTGGTGTTCGAGGTCGATGGCGCTCGCCGCGATGAGCGCGGCGCACAGCACGAAGGCGGCGAGCGCCTTGCCAGTGGGCCCGAAGGCGAGCAACGCGCCGGCTGCGCAAGCCGCGCTCGCGATTTCAATGACCGGATAGCGCATGCTCACGCGCGCATGACAGTGCGAGCAGCGCCCGCGCAGCGCGACCCAGCTGATCACGGGAATGTTTTCCCAGGCGCGCAAGACGTGGCCGCAGTGCGGGCACGCGCTGCGCGGGAGCCAGAGGTTGTAGCGCGCGGGCAGCCCGTCTTCTTCGAAGAGCGGGCCGGGTGTGCCGGTGGCTTCCGCCACATCGGCGCGCCACGCGCGCTCCAGCATGATCGGCAGCCGGTGCACGACCACGTTGAGAAAGCTGCCGATGACGAGCCCGAATGCGATGGTGAAGCCCATGAGCACGCCGAAGGGCAGGCCGGCGAGAGCGGCGGCGAGCGGCGTTGCGGTGTCGGGCGCGGAAAGAAGTTGGACGGGCATGAGACGGAACCGGAGTCTGGCAGCGATGCTACACCACGTTGCCCAGTTGAATGATGGGAAGATACATCGCCACGACGAGGCCACCGACCAGCGCACCCAGCACGACAATCACGAGTGGCTCGCACAGACTCGACACGAGCGCGATCTTTTCGTCGACCTGACGGTCGGCGAGTGAGGCCACATCGAGCAGCATGGCGTCGAGCGCGCCCGACTCTTCCGCGACTGCAACGGGCTGAACCACGTCGACGGGAAAGCATCCCGCCGCGCGCATGGCGGCGGCGAGCCGCTCGCCGTGCCGCAGGCGCTCGCTGATGCCCGCGCTCGCGCGATCGAAGAATGCGTTGCCGCTCGCGTGTGCGAGCGAATCGAAGGCGTCGGCGAGCGGTGTGCCGGCGGCGAGCAGCGTACCGAGCGCACGGCTCCAGCGGGCGGCGCACAGCGTGGTGAGCAGTGCGCCGCAAAGCGGGAGCTTCAGCATCGTTCGTCCGAACGCGATGCGCGCGGCTTCCGAGCGGCGTAAGCACGCTTGCAGGGCGAGCGCGCCGGTCGCGGCAGCGACGGCGGCCGGCACGCTCCAACGTGCGGCACTCGCCGAGAGCATCAGCACGAACTGCGTGGGCGCGGGAAGTGCGGCGCCGAAGCCGTCGAAGATCTGCTTGAACGTGGGCACGACCCAGACCAGCAGCGCCGCGGTAATGACGAACGCGAGCAGCAGCACCGCGACGGGGTAGGTGAGCGCCGCGCGTACTTTGGCGCGCTGCGCGGCGGCGCGCTCGCGGTCGTCGGCGAGACGCCCGAGTACGTCTGCGAGCGCACCCGAGGCTTCGCCAACGGCGACGAGCTGGCAATAGAGCGCGTTGAAGCGCGCGGGGTGCTGAGCGAGCGAGTCGGCAAAACGCAGGCCGCCGGCGATATCGCGCGCGAGCGCAGCGGCAATACGCGGCATGCCGTGCGGCCCCGGTGAGAGTGCGAGCAGGTCGAGCGCGTTCACGAGCGGCAGGCCGGCGCGCAGGAGGCTCGCGAGTTGACGCGTAAAGCGGGTGACGTCCGCGTGGCTTGCCTTGGGCGCGCCTGCGCTCGACTTGCGCTCGATGGCGAGCACGGTGATGCGTTCGCGCTTGAGTGCGAGGCGCACAGCGGCGGCGTCGAGCGCGATCATCGTGCCGCGTTTCGCGGTGCCCGACGCATCGAGACCGCGCCACGCGAAGCGCCACTCGGATGGACCGCGATGGGCGCGCGTGGTGCCCAGGGTGCTCATGACGCTTCCGTTGCGGCGAGCGCTTCGGCCAGGCTCGTGGTGCCGTCGCGCACGCGGGCGAGCGCCGCTTCGCGCAAGGTCGCCACACCGTTTGTGCGTGCTTCGCGAGCGATTTCGTGAGCGCCGCGCCCGGCGACGATCAGGTCACGTATGGCCTCTGATATCGGCAAGACTTCGTGTATGCCCACGCGGCCGCGATAGCCAATGCCGTGGCAAGCTTCGCAGCCGCGCGCAACATAAGGTTGCGCAATGTCACTCTCTTGCGTGCTCAGTCCCGCCGCGACGAGCACCGCCTGCGAAGCTTCGCCGCGCACGCGGCATTGTGGACATAACCGCCGCACGAGACGTTGCGCCGTGACGAGCCGCAGCGAGCCCGCCAGGTTGTACGGCTCGACACCGATGTCGACGAGCCGTGCGCAGGCCGCGCTCGCGTCGTTCGTGTGCACGGTCGAGAGCACGAGATGGCCGGTCTGCGCGGCCTTCACGGCGACGCTGGCGGTTTCTTCGTCGCGAATTTCGCCGATCATGATGACGTCCGGGTCCTGGCGCAGCAGCGCGCGCAGTGCCACCGCAAAAGTGAGCCCGGCCTTCTCGCGCACGTTGACCTGATTGATGCCCGCGAGCTGGATTTCGGCGGGGTCTTCCACCGAGCAGAGATTGCGTGCCGTGCCGTTGAGTCTCTGCAGGAAGCAGTAGAGCGAGAGCGTCTTGCCGCTGCCCGTGGGCCCCGTGACGAGCACGAGACCATGCGGCGCGCTGATCGCATCGGCAAGCGTGCACTGTTGCGCTTCGTCGAGCCCGAGTTCGGCAAGGGTGAGGTCCGCGGGTAGCGCTTCGAGCCTGCGCAACACGAGCTTTTCGCCGTGAAGCGTGGGCAGCGAATTCACGCGATAGTCCTCGGCGGCTTGCGACGTCGTGGAGGCCGCGAGCCGCAGCCTGCCGTCCTGCGGAATGCGCCGCTCGGCGATGTCCATGCGTGCGAGCACCTTGATGCGTGTGACGAAGGCATCGCGCAGATGCGCGGGCGGCCTCGCCAATTCATGCAGCACGCCGTCGATGCGCAGACGCACGCGCCAGCCGTGTTCCATTGGCTCGATGTGCAGATCCGAGGCGTTGCGCCGTGTGGCTTCGCGCAGCGTCTCGGAGAGCAGGCGAACGGCCGGGGCGTCGTCGAGCTGCGGTGCAGAAATAGGCGCGGGTGCGCGTGCCGTTGCCCCGCCGCCCATGCCGCCTTCGGCAGGCATGGGGGCGAAAGGGCGCGCACGATAAGGAGTAGAAAGCATCGACATGCCAGCGCGAAGCCGCCTCGAACAAATGACGCTTTCATCATGGCGTGCGGGGCACTGCGCCGCCACCTGGCCGAACGGCTAACGTCCCGGAAGCAGCTTCTTCGCCTTTTGCAGCGTGCTCGGGCGTGCTTTGGCGCCTGGCTTGAAGAGCTTGACCGTGCGCACAGCCTGGTCGTCGCTGCGCAGCACTTCGAGCTTCACGTCGCCGATCTGCAGGCACACGTCGCCCTCGGGAATCTCTTCGAGCACTTCGAGAATCAAGCCGTTGAGCGTCTTGGGACCGTCGGTGGGCAGCTTGATGTGAAGCCAGCGATTGAGTTCGCGCAAAGGCATGCTGCCCGGCACGATGCATTCGCCTTCTTCGTTCCAGCCGCCGCGCCCGGTGCCGCTGCGCGGCATCGACGTGGTGAATTCGCCGATCAACTCCTCGATGATGTCTTCGGGCGTCACGAGCCCTTCCATCTCGCCGTACTCGTTCACGACGAGCGCGATGCGATGACGGCTTTCCTGGAAGTACTGAAGTTGCTGGAACCCTGGTGTGCCCGTAGGCACGAAATACGGCTCGGCGAGCAGTTCGCGCAAGGTCTCGCGCTCGAACTCCTGGTTATGCAGCGCGGCCAGCGTCTTGCGCACATGCAGCACGCCGAGTACACGGTCGATGTCGCCTTGATAGACGATCAGCTTGTTGTGATAGCAGGTCTCGAGCTGATGCAGGATATCTTCGAGAGGAGCGTCGTAGTCGAGCGCCTCGATGCGCCGGCGCGGAATCATCACGTCGTCGACGGTGATGTTCTCCAGATCGAACAGGTTCAGCAAGATGCTGCGGTGCTTGGTCGGCATGAAGCTGCCCGATTCGAGCACGATGGTGCGCAACTCCTCGGTGGAGAGCCGCTGGTCGTGTGCCTTGTGCGTATTGATGTGCAGGACGCGCAAAATGCCGTTTGCGAACATGTTGACGAACCAGATGAGCGGCTTCGTCACACGCATGAGCGGCGCGATCAACAGGCTTGCGGGCAGCGCGATTTTCTCGGGGAACGTTGCGCCCACAATCTTCGGCGTGATTTCCGCGAACACGATGATGAGAAACGCGACGATGCCCGTTGCGACCGAGAGCACGAGATTGTCGTGACCGAACGTGTGCAGTGCGATCGAAGTCGTCAGCACCGGGATGATGGTGTTGAACAGATTGTTGCCGATCAGGATGACCGAAAGCAGCAGGTCGGTGCGCGCGAGCAGCTTCTGGGTGGTCTTCGCGCCGAGCGTGCCGTGATTGGCGAGGTATTTGAGCCGATGGCGATTGAGCGCCATCATCGCCGTTTCGGAGATGGAGAAAAAGCTGGAGCAGATGAGCAGGACGAAGACGGCGCAAATCTGCGCCCATAAGGGAAGGTGGTCCACGCGTCGAGAAAATGAGGGGGGCGGATGGGGAAACTATAACAGAGGGGTTCCGCACTTCCAGGGCCACTGGCCGATCGGACAAGGCCGTGGCCGCCGCGCCCCCGCGTGGCCCGGCACACAGGAGGTACAGACGAAAAAAAACCGCGCATTGCATGCGCGGTTTTTTTTGAATTCTGGTCGGGGTGAGAGGATTCGAACCTCCGGCCTCTACGTCCCGAACGTAGCGCTCTACCAGGCTAAGCTACACCCCGAATTTACTGCTGGACTCCACAACCCGCTTCGTCTGTTTCAAGACTGGCGCGTCGTCGAGTAAGAACATAATTCTAGCAGGCTATCTTTGTAAATGGAAGGGGGGAACGCTGAAATCGCATCGGCGGCAGCCTGCGCCTCGGCGCGCGCGCATTGCAGCGTGTGTTCGAGCGCGCCCGAGCGGGTAATTGCCGCGAAGATTTCGTCGAAGCGCGTCGTGCCGCCTTGCTCGATCGCTTCGCGTGCAAGTGCGGCTTCCGCCGCCGTGCCGTGTTCGATCAGCCAGATGAGCGGCAACGTGGGCTTGCCTTCGCGCAGGTCGTCGCCGGCGTTCTTGCCCATCGATTCAGGCGTGCCCGTGTAGTCGAGCCAATCGTCCATGATCTGGAATGCCGTGCCGATGCGCCGCCCGTATTCGGCCGCGGCCTCCTCGGTGCGAGCATCCGCCCCCGAAAGCACCGCGCCAAGCTGCGCCGCGGCTTCGAAAAGCTTGGCGGTCTTGTAGCGGATCACCTGCATGTAGCGGTCGGTGTCCACGTCGGCGTCGTGCATGTTCAGGAGCTGCAGGACTTCACCCTCGGAGATGATCGTCGTGGCCGCCGAAAGAATTTCCATCACGCGCATCTTGCCGACGCCCACCATCATCTCGAACGAGCGCGAGTACAGGTAGTCGCCCACCAGCACGCTGGCGGCGTTGCCGAAAAGGGCATTGGCCGTCTGGCGGCCGCGCCGCAGGTCCGATTCGTCGACGACATCGTCGTGCAGGAGCGTAGCCGTGTGAATGAACTCGACGACCGCCGCGAGCACATGACGCTGCGTGCCGACGTCGCCGAGCGCGCCGGCCACCATCAGCAGGAGCGCCGGACGCAGCCGCTTGCCGCCCGCGCCGATGATGTACTCGGAGATCTGGTTGATCAGCATCACCTCGGACGCCAGGCTTTGCCGGATGACACGATTCACCTGCTCCATGTCACTGGCGATGGGGGCGAGCAGGGTGGCTGCGCTGGGGGATGGGGTGGCGGTGGACGACATGATGGCAAATATGGGTAGTGCCGCGGATTATAAGGCGAATCGACGGCATGCCGGACGCTCCGCTGCCGTCCGGCTGATGGCTCCCTCTATTTTCACGCGGCCCGGGCGGGCGCATGGATGTTGGCGCTATGCCGATCGGACAGCCGCGGGCCTGTCTGGCGACCCCCAGGCGCCCTCGCGCATCAGCGCAACGGACTCGCATGTCTTTTGACCGCGCAGCTAACTCTATGTATAATCTAAGGTTTCGGGCGCGCAGTGTGCCTGAAAAGATTACTCAGAGTGAGGTTCTCAATGTACGCGGTCATAAAAACCGGCGGCAAGCAATACAAAGTTGCCGTTGGCGAAAAACTTAAAGTAGAACAGATACCGGCTGACATTGACGCAGAAATCACGCTCGACCAGGTTCTCGCAGTGGGCGAAGGCGAATCGATTAAGTTCGGTACGCCGCTGGTCAGTGGGGCTTCCGTCAAGGCCACCGTTGTGTCGCAAGGCCGACACGCCAAAGTGACCATCTTCAAGATGCGTCGCCGGAAGCACTACCAGAAGCATGGCGGCCACCGCCAGAACTACACCGAACTGCGCATCGACGCGATCAACGCGTAAGCGCACGCAGGTAAAGGAGCAAACAAATGGCACACAAAAAGGCAGGCGGGTCGTCACGTAACGGCCGCGACTCAGAGTCGAAACGACTTGGCGTGAAGGTGTTCGGCGGCCAGGCTATCCTCGCAGGCGGCATCATCGTTCGCCAGCGCGGTACGCGTATGCACCCGGGCCTGAACGTCGGCATCGGCAAGGACCACACGCTCTACGCGCTGGTCGACGGCCACGTCTCGTTCTCGATCAAGGGCGCAGCCAACAAGCAACAGGTCAACGTCGTCCCGGCAGCGGCCTAAGCTTTAGACCGCTCGCGAGCGGGCTACACGCGACGCTAAGAAGGCCCCGCGAAGTTTGCGGGGCCTTTTTGTTTATCCGCAGGCTTTCGGGGTCGTAGCGGGCTTCCGTCTGGCTTTGCGAGCGTCGTTGGCTGTTCGGCCAGGTTGGCCAGTTTCGGCCATGGCGGGCAAAATATCGAAATTGACGGGACGGAGTAACTCATGAAGTTCATTGACGAAGCGAAGATCGAAGTCATCGCCGGCGATGGGGGCGATGGCAGCGCGTCGATGCGACGCGAGAAGTTCGTCCCGTTCGGCGGGCCGGACGGCGGTGACGGCGGGCGCGGCGGCAGCGTCTACGCGGTCGGCGACCGCAACATCAACACCCTCATTGACTACCGGTACACGAAGAAACACCAGGCGCGCAACGGCGAGAACGGCCGCGGCTCGGACTGCTACGGCAAGGGCGGCGACGACATTACGCTGCGCATGCCGGTGGGCACGGTCATCACCGACCTGGACACGGGCGAGCTGATCGCCGACCTGACCGAGCACGAGCAGCAGGTCATGGTCGCGAAGGGCGGCGCGGGTGGCCTCGGCAACCTGCATTTCAAGTCGTCCACGAACCGCGCGCCGCGTCAAAAGACCGACGGCAAACCCGGCGAGCGCCGCATGCTCAAGCTGGAACTGAAGGTGCTGGCCGACGTCGGCCTGCTCGGCATGCCGAACGCGGGCAAATCCACGTTCATCGCCTCGGTGTCGAACGCGAAGCCCAAGATTGCCGACTACCCGTTCACGACGCTCGCGCCGAATCTGGGCGTGGTGCGCGTGGGGCCGAGCAAGAGCTTCGTGATCGCCGATATTCCGGGCCTGATCGAAGGCGCCGCCGAAGGTGCGGGCCTCGGTCACCAGTTCCTGCGCCACCTGCAGCGTACGAACCTGCTGCTGCATCTCGTCGATCTCGCGCCGTTCGACGAAAGCGTCGATCCGGTTGCGGAGGCGAAGGCGATCGTCGGCGAA
Organism: Paraburkholderia sp. J7; assembly: GCF_905220155.1. Classification (NCBI taxonomy): domain Bacteria; kingdom Pseudomonadati; phylum Pseudomonadota; class Betaproteobacteria; order Burkholderiales; family Burkholderiaceae; genus Paraburkholderia; species Paraburkholderia sp. J7. Next base: position 15,797 of record NZ_CAJMYZ010000036.1, on the reverse strand, counting down.
CTGCGCAAGTACGACGAGACGCTCTTTGAGAAGCCGCGCTGGCTCGTGCTGAACAAGCTCGACATGGTGCCGGAAGATGAGCGTGCAGCGCGTATCGCCGACTTCGTGAAGCGCTTCGAGTGGGAAGGGCCTGTGTTCGAGATCTCCGCGCTCACGGGGCAGGGCTGCGAAAACCTGTGTTACGCGATATACGACTACGTCTCCGCGCACTCCGACGCACGCCGTGCTGAAGAAGCCGAAGACCTCGCATCCGACGTGCGCTTCCGCGAGGGGCAAGGCGGAAACGCGGAGCAGCCGCAGGAGTAATTCGCCGTCTCGCCCGGCGCGCGAGCCGCGCCGGCGCAGCCCAGGAAACTTCACGCGTCATCAGTCATTTGGGAGACCGCGCAGCATGCGTTCCGTCATCGCCGATTCGCGGCGTCTGGTAGTGAAAGTCGGCTCGAGCCTCGTCACCAACGACGGCCGCGGGCTCGATCATGCGGCAATCGGCCGCTGGGCCGCGCAGATCGCGGCGCTGCGCGCACAGGGCAAGGAAGTCGTGCTCGTGAGTTCGGGCGCGATCGCCGAAGGCATGCAGCGGCTTGGCTGGACGAAGCGACCGCGCGAGATCGACGAGCTTCAGGCCGCTGCGGCGGTCGGCCAGATGGGGCTCGCGCAGGTTTATGAGAGCCGCTTTGCCGAGCACGATATCCGCACTGCGCAGATCCTGCTCACGCACGCCGACCTCGCTGACCGCGAACGCTATCTCAATGCGCGCTCCACGTTGCTCACGCTGCTGCGTCTGGGCGTCGTGCCGATCATCAACGAGAACGACACCGTGGTCACCGACGAAATCAAGTTCGGCGACAACGACACGCTCGGCGCGCTCGTTGCGAACCTGATCGAAGGCGATGCGCTCATCATCCTCACCGACCAGAGCGGCCTGTATACGGCCGATCCGCGCAAGGACCCGAACGCAACACTCGTGCAGGAAGCCGACGCAGGCAAGCCGGAACTCGAGGCCATGGCGGGCGGCGCGGGGTCGAGCATCGGCCGCGGCGGCATGCTCACCAAGATCCTCGCGGCCAAGCGCGCCGCGCACAGCGGCGCGAACACGGTAATTGCGAGCGGGCGCGAAGCGCAGGTGCTCGAGCGCCTGGCCGCGGGTGAGGCGATCGGCACGCAACTCATCGCACGCACGGCGCGCATGGCGGCACGCAAGCAGTGGATGGCCGACCACCTGCAGGTGCGCGGCCATGTCCTGATCGATGACGGCGCGGTGCAGAAGCTCAGGGCAGACGGCAAGAGCCTGCTACCGATTGGCGTGACCGGCGTGCAGGGTGCATTCGCACGCGGTGAGGTGATTGCTTGCCTGAACGGCGCAGGCGCGGAAGTCGCGCGCGGGATCACCAACTACAGCAGCGCGGAAACGAAGCTGATCCAGCGCCATCCGAGCGGCGAAATCGAGGGCATCCTCGGCTATATGCTCGAGCCGGAGCTGATTCACCGCGACAATCTCGTGCTGGTTTGACGGCCGTCCCGGCCAGCCGCGCATCGCCAAAAATTGAAAAGCCGCTGTGGCCAATGGCCGCAGCGGCTTTTTTCACGCCCGTCGCCGTAAGCGTTGGCGCGGCTATTAACGCACCAGCGTCGACTGCGTGCGGCCGTAGCGCAGGTTCTCGATGAGGGTCGGCGCCTTCGCGATCGGCATCTTGTTGGCGCAGAAATAGTCCTGATAAAGCCTCGACTGGTACGCGTTGAGCGTGCCGTTCTCGATGCGCGACCAGTTGTTCGCGACGGTCTGGTCCCAGCCGTTGTGATCGGCGTCGAGGCTCGCGTAGAGGCGCCACTCGTAGGTGTCGCAGCGAATGCCTTCATAGTTCACGTTACGCGCGCCCGTCGGGCTCGTGATGACGATCGTGTAGCGCACGACGCCATCTGTGCCGACCGTGAGCGAAGCCGGGTCGATCGCGAACTGGAGCGGGGAATTGTTCGACACGTCGAACGGCAGCAGCTTCGCGCCGGCCTGTGGCAGAGGCGGCAGGCCTTCGAGCTTGTTTTCCTGCCATTCGCCCTTGCGGTCCAGAAGGTAGACGAACGCGCTGTCGTCCTTGTTCGTGGGACCGGAACTGGAGCACGCGGCCAGTCCTGACACAAGCAGCACACCGCCTGCGGCGCATGCCGCAGCAAGAGCAAATCGTTTCAAATTGGTTTTCCTCGAAGCACGGGCGCACGTTACAACCGAACTGCGCCGCGAATGCGAACCGGCGGGGCCTGGCGCGTGATGCGCCGGACCCCGCCGGTTCGGGCGTTCTTTGCGTTGGCTCAAGCCCCCTGATCCTGCTCGTCCTGCGCAGGCTCGATGATACTCCGCGCCGACGCGCAATCGCTTTCGATCGGCGTACGCGGTGGACGTTCTGGCACGCCTTCCGTCGCAACCTCGTACGGCTCGGCATGCACCGCGTCTGCGTGCGCCGACGTCACGATGCGCGGGTAACGCACCTCGTGAGCTTGCACGCCCAGCCGCTCCTGGCGCGGCGCAGGCCGGCGCAGGAAGCGCGAGAGCTCGGTCAGCGCGAGCTGATAGACGTCACGCTTGAACTCGATGACCGCTTCGAGCGGCACCCAGTATTCGTTCCAGCGCCACGCATCGAACTCGGGATGCTCCGTTGCCCGCAGGCAGATATCGCAGTCGCGCCCGACCATACGCAGCAGAAACCAGATCTGTTTCTGGCCGCGATAATGGCCGCGCACTTCGCGCTTGATGAACTTGTCCGGCACCTCATAACGCAACCAGTCGCGTGTGCGACCGACGATCTTGACGTGCTCCGGATGCAAACCGGTTTCTTCGTGCAACTCCCGAAACATTGCCTGCATGGGGGTTTCACCATACTTGATGCCCCCTTGCGGAAACTGCCAGGAATGTTCGCGAACCCGCTTGCCCCAAAACACCTCGTTTCGCGCGTTCAAGAGGATGATGCCGACGTTCGGGCGAAACCCCTCACGATCCAGCATACAACCACCTTCGAATCCTTTAAAATTGCTTTGATTATAAACAGATAACGGTCCTCACGCACCCGCCGTCCGGAAAGTTGAGCGAATGGCCGCGACCGCGCAAAACGGTCTCGGGGCGCGATCGGCTTCGAATCTGGCAGGCGTCATCGGCGCGGCACGTGGCGCGTTGTCATAATGGCGGGTTCGTGAACTCCTCCGTTGGTCACTTCTTCGGGCGGTCTGCACCGGGCCGCCGCTTTTGGATAATTTGAATGAAAGCCTCCCGTTTCTTTATCGGCACCCTGAAGGAAGCGCCCGCTGACGCGGAAATCGTCAGCCACAAGCTGATGGTTCGCGCGGGCATGATCCGTCGCATCGCTGGCGGCATCTATAACTACTTGCCGATCGGCCTTCGTTCGATCCGCAAGGTCGAGCAGATCGTGCGCGAGGAAATGAACCGCGCCGGCGCAATCGAACTGCTCATGCCGGCCGTGCAGCCGGCCGAACTGTGGCAGGAATCGGGGCGCTGGGAGCAATACGGGCCGGAACTGCTGCGCTTCAAGGATCGCAAGCAGAGCGACTTCGTGATGGGCCCGACGCACGAAGAGGTCGTCACCGACATCGCGCGCGGCCAGATCAAGAGCTATCGCCAGTTGCCGGTGAACTTCTATCAGGTGCAAACGAAGTTCCGCGACGAAATCCGTCCCCGTTTCGGCGTGATGCGCGGGCGCGAATTCATCATGAAGGACGCGTATTCGTTCGATAAGGACGTCGAAGGTCTCAAGGTCTCGTACCAGAAGATGTACGACGCCTACGTGCGCATCTTCACGCGTCTTGGCCTGCAGTTCCGCGCGGTCGCGGCCGACAACGGTTCGATCGGTGGTAGCGGTTCGCACGAATTCCACGTGATCGCGGAAACGGGCGAGGACGATATCGCCTACTGCCCGACCTCGGAATTCGCGGCCAACGTCGAAGCCGCCGAAGCGCTGCCGCTCATCGCGCAGCGCGGCGCCGCGACGCAAGCACTCACGAAAACGCCTACGCCGGGCGCCGCCAAGTGCGAGGCCGTGGCTGAGCTGCTCGGCATTCCGCTCGAAAGCACGATCAAGTCGATCATTCTCGCGACGGACAACGAAGGCGCCGAGCCGACCATCTGGCTGCTGATGCTGCGCGGCGACCACGATCTGAACGAGATCAAGGCCGGCAAGCTCGAAGGCCTGAGCGGCTTCCGTTTCGCCACGGAAAGCGAAATTGTCGAGTGGTTCGGCACGCCGCCGGGTTACCTCGGCCCGCTCAACACGAAGAAGCCGGTCAAGGTGATCGCCGACCGTACGGTCGCGAACATGAGCGACTTCGTGGTGGGCACGAACGAAGTCGACTTCCACACCACGGGCGTGAACTGGGGCCGCGATCTGCCGGAGCCGGTCGTCGCCGATATCCGCAACGTGAAGAAGGGCGACCCGTCGCCGGACGGCAAGGGCGTGATCGACATCTGCCGCGGCATCGAAGTGGGCCACGTGTTCCAGCTCGGCACGAAGTACTCGGAAGCGATGAACGCCACGTTCCTCGCCGAAAACGGCAAGCCCGCGCCGATGCAGATGGGCTGCTACGGCATCGGCATCACGCGTATTCTCGGTGCAGCCATCGAGCAGAACTTCGACGAGAAGGGCATCATCTGGCCTGAGTCGATTGCGCCGTTCCAGGTCGTCGTGTGCCCGATGGGCATGGACCGCAGCGAGCTCGTGCGCGAGCACGCCGAGCGCGTGTACAACGAACTCGTTGAAGCGGGCGTGGACGTGATCCTCGACGACCGCGGCGAGCGCCCGGGCGTGATGTTCGCTGACTGGGAGCTGATTGGCGTGCCGCATCGTCTCGTGATTGGCGAGCGCGGTCTGAAGGACGGCAAGATCGAGTACCAGGGCCGCCGCGATACTGAAGCGACGCTGCTCGCCGCCGATGAGGCTGCGCAGACGGTGGCGCAGAAGATCCGCGCGGCGCTTGCGGTTTAACGACGATCCATCACGGTTAAAGGAGCGCTCTGAGCGTGGAGTACAGTTTTCTGTCCGCTACGGTCCTGCTGCTCCTTATCACCGACCCGCTCGGTAACATTCCGCTCTTCATCACCTGCCTGCGCGGCGTTGCCCAGCAGCGCCGCGCGATCGTGATCCTGCGCGAGGTCGCGATTGCGTTCGTGATCCTGCTCATCTTCATGGTGGCGGGCAACGCCTTCCTGCGCATGATGGGGCTCACGGACACGTCGCTGCGCATCGGCGGCGGCATCGTGCTGTTCCTCATCGCGCTGCGCATGATCTTCCCGCATCCGGGCGGGCCGTTCGGCGGCGGCGACAAGGGCGGCGAGCCGCTCATCGTGCCGCTCGCCATTCCCGCGCTCGCGGGGCCTTCGGCGCTCGCCACGGTCATGCTGCTCACCTCGCAGGCGCCCGGCAAACTCTATGAATGGGTCGCGGCGCTCGTCGTGACGATGGTGATCTGCGCGATCGTGCTGGTGCTGGCGGAGCGCATCCAGCAGTGGCTGGGCGAGCGTGTCGTGACGGCCTTCGAGCGGCTGATGGGCCTCGTGCTCGTGGCGATCTCGGTGGAGATGATCCTCGCGGGTATCGCCAACTTCGTGCATCACCTCTGACGCGGCATGCAGCGGGCGTCGCAGGCAATAAAAAAGCAGCCCGCGGGCTGCTTTTTTCATGGCGCTTCAGATTAGTCGACGCGCGCTTCACGCGCCTTCGGTCAGTGCGCGGATGGTCGGCAGATTGCGCCAGTAACCTTTGGCGTCCATGCCGCAGCCGAACACGTAGCGGTCCGGCACCGAAAAGCCGCAGTAGTCGGGATGCAGCGGCTTGGCCTTCGTGAGCGTCTTCTCGCAGAGCACGGCCGAGAGGAAACGCTTCGCGCCCATGTCCATGATGCGGTCGCGAATCGCGGCCATGGTCTCGCCTTCGTCGAGGATGTCGTCGAGCACGAGCACCACGCGGTCTTTCACCGACTCGCGCGGCGCCACGCGCCATTGCATCTCGGCGCTGCCCTTGATCGCGTTGCGGTAGCGCGTGAGGTGGATGTAGTCGAACTCGAGCGGGAAATCGAGGTGCGGCAGCAGCATGCCGGTGAACACGGCGGCGCCGCCCATCACCGATAGCACGAGCGGGAAGTCCTCGCTGATCTCGGCGCGGATGGCTTCGGCCATCCGGCCGATCGACGCATTGACGTCGCCCTCAGAAACGATCTCTTCGGAGTGGCGGAAAATGTGCAGGGCTTCTTCGCGATTCATGACTCTGGCGGGAAGGTAGCTGTAGCTATGAAGTGTGGAAAATAACGGCGGCGCGCGCTACAGCATAAACCCGCGCATTTGTTCCGTCGCGCGCCGCGTCGAGTCGGGCCGCCGTGCGCGCGATGTGCGCCGTGCGGCCCGCAGGATCAGCGCATGCCGGGCATCATGCCCTTCATGCCGCGCATCATCTTTTGCAGATTGCCGCCTTTCAGCTTCTTCATCATGGTGCGCATCTGCTCGTACTGGTTGAGCATGCGGTTCACTTCCTGGACCTGCACGCCCGCGCCCGCCGCGATGCGGCGCTTGCGCGTGGCCTTGATGAGTTCGGGCTTGGCGCGCTCGGCGGGCGTCATCGAGTTGATGATGCCTTCCATGCGGCGCATCTGCTTCTCGGCCTGGCCCATGTCGGCGCCCGAGGCGGCCTGCTGGAACTGGGCGGGCAGCTTGTCCATGAGCGACGACAGGCCGCCCATGTTCTTCATCTGCGAGAGCTGCGCGCGGAAGTCGTTGAGGTCGAAGTCGCCGCCTTTCTTGACCTTGTCGGCGAGCTTTTGCGCGGCCTGCACGTCCACGCCGCGCTGCGCTTCCTCGACGAGCGCGAGAATGTCGCCCATGCCGAGAATACGGTTGGCCATGCGGTCCGGGTGGAACACCTCGAGGCCGTCGAGCTTTTCCGCAACGCCGACGAACTTGATCGGCTTGCCCGTGATGTGGCGCACGGAGAGCGCCGCGCCACCGCGCGAGTCGCCGTCGAGCTTGGTGAGCACGACGCCGGTGAGCGGCAGGGCGTCGTTGAACGCTTTCGCGGTGTTGACCGCGTCCTGACCGAGCATCGCGTCGACGACGAACAGCGTTTCAGCCGGCTTGAGCGACGCGTGCAGCGCCGTGATCTCGTTCATCATCGCCTCGTCGATACCGAGGCGGCCGGCCGTGTCGACGAGCAGCACGTCGTGATAATGGCGCTTGGCCCAGTCGACCGCGGCGGCGGCGATCTCGACGGGCTTCTGGTCCGGCTGCGAGGGGAAGAAGTCGGCGCCGACCTGTTCCGTCACCGTCTTCAGCTGCGCGATGGCGGCAGGGCGGTAGACGTCGCACGAAACGGTGAGGACCTTCTTCTTGTACTTCTCGCGCAGGAGCTTGGCGAGCTTGCCGGTGGTGGTGGTTTTACCCGCGCCCTGCAGACCCGCCATAAGGATGACGGCAGGCGGCGTGACGGCGAGATCGAGTTCGGCGGCCTTGCCTTCGTAGTCGCCGCCGATCACGGCGGTCAGCTCGCGCTGCACCACGCCGACCAGCGCTTGGCCGGGCGAGAGGCTGGCGATCACTTCCTCGCCGAGCGCCTTCTCCTTCACCTTGGCGATGAATTCGCGCACGACGGGCAGCGCCACGTCCGCTTCGAGCAGGGCGAGACGCACCTCGCGCAGCATTTCCTGCGTGTTGGCTTCGGTCAGCCGGGCTTCGCCGCGCAGCGTCTTGACGACGCGCGCCATCCGTTGAGTGAGATTGTCGAGCATGGGGAGGCGGTGAGCAGTGCGGCCCGGCCCGCGCGCGTCAAACGGCAAAGCGCCGCGTTTCGTCGCGCTTCTGTGTGTTTGCCGCGCGGCCAGGGGGCCTATAGTAAACTTCGAACATGGATATTGTACTGTATGCCCTCACCGTCCTCCTGTACGGCGGATTGTGCGCCGCCGACTGGCGCGCGCTGCGCCGCGCGGGCACCGCGCCGCTGCTCGGCAGCGTGCCGCCCGTTCCGGTGACGGTCGGCGCGGGCGCGGGGCTGGGTGGCGACGCCCTGCGCGCACGGACCTTCGGCCCGCTTTCGCGCACGCTGCTCTTTGGCGCGCTCGCCGCGCACGGCCTGCTGCTGCACACGACGATCTTCCCCGCCAACGAAATGGTGTTCGGCTTCGCCTTCGCGTTGTCGGCCATGTTCTGGCTCGGCGCGGGCATCTACTGGATCGAGAGCTTTTTCTTTGCGCTCGACGGTCTGCGTCTGTTGCTGCTGCCGCTCGCCGCAGTCGCGTCGATCCTGCCGCTCGTGTTCGGCGGTGTGCGCGTGCTGCCCTATGCGGCGGCGCCCATGTTCAAGCTGCACTTCGTCATCGCGAACGTCGCCTATGGGCTCTTCGCGATCGCCGCGTTGCACGCAGTGCTGATGCTCGCGGTCGAGCGCCGGCTGCATGCGCTCAAGGGCGCGGGCTTCCAGCGCAATGCGAGCAATCGCGGCGGCGGCTGGCTGTCGAACTGGATCGAGACGTTGCCGCCGCTCCTCACGATGGAGAAGCTGCTGTTCCGCCTGATCGGCGCGGGCTTCGTGCTGCTCACGGCCACGCTCGTTTCCGGCATCGTGTTCAGCGAGCAGTTGATCGACCGGCCGCTCTCGCTCGATCACAAGACCGTCTTCGCGATTTTGTCCTGGCTGATGTTCGGTGCGCTGCTCACCGCGCGCAAGATTTCCGGCTGGCGCGGACGCGCCGCGCTGCGCTGGGTGATCGCGTCGTTCATCGCCTTGCTGCTCGCTTATGTGGGCAGCCGTTTCGTCTTCGAGGTGCTGCTGCACCGCCCCGTAGTTTGAGTCGTTTGAGTCGCGTGTTCCGATGAGACAGATTTTTCTCCTCGTGCTGCTGTTCGTGATCGGACAGTGGTTCGTCAAGGCCCTGCGCCGTGCGCAGACACAGTCGCGTCCCGGTGCGCAGCCGGGGCAGGGCGCACAGCCTGGGCAAGGCGCCGCGCGCAATGCCAATGGCGGCACGAGTGCGGGCGGCCAGGCCGCGCTGCCCGAGCCGATGGTGCGCTGCGCCGAGTGCGGCGTGCATGCGCCGCGCAGTGAATCGGTGAATGTCGGCGCGCGCTCGTTCTGCAGCGCCGAGCATGCGCGCGCCTATGACGCACGCACCACCGCCCAGGATCGCCCCGCACGATGAGCGCTGCTGCATCGCCAGAATGGCCAGGATCGCGCGCATACGCAGTCGATGCGCAAGGCTGGGTGCCGGGCGCTCGCCATCTGCCTTCGCCGAACTTCGAGGCGCGTCCGCAAGGCGCCGTGCCGACACTCATCGTCGTCCACAACATCAGCTTGCCGCCCAACGTGTTCGGCGGCTCCGAGATCGCCGATCTTTTTCTCAACCGACTCGACTGCGACGCGCATCCGTACTTCGACGCCAACCTGCGCGGCGTGCGCGTCTCGGCGCACTTCGTCATTCATCGCGATGGCGCGCTCGAGCAGTTCGTCTCGTGCGACGAGCGCGCGTGGCACGCGGGCTCATCGAGTTTCTTCGGGCGCGAGCGCTGCAACGATTTCGCCATCGGCATCGAACTGGAAGGCAGCGACACGACGGCCTTCGAGGCGGCGCAATACGCCACGCTTGCGGCGCTCGTGAAGGCGCTCGTTGCCCACTATCCGATTGAGGCGCTGGCGGGCCATTCGGACATCGCTCCTGGGCGCAAGACCGATCCCGGCCCACACTTCGACTGGGCACGCCTCAAACACGATACGCAGCTCGCCGATGCCAGCTTCCCCTATATCCAGGGGCGCGATGCGCAAAACGCGGCGTCGTGACACGTTCGAACGTGGGCTAATCGCTCTCCGCTTGCACAAGAAATAAGCACCTCTCGCGCGCAAAAGCAGGGTCTTGGCGCGCGCCTCGCAGACCACTCGAAAGCGCATTGGCCGGTAAGGCCCGCGCTGCTTGGCTTGCGGTCTTGTCAAGATAGGACCAGCAAAAAAAGCCATTTGATCGTCTTGTTTCTTCCACTATACTTGGTACCCGAAACAAGGCTTCACACCATATGTTGTGTTGTACCGCGGCGCCCCGCTTCACGAGCAAGGCGCCGCGCGCGTTACCAGCATAGAAAAAACAGAAACTTTGTACGGTGCCGTCGGCCGAGAGAACCGGCGCACCGGCTGTAATCGAGAGAGAAGGTACAGCCAATGATCGCGACATCCACGATGAAGACCGAAGCAGTCCGTGATTCATCTGCCTTGTCGCATCCGGCAGCCTCGCCAGGCTGGACTTTTTTCTCTGCCCGATCGATCGCGCACACGGGGGCGCGGCGTCGGCGTCCGTACTAATCCGCGAACTCTCTTCGCACCTTTCCAGGACCCAGGAGCTTTGCACATGCAAACGACCGATAACGTCTCGACCCGGTATGAAAGCGCGAGCGCCGCGCACACGCTGGGTGGCCAAACGCAGGACGGCCAGACGAGCGCGCAGCAGTTCGCCGACCACAAGGTGATTCGCCGCAACGGTAGCGTGGTGTCGTTCGAACCTTCGAAAGTCGCGATCGCGATGACGAAGGCTTTCCTCGCCGTGAACGGCGGCCAGGGCGCAGCTTCGGCGCGCATTCGCGAGCTGGTCGAACAGCTCACGCAGAGCGTCGTGCGCGCACTCGTGCGCAGCCGTCCGAACGGCGGCACGTTCCATATCGAAGACATCCAGGATCAGGTCGAACTCGCGCTGATGCGCGGCGGCGAGCACAACGTCGCGCGCGCCTACGTGCTGTATCGCGAGAAGCGCAACCAGGAGCGCGCACACGCGCCGGAAACGGCAGCGCCCGCAGCGCCTGGCATCAACGTGACGGACAACGGCGTGACGCGCCCGCTCGACATGCAAGCGCTGCGCGCGCTGATCGCGTCGTCGTGCGACGGTCTCGGCGACGCGGTCAACGCTGACCCGATCGTCGCGGAAACGGTGAAGAATCTGTACGACGGCGTGCCGATGACCCAGGTCTACGACTCGGCCATCCTCGCTGCGCGCACGATGATCGAAAAGGACCCGGCGTATAGCCAGGTGACCTCGCGCATCCTGCTGCACACGATCCGTCGCGAAATTCTCGAAGAGGAAGTGACGCAAGCCGAAATGGCCGTGCGTTACGCGGACTACTTCCCGCAGTTCATCAAGCGCGGCGTGGAAGCCGGCCTGCTCGACGACAAGCTCCAGCAGTTCGACCTGAAGCGCCTCGGCAACGCGCTCGACGCGAGCCGCGACCTGCAGTTCGGCTACCTCGGCCTGCAGACGCTGTACGACCGCTACTTCCTGCACGTGCATGGCACGCGCATTGAAATGCCGCAGGCATTCTTCATGCGTGTCGCGATGGGCCTCTCGCTCAACGAGATCGACCGCGAAGCGCGCGCGATCGAGTTCTACAACGTGCTCTCGTCGTTCGACTTCATGTCGTCCACGCCCACGCTGTTCAACTCGGGCACGCACCGCTCGCAGCTCTCGTCGTGCTACCTGACGACGGTTGCAGACGACCTCGACGGCATCTACGAAGCGCTGAAGGACAACGCACTGCTGTCGAAGTTTGCAGGCGGCCTGGGCAACGACTGGACGCGCGTGCGTGCACTCGGTTCGCACATCAAGGGCACCAACGGCAAATCGCAAGGCGTGGTGCCGTTCCTGAAGGTCGTGAACGACACGGCTGTGGCCGTGAACCAGGGCGGCAAGCGCAAGGGCGCGGTGTGCGCCTACCTGGAATCGTGGCACCTCGACATCGAAGAATTCCTCGAGCTGCGCAAGAACACCGGCGACGACCGCCGCCGCACCCACGACATGAACACGGCGAACTGGATTCCCGACCTGTTCATGAAGCGCGTGATGGAAGGCGGCGACTGGACGCTCTTCTCGCCCTCGACCTGCCCGGACCTGCACGACAAGTTCGGCGCGGAATTCGAACAGGCTTACACGGCTTACGAAGAGAAGGTCGCGCGCGGCGAGATCAAGCTGTTCAAGAAGCTGCCGGCCGCGCAACTGTGGCGCAAGATGCTCGGCATGCTGTTCGAAACGGGTCACCCGTGGATCACGTTCAAGGATCCGTGCAACATCCGTTCGCCGCAGCAGCACGTGGGCGTCGTCCACTCGTCGAACCTGTGCACGGAAATCACGCTGAACACGAGCGACAGCGAAATCGCCGTGTGTAACCTGGGTTCGGTGAACCTGGTCGCGCACATGGTCGAACAGGCCGACGGCACGTTCGCACTCGACCACGACAAGCTCAAGCGCACCATCAGCGTGGCGATGCGCATGCTCGACAACGTCATCGACATCAACTACTACGCGGTGTCGAAGGCGCGCAACTCGAACCTGAAGCACCGTCCGGTGGGCATGGGCATCATGGGCTTCCAGGACTGCCTGCACGTTCTGCGCACGCCGTTTGCTTCGCAGGAAGCCGTGGAGTTCGCCGACCGCTCGATGGAAGCCGTCTGCTACTACGCATACTGGGCGTCGACGGAGCTGGCAGCCGAGCGCGGCCGCTACTCGACCTACCGCGGCTCGCTGTGGGATCGCGGCATCCTCCCGCAAGACACGCTCAAGCTGCTGGCCGAAGCGCGCGGCGGCTACGTCGAAGTCGACTCGAGCGAGTCGATGGACTGGACGTCGCTGCGCGAGCGCATCGCAGAGCACGGCATGCGCAATTCGAACTGCATCGCGATCGCGCCGACCGCGACCATCTCGAACATCATCGGCGTGTCGCCTTGCATCGAGCCGACGTTCCAGAACCTCTATGTGAAGTCGAACCTCTCGGGCGAATTCACGGTAGTGAACGACTACCTCGTTCGCGATCTGAAGTCGCGCGGCCTGTGGGACGAAGTCATGGTCGCCGACCTGAAGTACTTCGACGGCATGCTCTCGCGCATCGACCGCGTGCCGGCCGATCTACGCGCTGTGTATGCAACGGCGTTCGAAGTCGATCCGACGTGGCTCGTCGAAGCCGCTTCGCGTCGTCAGAAGTGGATCGACCAGGCGCAGTCGCTGAACATCTTCATGGCGGGTGCATCGGGCAAGAAGCTCGACGAGATCTACAAGCTCGCCTGGGTGCGCGGCCTGAAGACCACGTACTACCTGCGCACGATGGCGGCGACGCACGTCGAGAAGTCGACGGTTGCGCACGGCGCGCTCAACGCCGTGCCGACGGGCGGCGAAGGCGGCGGCAATGCTGGTGGTGCATTCGGCGGCGCATCGGGTGGCGCATTCGGCGGTGCAGCAGGATCGACCACGATGCAGGCTGCGCCGGAAGCTGCGGTCGAAGCCGCGCAGGAAGCAGAGGGTCCGGTGTGCATGATGCGTCCGGGCGATGCTGGCTTCGAAGAGTGCGAGGCTTGCCAGTAACCACGAGGTGAGCTGGCTGCGCATGATGCGTGCGGTGCAACGCCGCGCGCATCATGCGAGGACCGAAGCGTCGGTAGTAAACAGTAGTAGTTGGTCGTAGCGAGATGTAACAACGAAAGAGGCGCGCGCAATGCGCGCCGACTCTCCCGGCAACTCGCACCCCGCGCGTTGCAGTACGCGAAAGAGGCAACAGGAAGGAATCCCTGGAGTTTCGCGCAGGGACAAGACCCAAGGCCGCGCGAGCATCTAGCGCCGCGCGCGGCAGGCAGTGAGCGGCGAGTGAAGCGCACTCGCAGCGCGAGCGAACATCGCGCGGCGAACGCCGTCTTTCACACACGCTCTCGATGTCGCGAAGACCTTCGAAGCACATCGCACATGCGAAGTGAGCATGACGAAGCAGTGCTCTCTACGCAGTGCTCATGCGATGCAATCGACACGATGCGATAACAAAGTGTTGTATCGAGGTCGCAACGCGAATCGAAAACAGGATTTTTCGTGTGCGAACCCTTTTATCGCTCACGAAAAGATGGTACAAACCGATCTAAATTGATGGTGACATTTATGCTCAACTGGGATGACGAGATCACGGCCGTAACTCCGTCGAGCGGTGCGCAGCAAAACGCAATGCGCAACCCCGCGGGTCAGGCTGTCCAGGCTGCCGAGATGCAGTTTGGTCTGCGTTCCGCTCCTCAGGCTTCCACGGCGACGAACATCTTCGCCAGCGACTTCGCCGTTGCACCGCCGCCGCAAGCACCGGTCTCGACCGAAGCGCGCGTGAATGTCGCCGACAAGCGCATCATCAACGGCCAGACCGACGTGAATCAGTTGGTCCCGTTCAAGTACAAGTGGGCTTGGGAAAAATACCTGGCGGGCTGCGCGAACCACTGGATGCCCCAGGAAATCAACATGTCCCGCGACATCGCCCTGTGGAAGGACCCGAACGGTCTGACCGAGGACGAGCGCCGCATCGTCAAGCGTAACCTCGGCTTCTTCGTGACGGCCGACTCGCTCGCCGCGAACAACATCGTGCTCGGCACCTACCGGCACATCACGGCGCCCGAATGCCGCCAGTTCCTGCTGCGCCAGGCGTTCGAAGAGGCGATCCACACGCACGCCTACCAGTACATCGTCGAGTCGCTGGGTCTGGACGAGAGCGAGATCTTCAACGCGTACCACGAGGTCAAGTCGATCCGCGACAAGGACGAGTTCCTGATCCCGTTCATCCAGACGCTGACTGATCCCGCGTTCAAGACCGGCACGCTCGAAGCCGACCAGAGCCTGCTCAAGTCGCTCATCGTGTTCGCCTGCATCATGGAAGGCCTGTTCTTCTATGTGGGCTTCACGCAAATTCTGGCGCTCGGCCGCCAGAACAAGATGACCGGCGCCGCGGAGCAGTACCAGTACATCCTGCGCGACGAGTCGATGCACTGCAACTTCGGCATCGACCTCATCAACCAGATCAAGCTTGAAAACCCGCACCTGTGGACCCCGGCGTTCCGTGCGGAGATCACCGAACTGTTCAAGCATGCGGTCGACCTCGAGTACCGCTATGCTGAAGACACCATGCCGCGTGGCGTGCTGGGTCTGAACGCATCGATGTTCAAGAGCTATCTGCGCTTCATCTGCAACCGCCGTTGCCAGCAGATCGGTCTCGATCAGCTGTTCCCGAACGAAGAGAATCCGTTCCCGTGGATGAGCGAGATGATCGACTTGAAGAAGGAACGCAACTTCTTCGAGACGCGCGTGATCGAATATCAGACGGGCGGTGCGCTGTCCTGGGAATAACCCGGGCGCACTGCGGTGCAAGTCTTTAGGGGTTGCCGGAGGCGGCGCGCTAGCCGCCTCGACCGGCATGATGATTAGGAGCAGGAACGCCTGATGCAAAGCATGCCCGGAGCCAGGTTGGCTCACCGACGTGACAGGCACTTTGCGAACCCTTCAGAGGGATGGGCAAACTTCCCCCCGGAAAAGCGTGCTGGCTATGTAGCCGCCGCTTTCAACGAACGTTGCCCGGTGTCGGTAGCCGACGCCGGAATGACTTGGCGCGCTGTGCCTCGTGGCACGGCGCGCCTTACCGCATTCATTAGCGTAAGCGCGCGGGATCAGCGTACGCCGATGAATAGCCCGCTTCGCAGCGTGCGCCGTGAGAAGCGTTCGCGGGAAGCGGGTTTTGACGAAGGGTGTAGTTTGAACTGACTCTCATCTGAACCTGAAGGAGAAAAAAAATGGCTACTGCCAAGAAGAAACCGGCGGCTAAGAAGGCCGCAGTGAAGAAGGTTGCAGCGAAGAAGGCAGCTCCGGCGAAGAAGGCCGCAGCGAAGAAGGTCGCGGTCAAGAAGGTCGCAGCCAAGAAAGTCGCCGTGAAGAAGGTTGCTGCGAAGAAGGCAGCGCCGGCGAAGAAGGCCGCAGCGAAGAAGGTTGCAGCCAAGAAAGTC
>NZ_CAJMYZ010000035.1:0-61541 GCF_905220155.1 Paraburkholderia sp. J7 | reverse complement strand
CAAAGTGACGTTCGAAGGCGAGGACATCACGCGCATGCCCACGCACGACATCATGCGCAAGGGCATGGCGATCTCGCCGGAAGGCCGCCGCGTGTTCCCGAGCCTCACGGTGCTCGAAAACCTGCAGATGGGCGGCTTCTTCGCCTCGCAGCACGAGATCGATGCGGGCATCGAGCACGTGTTCAAGCTGTTTCCGCGTTTGAACCAGCGTGCGAAGCAACGCGCGGGCACGATGTCGGGCGGCGAGCAGCAGATGCTCGCCATCGGCCGCGCGCTCATGAGCCGTCCGCGTTTGCTGCTGCTCGACGAGCCCACGCTCGGCCTCGCGCCGCTCGTGATCGCGCAGATCTTCGACATCATCCGCACGATCCGCGAGGAAGGCGTGACGGTGTTCCTCGTCGAGCAGAACGCGAACAAGGCGCTGCACGTGGCCGACCGCGGCTATGTGCTGGAGACCGGGCGCGTGGTGCTCGCCGATAGCGCCGACAATCTGCTCGCCAACGACAATATCAAGCGCGCGTATCTGGGCGGATAGGGGCGGTGGACTGCACGTGCGCGGGATGCGCACTCCTCAACTCGCGGGCAATAGCGTCGACATAGTCATCCGTGATCTGTTGGACCCGCAAGGCGTCTTGCAGATTGAGGATGTACTCGGCGTTCGATCCGAGCCGGCCAGTCGCTTTGGCCGCGAGATGCGCCACGGTGGGAACGGAGGCGTCGCACTCGAAGAGAGGCTGGTTCGAATCGGCGACGAATACGATCGCGTTTGCCACACTACCGTCCGCAAGTTGCAGTGTTTCCCACGTCGGTTGGTACACGCCACTCCCCATTTCTCGTGCCCACAGCAAACGTAGCTCGGCCATCAGGTCGCTTTCAGTCAGACGATAGGCGAGGCCTTCTACTTGCCCACCTGGTTCTAGCGCGAGCACGCGACCAGGTTGCCGAGGACTTCCGCGCGCCGAAATTGTCCGGATGCAGAAGCTACGGTGCCAGCCGTCAAGCTTGGCAACTTGTTTCGAGTCGAACGTGAAAGCGGGATTCCAGATCAACGAGCCGTATGCAAAAACCCAGCTTGGCCCCTCGGGACGTGCCGCAAGCAGCCTGGCAACTGATTCATCCAGCTCAATATCGCACAGCGACAGATGGGCTGGCATTGCCAGGCTTTCACGGAAGCTGCCGTCGATGAGTTCGTTGCGCGTCAGTTTGAACATGTGGACTCGGTGGACATTTCATCGATGTTTAGAGATGGCGCGTGATCAACCCGCCGAGCAATGCGGCACCTCGATCGATATTCTCCGGGGCTACGGCGACGAAGTTCAGCCGTAGTGTGTTGGGTGTGCGTGCGGCCGCGTGGAAGCATGCGCCAGGGGCAAAGCTCACGTTGCGCGCGAGTGCATCATCTAGCAACGCTTCCGCGTTGATTGTCGACGGAAGTTCGATCCAGATAAACATACCTCCGTGAGGGGCAGTCCATCGAACGCCAAGTGGCATGTAACGCGATAGTGCCTTGAGCATCGCACTGCACTGTCTGCCGTACTGGTCCCGCACTGCGCAGATCTCGCGTTGCAGTGTTCCGCTTTCGAGCAGCCGATATCCTGCATGCTGCAAGCATTCCGGTGTGTGTAACTTCAGTTTCCGTTTGGCCTGAACGATCCTGTCATGAAGCGCTTGCGGCGCGATGATATAGCCAAGCGGCAGCCGCGGAGAAAAGAGTTCGGACCACGAGCCTAGATGGATCACGCCAGCGGGATTCATCGAGTAGAGCGACGGTAGCGCAGTGTCGCGGTACCGCAAATCACCATATGAGTTGTCCTCAACCAGTAATACACCGTGTGCGTGAGCCAGCGTGACTAGCTGCCTGCGGCGTTCTCCCGATAGCCGGCGACCTGTCGGATCCTGGAAATCCGGCATCGTGTAGAGGAAACGGGCATTTGCCGCGAGGTCTTCGGTTAGCCACTGTGGCTGCAGCCCGCGTTCGTCGCCGGGTATCTCGGCGAAGGTGGGTCTGCAGGCCGAAAAGGCCTGCAATGCCTCGGAGCGTGTGGGCGCCTCCACCAGAACCTTGCAGCCGGGACTGATGAAGGCGTTTGCAATCAGATCCAGCCCCTGTCGTGAACCGGAGGTAATCAGAACATTGGAAACATCGGCTCCATGTGCGGCGGCTACCCATTGCCTGAGCGGTCGATAGCCCTCTATTGCACCGTGCGGATTTGCATCTTCAGTCCGTGCGGTGACCTGCCGGTCACACAAGCGCCGGAGCGCTTCCGCTGCAAAGCTTCTGATGGCCGGCTGGCCAGCTGCAAACGAAATCATCTCCGGCGGTTGCGCCGTCTCTACAATCACCTCGCCAGCGGCGCCATAAAGCGTCGCGCCGCGGCGGGCACATTGAGGCTCGTCTCCCATCCTGTCTCCATGTTGTATTGGGCCAGTCTTTTACGCGGCCTTGATATTGTTGTGCTGAGATACGCGTGAGCCGTTCGTGTCGGTGCCGGAGATGGCTGCGAGTATGTTCGCGCGCTTGACGACATGCTGGTGAATCGCCTGATCCTTGACCGGGCCGAATCCCCGGATGTCTGCCGGCAGTGATGCAAACGTGATCGCCTGTTCAAGTTTGGCTGACGTGAGCAGGCCGCATATGTTGCGAATGTCATCGGCATACTCAGCAATGAGACGGCGTTCTGAGCGCCGCTCGGTGGTATAGCCGAACACATCGAAAGCAGACCCGCGCAGACCACGCATTCCGGCAATCATTCCGAGTACCGGGAAGATCCATGGGCCGAACTTGCGCTTTTTCGGGCGCCCCGTTTTCGGATCGATACCGGAAAGCATGGGCGGGGCGAGCCAGAGCGAAACCTTTTCCGCAGTCGAGAACTGGCGCGTCAGCGATTCACGAAATGCTGGGGACGTGTAGAGGCGGGCAACTTCATACTCGTCCTTGTACGCCATCAGCTTGTAGGCGCTTCGCGCTACGGCGCTCGCAAATGCCTCGCTGTTCGCGGTCACTTTCTTTTCTGCATTCCGTGCGAGCGTGACGAGCTCGACGTATCGCTGCGCGTAGGCTGCGTTTTGATAATCCGTGAGCCTTTGACGATGCAACTGCATCAGTTCATCCAGTGTGGTCGGCTCGGTGCTGCGCGATGGAACCGGCTCGTGAATCGTGTCGAGCGCTTCAGGTTGCGCAGCGATAATACGTCCCCAGTTGAACGCCGATTTGTTCATCTCTACCGCAGCGCCATTGCGTTCGATGATCTGTTCGATTGCCTCACGCGAAAGCGGAACCAGGCCCTTTTGCCAGGCATAGCCGAGCATCAGCGTGTGGGTCGGAAGCGTGTCGCCGAAAATGCTCTGTGCGATCGCGCTGGCGTCAAACGCGTGAAATGCTTCAGTGCTGCAACGGCTGCGAATCCGGTCCTGCATTAGGTTGACCGGCAGTGCAGCGTCGCGATCGGTGACGACATCCGGAGTCGGTGTTGGCGCAAGATTGACCACCGCCGAAGTGCGTTCCGAAGCCAGACGGATCAACGAGTCGGGTGCAGCCGACACGACAAGGTCCGCTCCCAGCAACAGATTCGCCTTGCCCTCGCCAATGCGTGATGCCGCAATCTGCCCGTCCGCGGCAGCGATGCGTACCTGGCTGACGACCGCGCCGTTCTTCTGCGACATGCCCGTGAAATCGAGCACGGTGGAGGCGAGGCCGTCGACGCCTGCAGCCGCGCCCAGGATTGCACCCATCGTCAGTACGCCGGAACCGCCGATTCCCGTGATGTAGATGTTGAAAGGCTCGGCAAGCGTGGGCAAAGCGGGGGCGGGGAGCGTCGCGAGCAGCGTCTTCTCGGTGCCCGCGAGCCGTTTGCTGTCGGGCTTGCGTACCTTCACGCCTTCCACTTCGACAAAGCTCGGGCAAAAGCCCTTTACGCAGGAAAAGTCCTTGTTGCAAGCGCTCTGGTTGATTGCGCGCTTGCGGCCCAGCGGCGTCTCGAGAGGTTCAATGGAAATACAGTTCGACTGCGCCGAGCAATCGCCACACCCTTCGCAAACCTCCTGATTGATGAACACGCGCCGGTCAGGATCAGGCATTTCCTTGCGTTTGCGGCGGCGGCGTTTTTCCGCAGCGCAGGTCTGCTCATACACGATCGCGGTGACACCCTGCGTGGCGCGCAGGTCACGTTGCACGGTATCGAGCTGATCCCGGTGATGTACCGCCACGCCGGGCGCAAGGGTGCTGTTGCCTTGCCACCGGGTAGGGTTGTCAGTGACGAACGCAATGCGTTCTACGCCTTCCGCATGCAACTGGCGTGTGATGCGTGCCGGGTCGTTTGTACCCTCGGTCGGCTGGCCGCCGGTCATCGCAACGGCGTCGTTGTACAGAATCTTGTAGGTAATGTTGGTCTTTGCAGCGACTGCCGCGCGAATCGCAAGCAGACCCGAGTGCTGATAGGTCCCGTCGCCGAGATTCTGGAACATATGTGCGGTTTTTGAAAACGGTGCGGCACCGATCCATTGCGCACCTTCACCGCCCATATGACTCGTGACCTTAGTCTTTAGCTCCGGCTGGGAGAGTGCGATCACATGGCAGCCAATCCCCCCACCGGCGATCGAGCCGTCCGGCGTGCGCGTTGACGTGTTGTGGGGACAACCCGAGCAGAAGAACGGACGGCGCACAGGAATGACCGCCGTGGACGGCCTTTTCGCAGCCGCATCGAGCGCGGCGAGCCGTTCGCGCAGTGCTGGCTCATCGATCCCGTTGGCCTGGAGCCGCCGCACAAGCACACCCGCAACGAGGTACGCGCTGAATTCCCAGACCTCCGGCAGCAACTGTTGGCCCGCGACATCGGTTTTCCCGGTAACGACCGGTCGTTCGGCATCCGGGCGATGGAACAATGCATCCTTCAATTGCGCTTCGACATTCGAGCGCTTTTCCTCGATCACGAGTACTTCGCGGTGTCCCGCCGCGAACTCGCAGGCGCCTTGTGTTTCGAGCGGCCAGCTCATGCCTACCTTGTAGACGGAAACGCCCAAGGCGCGCAATCCGTCATCGCTGAGGCCGAGATCGCGGCAGGCCTGCATGAAGTCCTGGTGCGCCTTGCCGACGGTTACAATGCCGAGCCGCTTCGTTGGCGCGGAAACAACCAGCCTGTCAATGCCGTTGGCACGCGCCCATGCACGCGCGGCGGGCAAGCGCTCGTCGATGAGCCTGCGTTCGTACTCACCGCGCTGCGAGGGCCACGCCAGTTTCGGATCCCAGTTCAGGCCGTGCGCGGGTACAGCAAAATCCTCTGGTTCGCGAAATGACGGCCACGTTGACAGGTCGACCGTAGCGGCCGTTTCAACCACTTCGGCGATCGTCTTCAGCGAGACCCACAATCCCGTGTAGCGAGACATTTCGATGCCGGCCAGACCGAATTCGATGACTTCGCGCACGTTGCTCGGCTGCAGGACAGGGATCGACGTGGAGTGAAAGATGCCGTCCGTCTGATGCGGCCACATCGAGGACTGCGCCGCGTGATCGTCGCCCGAAATCGCCAGCACGCCACCCAGTTTTGATGTTCCCATCATATTGGCGTGGCGGAACACATCACCGGTACGATCAACGCCCGGCCCCTTGCCATACCAGATGCCAAAAACACCGTCGACCTTGACGTCGCCGAAGACACGATGCAACTGTGCACCCCACAGCGCCGTGGCGGCCAGATCTTCGTTGAGGCCGGGCTGGAAGATGACCTCATGCGCTGCGAGCTGTTTCGATGCCTTCCAGAGCTGCTGGTCATAGGCGCCAAGCGGCGAACCACGGTAGCCGGAAATGAGGCCAGCGGTGTTGAGGCCGCGTGCGCGGTCGCGCTCGCGTTGAATGATCGGCAGGCGCACCAGAGCCTGAATGCCGGTTATAAAGGTCCATCGTCCGCTTTGCGTTGCGGTTGAAGTACGGGGGGAAAGGAGTTCAGTACCCACAAATGTCTCCGGGAGGCTTTCTTGATCTAGACGAGTTAGTTTATGTCGCCGCCCGGACGAAATTGCACCAATATGAATTACCAATCTGGCCATTTATAAATAAAACGAACTATAGAACATGATTTTTATAGCGCAAATCATCTAACTATTTTGGCGACGCGATTCTTATGCGCTCAAGCGACGATGTCAGAGCGCAAAAGAGTTGCACCTGACAAGTCGGACTGCTGGAGGAGGAATGGAAAGAATCGCGAGCGAAGAAGAGGCCACTACGCTCGGCGACTTTAGTTCGATTTGACTACGTGATCGCGGATACGTAGATCAATCATGTCTACGAGGGGCGTATATCCAGCCTATTTTGGTAAAAACGTTGCGCTGCCGAAGCCTAAAATGACTCTTCGAGATCGTCGTCCATGGCCCTGCCGGAGCGGTAATTATCATGAGCAGAACGCAAGCTATCAGGATCCGCGCGACAGGCTGCCCGGAAGTCATGGAGTGGGTCGATGTCGACATCGAACGCCCGGGACTCGGGGAAATCCGGGTGCGGCACGTTGCCGTGGGCCTCAATTTCATCGATGTGTATTTCCGTACCGGACTCTATCCCATGCCGCTGCCCGGTGGAATCGGTATGGAAGCCGCGGGCGTGGTGACTGCAGTCGGCGACGGTGTAACGCGGTTCAGTTGCGGGGACAGGGTTGCCTATGCTGGCACGAAGCCCGGTGCCTACGCACTCGAGCGTGTCGTACCGGAGGCCGAAGTCGTCCTGCTTCCCGATGGCGTGAGTTTCGAAGATGCCGCCGCGGTGACGTTGCAGGGTCTCACTGCGCAATACCTGTTGTGCCGGACTTATCGGGTTCAGGCAGGAGACACTATCCTCATTCATGCCGCGGCCGGCGGCGTCGGGCTGCTCGCTTGTCAATGGGCCAGGGCGCTCGGCGCAACCGTAATCGGTACGGTTAGTACGGGTGAAAAGGCCGAGCTGGCCAAGTCCAATGGATGCGATTTTCCGATTGTCTATTCGCGGGAGAATTTCACGCAGCGTGTCCGCGAGATTACTGACGGGAAAGGCGTGCCTGTTGTCTACGATTCGATCGGAAAAGACACGTATATCGGCTCGCTGGATTGTCTTTCGCCGTTGGGGATGTTCGTGAGTTTCGGCAATGCCTCTGGTCCCCTCCCGCCTGTCGAGGCATTCGAATTTACGCGGCGAGGGTCGCTGTTCTTTACACGCCCGCAGCTTTTTCACTACGCCGCAAAGCGCGAAGATCTGGACGACATGGCGAAGGACCTGTTCAATATGGTTCAGACAGGCAAGGTGAAGCCGAACATTGGCAGGCGGTACGCATTGGCCGATGTTGCGCAGGCTCACCGGGATCTTGAGGGCAGAAAGACAATCGGCTCAAGTGTTCTTCTTCCTGAAGTCAGTGGAGCATGACCTGTGAGCAGGGAGAACCTCGAGCGATCGCAGTGCCGAGAGCCGATACGGTCTACGCTACTCGAAGGGGCAGAAAGACTGATTCGTGAACGGGGCTACGCGGCGTTCAGTCTTCCTGTACTCGCGCAGACGCTTTCGGTTGAAGAACTCAGTATCGCGAAGTACTTTCGCAATCGCGAAGACGCCTGCACGGAACTGGTCGAGAGGCTGATCCTTCGAGTTGGACAGGAACTCGGTGACATTTATCGTGAGTACGGCGACGCACAAAGTCGGCTGATAGCCTACGCCTGTCTGCGCAGCGAGGAGTTCGTGTGCGGAGTGCCGTCGTTATCGGCGGCCTTGGGGGCGGCTCATGCCAGTCTGCCGGATACGATACGCACTCGCGTGTCCGATCTGCTCGCGCTGCAACTCGACTGGATTCGAAACGTCGTCCAGGACCATTTCGGCTCCTTTCACCAACGCGCGGGTGTGTCGTCCACACAGGCCGCAAAGCTGCTGCTCGTTGCGCTGGAGGGAGACGCAATGCTGGAATGTGTCACGCGCGAACGTGAGCCGTCTGCTTCGGGTTATGTCCTCATGATGGCCGTATTGGGTCTGAATGAGCGAGCGGAATAGGCCGCCACGGAAGCTACTCCGTGCGCGTTGACTAAACAGACTCCGTCCGGCCAATTGCCGCCGGACGTTTCGATGCTCCATTTGCGCTCGCGCTGCGCTAGCCCTCCTTCCGCGGGCTACGTCTTTTCCTGGAAGTTACTCGCGCATCTGCTCGAAGCGTAGTGAGCGAGCGGTATGCGAACGAGTGCGCATTGTGCTCAAGCGACATGTATTTTCCGGTGAACAAGATGTAGTCGCGGCGGTCAGCGTACCCATGCGCCTGTCAATCCGTGATGCGACCACGCCGTTCATGAAAACGTCTGTATGTGCGGCCTTAGCGAGGATGCCTTCATGATTCAGGAGCGGAAAATCCGGGGCTTCCAGATTGGCATGTGATTTGCACGTATACGGCGAGTAGTACCGGTAGACCATACCCCGGGCCAGTCGCGGTGGGTGCCGGTGCCAGCAGGCAGATTCAACGTTCCAATGCCGTTTCACACAACCAACAGGAGATAAGATGCAGCCCGAATACAGCGATGCAGAATGGAAAACACGTTGCGAACTTGCTGCCCTGTATCGCATCATCGCGCATCACCGCATGACCGATCACATCTACACGCACATCAGTGCTCGCGTTCCCGGCACTGACAAACATCACTTCCTCATCAACCCGTACGGCCAGATGTTTCATGAGATCACGGCTTCGAGTCTGGTCAAGATCGATGTGAATGGCAATATCGTTGAGTCTTCGTCAGATCGGCGCCAACGCGTGAACAAGGCGGGGTTCATGATTCATTCAGCCGTGCACATGGCCAGACACGATATTGCCTGCGTTGTTCACACCCATACTGCTGCGGGTATCGCCGTGTCCGCGCAGGAGCAGGGACTGCTGCCGATCAGTCAGCATGCGCTGAAATTTTACGGACGGCTGTCCTATCACAACTATGAAGGCATCGCATCGGACGAGGAAGAACGCGCGCGACTTGTCACCGATCTCGGCGACAACAAGGCCATGATCCTTCGCAATCACGGCTTGCTGGCGGCAGGCACAACGGTGGCGGATGCATGGCTGGTGGTCTATTACCTCGAACGTGCATGCCAGGCTCAGGTCGCGGCGCTGGCGGGGGGGAGCAAGCTGATCTATCCACCGGAGGCGGTTCGCAAGCACACGGCCGAGCAGTTCGCAAGACTCGATATCGAGGACGACGCGTTCGACACCGGCGGGGTGCAGAGCTACCAGCAGGTCGGATTCGACGCCGCATTACGGCTGATCGAGCGTGACGAGCCACGCTACAACAGCTGACCGCCGGGCAGCCCCCTACACACAATAACGAAAGCCGCATCGCGTCGCGACGCTGATGACAGGTCGTGAGCTTACGCAGCAAGGGCGCAAGTCGTCGCTTGCTGGGTCGCACGCGACCCGAATGTGTAGCGTGCGGGCGGCGATCCACAAGAAGGATGGAAGAGACATGGTTGCCACCGATCAGCGCTGCATGCGAAAGGTCCTCTGGCGGTTCCTACCGCTTTTGCTGGTGTGTTATATCGTTTCCAACCTGGACCGGGTCAACGTCGGCTATGCCGCGTTGACGATGAATCAGGACCTGGGCCTGTCCAATTCGGCCTTCGGACTTGGCGCGGGACTATTCTTCATCACCTATTTCGCGTTTGAAATTCCGTCGAACATCGCATTGCAACGCTTTGGCGCTCGCCGCTGGATTGCGCGCATCATGCTGACATGGGGAGTGCTCTCGGGGGCAATGGCGTTCGTCCAGGGCGAGATCAGCTTTTACGTCGTGCGGTTATTGCTGGGTGCGGCGGAAGCGGGGTTTTTTCCGGGAATCATTTTCTTTCTCACACTATGGGTGCCGGCGCGCTGGCGCGCCACTTTCGTGGGGACGTTCATGGTGGCTGTGCCGATGGCCAGCGTCCTCGGCGCACCCATCTCGGCGTTCGTGATCAACGGCGCGGGGTTCCTGGGCCTGGCGAGCTGGCGGACGATGTTCATCGTCGAGGCTGTACCCGCGGTACTTCTAGCCTTTGTCGTTTTCAAGGTGTTGCGTGACAGACCGGAAGATGCCGAGTGGCTGAGCAATGAAGAGAAACGATGGCTCCTGGGTACACTTGCCGCGGAGCGTGCACAAGCGGGCAATCATGTGACCGAACGCATCGGTGTGATCCTTCGGACCCCGCAGATCTGGCTGCTCGCGTACGTTTACTTCTGCCTGGCGGGCATCTCCTATGGGCTGGCGTTCTTCCTTCCGTTGATCATGAAGGAGGCGCACCTGAGCGTCATCCAGACAGGTTTCGCAACGGCGGCTCCCTTTCTGGTCGGTGCTCTCGGCATGGTGTTGTGGGGGCGCAGTTCCGACCGGCGCCAGGAGCGGCGCGTTCACGCTCTCGTGGCGCTCGGACTGGCGGTGCTCGGGCTGGTCGCGTCGATCCTGGTTCCGTCGCCAGTAGCAAAAATGATCGCCTTCTCTGTTTCAGCACTGGGCCTCATGTCAGCGCTGCCCGTGTTCTGGACGCTGCCGAATCTGCTGCTCGGCTCAACTGTGGGCGCAGCGGGGATCGCAATGATCAGTTCGCTGGGGAACCTGTCCGGATTCGTTCAATCCGTGTTGATGGGCGTTCTCCGGGACAGGACGGGCAGTTATAGCCCAGGGTTGTTGCTGATCGCCGTTGTGGGCGCCGTGGGATTCGTCGTGCTGTGGCGGCTCACCCAACGTGTCTCGCGTCCTGCGGGGCAGGTCAATGACTGGACGAGTGCGTGGTGAATCCAAATCTTGCGGCCTTGCACGGGGGTTCCCGGGGATCTGTCGCGCCCGACGACACAACGAGTGCTTTGTGCCCGCTCCGACGACAGCTTCAGCGAACTTATCGCCGGGTGTCCTTGCTTAGCTGATCTGGAGCGTGAATGGCACATTCCTTGCGTTGCCAGAGCGCGCCGGGCAGCTAGAGCGACTCTTGGGGCGTGGTGCCTGCTTTTCCAATCCGGCGGGACTGAATCTGCT
The DNA here is from genome assembly GCF_905220155.1 of Paraburkholderia sp. J7. Lineage (NCBI taxonomy): Bacteria > Pseudomonadati > Pseudomonadota > Betaproteobacteria > Burkholderiales > Burkholderiaceae > Paraburkholderia > Paraburkholderia sp. J7. The sequence continues at coordinate 50,555 of NZ_CAJMYZ010000035.1, read as the reverse complement.
GAAACAGGATTAAAAAGACGAGGTTGATCAATATGTCTCCTTTGGAAGGTCTTACTGTTATCGATTTCTCGACGTTGCTGCCAGGCCCGATGGCGAGTCTCATTCTTGCCGAAGCGGGCGCCACGGTCATCAAGATTGAGCGTCCGCAGACGGGGGATGATATGCGGACCTATCAGCCTCGTCTGGGCGAGGATAGCGTGAACTTCGTGATGCTCAATCGAGGCAAGCGGAGCATCTCAATCGATCTGAAGCGTCCCGATGCACGGGAAAAGTTAAGACCGTTGATCGAGCGTGCCGATGTGCTGATTGAACAGTTCAGGCCGGGCGTGATGTCGCGCCTGGGACTTGGCTATGACGAAGTTCGTGAGATCAATTCCCGTCTCGTCTATTGCTCGATATCCGGGTGGGGACAGACAGGACCGAAATCGAATGTCGCTGCACACGATCTGAACTATGTCGCCGAAACCGGGATGCTCGGTTTGTGTACAGGCTCCGACGGCGCGCCCGTATTGCCACCGATGCTGGCCGCGGATATTGCGGGTGGCGCCTATCCCGCGGTCATGAACATCATGTTCGCGCTGCGCGAAAGAGATCGCACCGGTCACGGGGTTCAGCTCGATATTTCGATGGCAGATAACCTCTTTGCGTTCAACTACTGGGGACTTGGCAGTGGACTCTCGGGTGCGGGCTGGCCGAAGCCGGGGGCTGAACTGGTGACAGGAGGGTCACCCCGCTACCACATTTACCGCACCGCAGATGGACGGTATGTCGCCGCTGCGCCGCTTGAGGACAAGTTCTGGGACAACTTCACCCGGCTTATCGAATTGCCTGCGGACATGAAGGATCCCTCGGCAGTTGCTGAAAAGGCGATCGAGGCTGTGGCAGCCCGTATCGCTTCGCGCACCGCGGCGCAATGGAAGGTGATCTTCGAAGGACAGGACGTCTGTTGCTCTATCGTCGCGACATTGGAGGAGGCCGTGAACGATCCGCACATCGTCGCACGTGGATTGTTCGGGCGGACTGTCGGTTCACAGGACGGCAGATTGCCAGCGCTTCCGGTCCCCGTTGCCCCCGTGTTCCAGTCGAACGTACGGCACCGACAGGCACCCCGGCTCGGGGCAGAGAACGAGTTGCTTGAGTCCTGATCTGTCGACGCCTCTTTCAAACCCGACAGCAGCGACAAGGGGGATTGATTTTTCCGCGCCCTCCATGAGGCATGGCGTGCGGCGTTCATGCGGAAGGGAAGATTTTCCCTTCCCAACTCGAATGGTAGGCGCGGGGAAAGTGGCGAGTAGCACTAGATTGGCTCATTAATTCGGATTCCTATTGGAATTGAGCGAGCAGCGGATTTTCCAAGGCATTGCGGTATTCATCACGGCCTGTTTTTGGCGAGACGAAACAAACGTTTCGACATGGCGCGTGATCACAGCGAAACATGTTGGGGGAGGCAAAGCGACCGGACCAAATCGGCAGAAAAAACCTTATTTGGATGGCTAAGGTAGATCACCATCCGATGTGCCGTAGCTGACCGGAAAAGTTCAGGTTGTCCGGTCTCTGACTGGAGATGGGTAACTAAACTATGGGAACTGTCATGAAGAGCTTCGAAAAGTGCAAGATCGCATCGATATTGGTCAGTGTGGCTTTCGGTATCCCATCTCTTGCTGATGCTCAGGATACGGAGACGGTCGGCATTGGCGTAGCAGTGCCGCTGACCGGGGTGATTGCGCACATCGGGCAGGATGTCGCGAATGGCGCGAAGCTAGCCGTAGACGAGGCAAATGCAAAAGGCTTGGTAATTAACGGAAAGAAAGTCACGCTGAAAGTGATTGAAGAGAACGACGCTGCGGACCCGCGAACGGCAACTCAGGTCGCCCAGAAGCTTGTGGACGACAAGGTGGTGGCGGTCATCGGCCACGTCACATCCGGCACGACCATTCCCGCTTCAAAGATCTACAGTGACGCCGGGATCACCCAGATCACACCGTCAGCTACGAATCCGCTGTATACGGCGCAGGGTTTCAGGACGACTTATCGGCTGATTGCCACAGATGCACAACAGGCACCTGTACTGGCCACTTATGCCGGGAAAAAGATGGGTGCGAAAACGGTTGCGATTGTGGACGATGCGACGGCCTACGGGCAAGGCCTGGCCGATGAGTTCGCGAAGGATGCTCAATCTCTCGGGATCAAGGTCATTTCTCGCGACTCCGGTACGGACAAGACAATTGACTGGAAAAGCATCCTGACGAAAATCAAGAGTGAGAATCCAGACATTATCATGTACGGAGGCGAGGACGGCGCCGGCGCTTACCTGGTACGACAGGCTGGTCAACTGGGTCTGAGCACGAGAATCCTTTCGGGGGATGGAATGTGCACTGAAAAACTGGGTGAGCTGGCGGGTGAAGCATCAAAGAACCTGACATGCTCGGAAGCCAGTCTTCCGATCGAGCAAATGCCAGGGGGTAAGGGGTTCAAGACGAAATATGAGAGCGCGTTCAAGCAACCGATGCAGCCCTTCGCTCCTTTTGCGTATGACGCAGTCAATGTCGTGATCGATTCGATGCGGCGAATGAACTCTACGGATCCTGCAAGAATTCTGGCTGGTATGCCGTCGACGAATTACACCGGCGTAATCGGACCCATATCGTTCGATCCGAAGGGGGACTTGAAGAATTCGGGAATTTCGCTCTACAAATACAAGGATGGCAAAAAGGAATTGCTTGAAGTGGCGAAGCTTTAACGTCGGATTCTTCGAGCCAGGCGATGTGTGTAGATCTTTTGTGAATGAATACCTGGCTCATGACCGGTGTTAGAAGACGGGCAACGGCTACAAACGTCGCCCGTCCGAGATCCCGCAATCTCAGTGTGTCGAACGTGCGCGAAACGACAGGTCGATACCAGGTTATTCGATCGACAGTTCGTGTAGACGCTTGTAAAGGTACGACCGGGATACACCCAGTTCTTCGGCCACGCGCTTCTTGTTCCCCTTGAGACGTTGCATGGCCTCGACGATCAGTTCCGATTCGGCACGCTCTTTCGCAACCCGCACGTCGCGGGTTGCTTTTTCGCGTTGGGCGTGAAGCGGGGCGTATCCGCCAGTGGACGCGGACTGTGTACTGTTCACGGCATATCCGCAATTGGCCAGCGTAATAGAGGGGCCGTCGGCGAAAATGGCCGCTCGTTCGATGGCGTGCTGAAGCTGGCGAATGTTGCCCGGCCAGGGTTGCGACTGCAGGTATTGCACGACCTCCGCCGACACGGCCTTCTTCGGAACGCCATGTCTTTCCGAAAAGTTGCCAAGAAATGTATCCGCAAGCATCGGAATATCTTCGAGCCGTTCGCGTAACGGCGGCAGTCTCAGCGTGACGGCGGCGATGCGATAGAACAGATCAAGTCGGAATGTGCTTTCGGAAATCATGGCGTCAAAGTCGCGGTTGCTTGCCGAGATAAGACGAAAATCCGAATGCACCCGCCGGTCGCCGCCTACGCGTTCGAAGTTGCCATCCTGAAGCGTTCGCAGCAACTTCACCTGCGTGTCGAGTGGCATGTCGCCGATTTCGTCGAGGAACAGCGTGCCCTCATTCGCCTGCTCGAACTTACCCTTGCGGCCCTTGCGATCGGCGCCGGTGAACGCGCCCCCTTCATAGCCGAATAGTTCGGCTTCCACCAGCGTACTGGGCATCGCTGCGGCGTTGACGAGCACCATCGGGTTCGCGCTGCGAGGGCTCAGCATGTGAAGCGCGTGCGCAACCAGTTCCTTGCCGGTTCCGCTTTCTCCGGCGATCAGCACGGGCACGTCGAGCGGAGCAATGCGGATGATGTCTTCCTTAAGGCGGCGTACGGCGTCGCTGGTGCCAACGATCTGGTCCAGGCCGTAGGTCCGGTTACGCATACCGGATAGTTCGCGCTTGTAGAAGTCGAGTTCCTGGCGCACACGGGTCAGTTCGTTGCGGAGTTCGTCAATCGCCTCCGGACCCTTGAACATCACCTGCCCGATTGCGCCGACGCGGCGTTTGTTCCGGTCGAAGATCGGTGTGCGTGAAACGATGCGCACAACGCCATTCATCTCCTGAACCTGTCCGATCTGCGCGCGGCCGCGCACCGCGACTTCCTGCAGTTTGGTGTTCTCGATGACTTCGGTCACCGGCTGCCCAGCCGCTTCGCCATGGCGCAGCCCGAAGAACTTCTCGTGGACGGGGCTCATGTAAAGGAGCTTCCCGGCTGAATCCACTACGGTGATGGCCTCGTAGGGATTGGTCACGAAGTGCCGGAGGATGTCGTCGGAGAAGTCAACGGTCGAAATGAACTCGGCCAGCGCCTCGTCAGCATCGCTTTCGAACACGAGAAAGCACACCGCGCTGCCTGCATCGAAGGTGGAGACGATGAGCGCCTGTTCGCGACTGGAGATTGGAAATACCTGCTTGAGTTTAATGTCTGCGCGCTCTAGCCAGAGCTTCGTCAGTTCGTCGGCCAGTGAGCTGTCTTCGCACAAACCGGCGGCCAGCAGCGGGCTTCCGGTCTCTTCCAGCACCAGGATTCCGCATTTTTGTCTCGACATGTCTCCCTCATTGTTCTCACCCTGCGTGTACGGGCAGTGTGGTTCTCAAATACACTGAGCCTTCAAAAGTGACCGCAAGAAAAACAGTTCATTGCACATTCATTGTATTCGAGACATCATTCGAGAGAAAGACATTCACCGTGCAGTCTGTCTAATTCCCTGCCGCGACGGCGATGTTGGTCCGTACGCGCCCTCGCCAGATCGAAGTTGGCATACCTCTTGCAGATTGTGTCACTAACAAAAGCAGGAGACGTGATGAGCCAACTCGAAAAACTTCCGAGAATGCAGGGCAACGGTGGACTTCGCATGCTGGAGGGCTTGCGGATTCTGGATATGACGACCTCGATTGCTGGCCCCTACGCGACGCAGTTGCTCGCGGATCTGGGCGCTGAGGTCACAAAGATCGAGAAAGTCGGTGCGGGCGACGACACGCGCGCCTGGGGGCCGCCGTTTCTCGACGGGGAATCGTTGTGGTACCTGAGCGTGAATCGTAACAAGGCCAGCGTGACGCTCGACATCAGCCGGCCCGAAGGGCAGGCGATTCTCGACGACCTGGTGCAACAAAGCGATGTGATCGTGTTGAACATGGTGCCCACAGTCCAGCAAAAGCTCGGTCTGGACTTCGACAGACTGCACACGCTCAATCCTGCGTTGATTCACGTTTCGCTTACTGGCTTCGGCGTCTCTGGCGCCCGGTCTGCGCTGCCTTGTTATGACCTCGTCGCGGAAGGCTACTCGGGCGTGATGGACCTGACGGGCGAGCCAGAGTCGGGGCCGCAGAAGGTCGGTACACCTGCCGCAGACCTGCTCGCCGGGCAGGACGTAGCGCTCGCCACGCTTGCGGCAGTGATCGAGCGCCAACGCAGCGGGGTTGGCAAGCGCGTAGATGTTTCGATGGTCGCGAGCATGGTGCGCTTCATGTCGCCACGCATCGTGCCTTACCTGGGTTCGGGCGAGCCGGTGACCCGGTCCGGCGGCCGTGACTCGGTGATCGCCATCTATCAGGTATTCGACACGGCCGACGAGCCGATTACGCTTGGTCTCGGAAATGATGCGATCTGGGCGCGGTTCTGGAAGGCAGTGGATTCCGCAGACTACGGTGCGCTGGACAAATTTCAGACAAATGCAGCGCGCCGCGACGCCAGGCCCGAGATCGTCGCCGCAATTAGCGAAGTGTTGAAGACCCGGCCGCGTGCGCATTGGCTCAAACTATTTGCCGAATACCGGATTCCTGCGGGGCCTATCAATCGCGTCGATCAGGTTGTCGCCGATCCGCATCTGCTCGACGATGGCATGTTCTATGCCATCGAAGGCGAGAATGGTCTGGTTCCCCAAGTGGGCCTCGGCATCAAGTTCGATGGAGAGGGTGCAGTACATCGGCGTGCGCCCCCAACGCTTGGACAGGACACAGCGCGCGTGTTGCAGGAGCGGCTGGGTATTCAGGAGGCCGCACTGGCGACCTTGAAAAACGAAGGTATTGTTTGACGGAGACAACGATGCAATTCGAAGAAATCACTTACGAAGAAGACGGTCCCATTGGCACGATCACGTTGAACCGTCCGCAAGACGGCAACATGTTTACGGAGCGTATGTGCCACGAGATTCGCGACTGTATCAATGCGATCCGCCGTGAGACGCGCACGCGGGTCATCGTGATTACCGGCGCGGGCGACAAGTTCTTCTGCACGGGCGGTCGCAAGGAAGGTATGCAGGATTCCACACTGTATGCCGGCGTGCTGCCGACGCTTGAGATGTACGAAAGCATCGATCGCCTGCAAAAGCCCGTCATCGCATCAGTCAACGGGTACGCGGTAGGCGGAGGCAATGTGCTTCAGGTCGTCTGCGACCTCACGATTGCGAAGGAGAGCGCGATATTCCGCCAGGTTGGACCCATGGTCGGCAGTTTCGACGGTGGCTACGGCACGTGGTATCTCGAGGACCTGGTGGGCAAGAAGCGCGCGAAGGACATCTGGTATCGCAACCCGAAGATTTCGGCTCAAGAGGCGCTCGAAATGGGGCTGATCAACAAGGTGGTGCCGGACGACCAACTGAAGGCTGCCACGCGCGAATACGCGCTCGAGATTGCCCAGCGCGGCGCGTTCGCGCTCGCATCGATCAAGGGCGCATTCAATGCCCGCCACGGTGGCGTCAGCGGACTTTCGCGCATGGCGCACGATCTGCTGTTGCGGGGCTATCTCGACTCCGAGGAGCACGATGAACTCGCAGCTGCGTTCGCCGAGCGTCGTGCACCGGATACCGAAAAGTTCGGCCATTGAGATTCGAGGTAGGACGTCATGCAAAACATCCTGACACTTCACAATCCCGAGAAGGCGCGTGAGTACTATCTCTCGGGTGTCTGGCAGCAGGACACGCTTTACACGCTGGCACGACGTCATGCGCGAGAGACGCCGACGGCGTGCGCATTGCGCGATGCTGAACTGCGGCTGACCTGGCGGGAAGCGGTGGACTGGGCCGATAGCGTCGCGGAAGCGCTGCACCGCGCGGGACTTCGTGCCGGCGACAGGGTGGGTGTCTGGTTGCCCAACGTCGTCGAGACGGTGATCGTCTTCCTGGCTTGTTCCCGAAACGGATATGTATGTTGTCCGTCACTGCATCAGAACTACACGGTCGAGGAGATCACGCTGCTGCTCGAGCAGATCGATTGCCGTGCGCTGTTTGCGGCTCCGGGCTATGGGGCAGACAGTGATCGCCACTCGATTTTCGCGCGGACAAAATCGGTAGCCCATCTGAGCGCGGTGTTCTCGCTCGACCGGCACAGCGGGGGGCGTTGCGATCTGGAGGGCATCGCGGCTTTTCCGGAGCGTGTACCGCCTGCCATTACGCATGCGCCGGATCTGAATCCCGACAAGATCGTCTATCTCGCGTTTACCTCGGGCACCACGGGTTCGCCCAAAGGTGTCATGCATAGCGACAACACGCTGCTGGCCAACGGCCGGGCGCTGACTTACGACTGGGCGCGCACGACTGACACAGTGCTGCTATCGCTTAGTCCGATGAGCCATCACATTGCAACAGTCGCTATCGAGCAGATGCTGGTGGCCGGGTTCGAACTGGCCATGACCGACCCGCTTGCCGGACGTAAGGGTCTCGACTGGATCCTCGAGACCGGTGCGACTTATGTGATGGGAGTACCGACTCACGCAATGGATGTGCTCGCGGAGGTCGCGAAGCGCGGTTTGCGCGAGATCGGCAAGGTCAAATCGTTTTACATGGCCGGCGCGCCCATACCACGCGAGGTTGCCCAAAAATTCGTTAATCTCGGCGTGACGCCGCAGAACGTCTACGGGATGACCGAAAACGGATCACATCAGTACACGGTGCCTGACGATACGGCGGACACCATCGTCTCTACGTGCGGTCGTTCGTGCAATGGTTATGAAGTCCGGCTGTGGCGCCAGGATGATCCGGACACCGAAGCACGCCCTGGCGAGGTCGGTGAAATTGGCGGGCGAGGCGGCCTGCTCATGCTCGGTTACTTCAGTAACCAGGTGGCGACGGAGCGCTCCTTTAACCGCCATGGCTGGTTCATGAGCGGCGACCTGGGCGTGTTCACCGAGGACGGCTGCCTGAAGATCGTGGGCCGCAAGAAAGACCTGATTATCCGCGGCGGCCATAACATCCACCCGGCGCGTATCGAGGAGCTCGCGATGCGGCATCAGGATCTGGAGCGGGCAGCGGCCTTTTCCGTTGCGGACGAGCGGCTCGGCGAGAAAGTGTGCCTTGCTGTCATTTGCAAACCTGGGCGCAGCGTGCATCCCGACACCTTGCTCGCCTGGCTGGCGGAGGCCGGATTGTCGAAGTACGACATGCCGGAATATTTCGTTGACGTAGAAGCGTTTCCAATGACCGCGAGCGGCAAGATCCTCAAGCGCACGCTGGTCGAAAAGGTCGCCAGCGGCGAAATCCAGCCAATCGCGGTGCGCTATGTCGCTGAACACGTCGCAGGAGCACGGGCATGACGGTCCAACTCACATTCGAAGATTCGCTCGCCTATCTCACGCTGAATCGCGTCGAAGCGCTCAACGCACTGAGCTTCGGAGTGCTTCAGGAGATCTCGGACGCGATTGACCAGGTGGCTGCCACCGACGCGCGCGCGCTCGTGGTCACCGGTAGCGGCGAGAAGGCCTTTTGCGCGGGCGCCGATATCAAGGAATTGGCCGACCGCAGTCTGATGCAGGAGCGCAAGGGGGCCGAATTTGGCCAGGCTGCGTTCGCGAAGCTCGACCGTCTGCCGGTTCCGTCGATCGCAGTTGTCCATGGCTACGCGTTCGGGGGCGGTCTCGAACTCGCGATGGCCTGCACGTTTCGTGTGGCCACGCCCAGGGCGAAGATGGGGCTGCCGGAGATCAAGCTAGGTTTGATACCCGGCTATGGCGGCACCCAACGTTTGCCGCGCTTGATCGGCGAGGCCAGGGCGCTGGAATTGATCCTCTCGGGCAGGACCGTGGATGCCGACGAAGCACTGCGCATCGGTCTCGTCAACAAGATCGTCGAGAGTGGGGACCCGAGAGCAATCGGTGCCAAATTCGCGCGGCAGTTCACGCCGTTCAGTCGCTGCGCGTCGTTGTTCGCCCGCGAAGCCGTTCAGCGTTCCGCAGGCGTGAGCCTGCAAGAGGGGCTGCGCATCGAGGCGGACCTGTCGACGCTGGCGTTTCGCACGGCGGACGCTGTCGAAGGCATGCGTGCCTTCGTCGAAAAACGTGCTCCTCAATTCAAGGATGCCTGACATGAAAAAAGGATGTGTAGTGGTAACGGGCGCCAGCCGGGGTATCGGTGCCGCAATTGCAGAAGCTCTGGCTAGAGCGGGGTTTACCGTCGCATGTCTCTCGCGCACGGGAGGTTTCCCGCAACGTGCCTCTGCAGACGACGAAGTCCGCTCACGGTGGATCCCGGTGACATGCGACATCAACGACCGCGCCCAGCTCGAAGCGGCCTTCGAGGCTGTGGCGCAGCAATCGGCGGGACCGATTGTCGGCCTCGTCAACAACGCGGGGATTCACCTCGATGGGGCGTCAGACGCTTTCGCCGTGCAGGACTTCGAGCGCGTGATGTCCACCAACGCGACCGCGCTGTTTTCCGTGAGCCAGGTGGCGCTCCCCTACCTGCGTGAGGCCGGCGCAAGCGTCGTCGTCAATATCGGCTCGTTCTTCGACAAGATCGGCGTCAAGCGCAACGCCGCATATTGCGCTTCGAAAGCAGCGGTCGGTGCCATCACCCGCTGCCTCGCGGTCGAATGGGCCAGATACGGCGTGCGGGTTTTGAACGTTGCGCCCGGCTATATCGTGACGGACCTGAATCGCGAAGAGATGTCTGGCGAGAGTCTGCGCGGCTTCCTTGAGAAGCGCATTCCGATGGGCAAACCCGGGGAGGCGGACGACGTCGCACATCTGGTCGTTTCGCTGTTTGGCGAAGCCGGCACGTTCATGACGGGGGAGACCCTGTACGTGGACGGTGGACAAGGTATGGCGCTCTAAGGGTAACGAAAATGAATGTACTGGAACGGTTGGACGCACGGGTCAAGCTGGGCGATGAAGAAAGGATGGTGCTCGACAGCGTGAACAAGCTCGCGAAAGAGCAACTGGCTCCGCGCGCCGCCGAATATGATCGCACGGGGGAATTTCCGTGGGACAACGTGAGGGCGATCAACGAACTCGGGCTCAATGCGATGTTCGTGCCGGAGGAATACGGCGGGGCGCCGTTGTCCTTCGCGTGTTACGTGTCGTGCGTGAAGGCGATTTCGGAGGCGTGTGCTTCGACCGGCATCATCTGGGCGACGAATTTCCATGCGGCCAAGCCGATCGTTCAGTACGGCAGCGCGGCCCTGAAGCAGAAGTTTCTGCCGCGTGTTGCCGAGGGCGCGCTGGTGGCGCTGGCCATCACCGAGCCGAATGCCGGATCGGACGCCACCGGCATGACGACGTCGTTCCGTGAGGATGGCGACGACATCGTCATCAACGGCGGGAAGACGTTCATCACGAACGGCGACGTCGCCGATATCTATCTGCTGTTCGGAAAGTGGTCGAGTATCGACGACCCCAAGAAGGCGATTTCGGTGCTGATCCTGGAGAAGGGCACGCCGGGCCTCTCGGTACTGGGCACCGAACACAAGATGGGCACGCGTGCTTCGAGTACGGCAACGCTCTCGTTCGAGAACTGCCGCGTGCCACGGTCCAATCTGATGGGCGAGCCAGGCGAAGGGCTGAAGATCCTGTTCGGATCGCTCAACCGTTCACGTCCGAGCGTCGCGGCCCACGCTCTCGGTATCGCGCGGGCAGCGTTCGGAGACGCTGCCGCGTATATCAACGAACGCAAGCAGTCGGGGCGTCGCATCATCGAGTTTCAGGGTATCCAGTTCATGCTGGCCGACATGGCGGCTGAGCTCGCACTTTGTGAATCGTGGCTGTGGCGCGTCGCGGAAATGGTCGATGCCGGCGAATCGGACTTCGGTATCGAGGCTTCCATCCTGAAGATGCGCGCCACCGACGCGGCCATGCGAATTACAACGGACGCGGTTCAACTCCTGGGCGGTTACGGCTACTGCACGGACTACCGCGTCGAACGCCTGATGCGTGATGCGAAGATCACCCAGATCTGGGAGGGTACGAATCAGGTGCACCGCCAGCTGATCGGGCGCAGCTTCATCGAGAAATGAACCAGGAGACAGACGTGACGGATATCAGGACGGTTGGGGTCGCGGGAAGCGGCACGATGGGTAGCGGCATAGCGATTGTCGCAGCGCGCGCCGGCTTCGCGACGAAGGTCTATGACACACGCCAGGACGCGCTGGATCGTGCGCGTGCACAGACGGAAGCGTTTCTGCGCAAATCGGCCGAGCGCGGCAAGCTTGCGGCCGATGCCGTGCCGGAGATCATGGCGCGCTGGCAAGGTACGACTCGGCTCGAGGATATGGCCGATTGCGATATCGTGATCGAGGCTGTGTTCGAGGACCTGAGCGTGAAGCATGATCTCTTCGGCAAGCTCAATGCAATCTGTGGCGAACACACGCTGTTTGCATCGAACACATCCACGATTGCCATTACCGAAATCGCGGGCGGTTCAGGACGGCCCGACCGGTTCGTCGGTATGCACTTCTGCCTGCCTGCGCAACTCATGAAGCTCATCGAGATGTCGCCTGGAATGAACACCTCGGAGGAGACGTTCGCGCAGGCGTGGCAATTCGCACTCGCCTTGGGTCAGAAGCCGGTCAAGACGCAGGACACGCCGGGATTCATCCTGAACTACTTCCTGATTCCGTTCAACAACGACGCAATCCGGCTGGTAGAGCAAGGTGTGGCAGCGCCCGCGGAAATCGACAAGGCGATCAAGACTGCGCTTGGCTATCCGATGGGACCGCTCGAGTTGCTCGACCTTATCGGCATGGACACGCAACGTTTGCTATGCGAAGCGATGCATGGGTTGACCCATGAGCCCCGTGCCGCGTGTCCGCCCCTCGTGAGAAGAATGATAGCTGCGGGGTACCTGGGCAAGAAGAGCGGCAAAGGCTTCCATCAGTACGGCGATAGCAAGATGTTTGGAGCGTGATCATGTCCTACAAAATCATTCGTGCCGGCGAGAGCCGCTCTTTTCCCGAGAACCACACGTTTATCGATTCGGCGGATCCGTCTGCGCACGCACGCGTCTACCTGGGCGCCAATGCCGGTCAGTCGTTCGTGCGCGACAGCGCTGGCCTTGGGCAGGCTGATTTTGTACTGGTCGAATTGACCACAGAGTGTCTCGGCGTCTACGTCGACGAGAGCACGGCCAGTCTCGACGATGCGCAGGCAAAGAAGACTTTCGGATTCGCGCGATTTCGCCTCGGCAATTCGGAGCCGGGCAATCTGATCGAACTGGTTGTGCCCGCCAATCCTGACGCCGATGCGTTGGCGGCGGCACGCAAGGGTTTCGAAGACGCCGGATTCGTCGTCGCTGTGTGCGGGGACTTTCCAGGACGCATTGTCGACCGTCTCGTGCGTCCCTACTACAACGCGGCGCTGCGACGACTCGACGAGAAGCTCGCCACTGCGTCGGATATGGACATGACGCTGCGCTTGGGTCTCGGCTATCCGGAAGGGCCGATCGCATTGCTCGAGCGTACCGGGCTCGAGCACCACTACACGGTCACGCAGGCACTCTATGAGTCACTGGGTGACCCGGCGTATGCGCCGGCGCGAAGGGCAATCAACGCCTTCAATCGGGCAAAGCTTAAAGACAGGTAACGCTCTTCGTGAACGCTGGGACAGTGTGACGTCCCCGCCGGACGATGGTCGGGTGTCGCTCTGGAGGACATGGCCAGACGTTTCGTGGAGTGGCCAAAGACACTTGCCACACGCGAGCCCGCCGCTTTCATGTTGTCGACACATGATGTGCGCTTGGACAGCGGGCGTCCGGATCGATTGGCATGGCGATTGCATAGTTTGTAAGCGACCCTTTCAATCAATAAATCATTTTCCCTTTTCAAGGCGCCGTCATGCGGAGTTATCGAGTACATGAACATGGTGAACCGTCTTCGATGAAGATCGAGGATATTGCACCGCTCTCACCGGGTCCCGGCCAGATGCTGATCGATGTGCAGGCGTCCGGCATCAACTTCCCGGATGTACTGGTGGTGTCGGGCGCATACCAGTTATTGCCTGAGAGGCCATTTACCCCTGGGAAGGACTTCGCAGGCGTGGTACGCGCAGTCGGCGCCGGGGTAACCGAATACGCGGCAGGTGACAGGATCATGTCGCAGATCGAGTTCGGAGCCCTTGCCGAGCAGGCGCTGACCACTCCGTCGCAATCGTTCCGCATGCCCGATGGAATGAGTTTCGAGGCCGCCGCGGCCATGGGGCTGGTGTATCAGACGGCGTGGTTTGCACTGATGGAGCGCGGTCAGTACAAGGCGGGCGAAACGGTTCTGATCGGAGGTGCGGCGGGCGGCGTGGGACTTGCCGCGGTGCAGATCGCAGTTGGACATGGTGCGACCGTACTTGCGGCCGTTCGTAACGAGGAAGAGGCGACGGTGGTACGGGCGTCGGGTGCGCACCACGTCATCGATCTGTCGGGCAGTAACCTGCGAGAGAGCATTCGCGAACAGGTCCACGCGGTTACGCAGGGGCGCGGTGCGGATGTCGTGCTGGACCCGCTGGGCGCCGACTTCTTTGCAGGCGCATTGCGGGCAACTGCATGGTGTGGTCGCGTTGTCGTGATCGGCTTTGCAGCCGGAGAAATTCCGACGCTCAAGGTCAATTATCTGCTGCTCAAGAATATTTCCGTCTCCGGCCTTCAATGGAGTGACTATCGGGATCGAACACCGGCGAAGGTGCGTGCGGCCCAGGACGACCTCTTCAGACTGTGGCATGAGGGACATGTCCGTCCCGTCGTGATGCGTGCGTTTGCGTTCGAGGAAGCGGCGGATGCGATGGCGCTCGTGCGCGACGGAAAAGTACGCGGCAAGGTAGTGGTCGCAGCGAGTCGTAGCCTGTAGGTGCTGCTTCGTCAGTCGGCCCTGTGCATGGAGGCCGACTGAGATGACAAGAAAGAATTCAGAAAATTTAGGAGACTTAAATGCGGTCTAACATGCTCACTTTGCATGACCCGCGACTGGCGCGAGCGTTCTACGAGCGCGGTCTGTGGCAGGGCGATACGCTGTATACCCTCGCAAGCAGGCACGCTGGCGCGCGCCCCGGACACTACGCTTTCCGCGACGCCTACCGACGCCTTACGTGGCGACAACTCACGCGCTGGGCGGACGCCGTTGCAGCCGATTTGCATGCAGCGGGTGTGAAGACGGGCGATATCGTCGCGAGCTGGTTGCCCAATCGTGTCGAATGCTGGGTTCTGATGCTCGCCTGCTCGCGAAATGGCTACGTCTGCACCCTGTCGCTGCATCAGAACCACACGGTCGACGAGGTGCTTACCCTGCTGCAGCGCTGCGACGTCGCTGCGTTCGTGGGACAGGTCGGTTACGGCTCGGGCTCGGACCGCAAGAGCGTTTTCGATAGCGTCAAAGCACAAGAAGGCGTGCGCCGTGTCTACGCGTTTACTACAGAAGGCTCGAGCGACCGGCCCGAGGGTACGCATCCGTTTCCCGACGTTGAGAGTTCGCTGAAGCCTCCGCCGGTCAACGACAATCCAGACAAGGTGACGTACCTCGCTTTCACCTCAGGTACGACAGGCGCGCCGAAGGCGCTGATGCACAGCGACAACACGCTCCTCGCAAACGGCCGCGCGATGGTGGCCGACTGGGCGCACACCTGCGAGACGGTCATGTATTGTCTCGGTCCGCAAAGCCACCACCTGGCGACGGTCGGGCTCGAACAGTGTCTGGCTTGCGGCTGCGAGATGGTCGTCAACGATTTGCGCAAGGGTGAGAAGCCTGTCGACCGGATCATCGAATCCGGTGCAAGTTACGTGATGGGTGTGCCGACCCACGCGATCGACATTCTGATCGAACTCGATGCCCGCAAACTCGACCGTCTGGGCAACGTGCGCGTTTTCTATCTGTCGGGCGCAGCGATTCCGGCGGAGCTCGCGCGCCGCCTGCTCGATCGTGGCATCAAGCCGAAAAACACATATGGCATGTCGGAGAACGGGTCACACACGTCGACGCTGCCTACCGATGATTTCGATACGCTGGTTGCGACCGTGGGGCAAACAGTGGGCCGGGGCAACGCCTGCTACGAATTGCGCATCTTCCGGGCCGACGACCGTGATGTCGAGGCGCCGCAAGGCGAGATTGGCGAAATAGGGGGACGCGGGGCGTCGCTCATGCTGGGCTATTTCGGCAATCAAACGGCGACGCGCACGTCATTCAATTCCGAGGGGTGGTTCATGAGCGGCGATCTCGGCCGCTTCAACGAGAAGGGTGATCTCGAGATCATTGGGCGCCTCAAGGATCTGATCATCCGTGGTGGTCACAACATCTATCCGGCCGAAATCGAGGGGCTGGCCATTACTCATCCGAGTGTCGTGAAGGCTGCGGCCTTTCCGGTGGCCGACGACCGGCTGGGAGAGAAAGTCTGCCTCGGCATTATCGCCGTGGAAGGCGAGGAAGTTTCCCCCGACGAGATGCTCTCGCATCTGTTCGATGCTGGTCTGTCGAAGTACGACATGCCGGAGTACTTCATCCGCATGAGCGAATTTCCGATGACGGCGAGCGGCAAGATTCTCAAGCGGGAACTGACCGCGCAAGTCAGATCCGGCGAGCTGGCGCCACAGCCAGTGCGTTGGACGGGACGTAAGGAGACTTCGCTGTGACTTCCGAATCGAAGCTCAAATCTCCAGCGGACCTCGTGGATCTGCGTGGTCGCGTTGTCTGCATCAGCGGCGCTGCTTCAGGAATCGGGAAGGCGCAGGTGGAACTCTTTCTCGATGCGGGCGCGAGCGTCGTTGCGCTCGACATTGACGACGCTGGTTTGCAGCGGCTCTATGTGAGCCTGCCCGCCTACGCTGAACGACTGGTTTGCAAGACCGTGGATCTGACCATGCCCGAGCAGGTCGATCACGCTGTCGCTGCCGGGAAACAGGCGTTTGGGGTGATCGACACCCTGTGCAATACAGCCGGTTTCCTCGATGGCTATGCACGCAGTCTGGATACCGCGGAATCACTCTGGGACAGAGTGTTCGAGATCAACGTCAAGGCAATGTACCGCCTCACCAATGCGTTGCTGCCGGACATGCTCGAACACCGATCGGGCGTGATTGTGAACATGGCATCGATCGCCGGATTCCAGGCGGGAGGAGGGGGTGCCGCGTATACGTCGAGCAAGCATGCCGTTATTGGATTCACACGGCAGCTGTCATATGACTATGGCCGCTCCGGCGTCCGTGTGAATGCGGTATGTCCGGGGATGATCGAGACCGCGATGACTGAGGATGTGTTGGCCGATCCGGAGTCGAAGCTCGTCAGAACGCTCAAGCGCGTCCCTGCCGGTCGCCTCGGGCGTCCAGAGGACATTGCTCGCGTCGCGCTGTTTCTGTGCGGTCCTGGGGCGGATTTCATCCACGGTGCGGCCATCGTCGTGGACGGCGGGTTGATGGTGAAGTGACGGCGTGGCAGCGTGCCCGGCGTATGAAAGCACCGGCGCGTTGCCCGATATCTGATGCAGTCCATGCAGATGACGTAGCGCATCGATGAAATGCGGCGCGCATCGCGATTGCTGGTGAGACGAGATCGCCCAGCACGGAGGAGACAATCATGCAAAACTCAGTAAGGCCTTTGGGCCGCGTCGGCATCGTCAAGGTCGCAGCGGCCAGCTTTATCGGAACGCTGATCGAGTACTTCGACTTTTTCCTTTTCGGCACCGCGGCGGCTCTGGTATTCAACAAGATATTTTTTCCGAACCTGGACCCGCTGATCGGAACGATGGCTTCGTTCGCGGCTTTCGGTGTCGCGTTCGTCGCCCGTCCCCTCGGCGGCATCGTGTTCGGCCACTTCGGCGACCGGCTGGGGCGGAAAGCCATGCTGGTATTGAGCCTTTCCATCGTCGGGGTATCGACGGCGGCCGTCGGGCTGCTGCCAACCTATGCGCAGGTCGGTCTGCTCTCGCCGGCATTGCTGGTCTTCTGCCGGATCATGCAGGGGATCGCCATCGGCGGCGAGTGGAGCGGGGCGGTGCTGATGGCCGTGGAACATGCCCCGGCGCGCAAGCGCGCCTTTTACGGGAGCTGGCCGCAGTGCGGCATTCCCGCGGGGTTGGTGCTGGCGACGGCTTCATTCTTTTTCGTACAGAAGCTGCCTGCCGCCGACATGATGAGCTGGGGCTGGCGTGTGCCCTTCGTCGCGAGCGCAATACTCGTGCTGCTCGGCCTGTATATCCGACTGAAAATTGAAGAGACCCCGGTGTTCGCTGCGGTGAAGGAGCGCAGGCAGGAGGCACGCTTTCCGGTGGCGGAAGTGGTCAAAACCGCGTGGCGTTCGCTGTTGATTACGATCTTCGCAATGGCTTCGCCGAACATCCTGTTCTACATCGCGACGGTTTTTGTTTTGCGCTACGCGCCGGAGCATGTCGGCGTTTCACGTGATGTCGTACTGGGCGCCATCTGCGCCGCCGCCTTCGTGCAGATATTCACGATCCCGCTATTCGCGATCCTCGCGGACCGGTTTGGCCGGAGGCCGGTGCTGCTGTGCGGCTCCGTGCTGATGGTGTTTGCGGCATTCCCGTTTTTCTGGCTGATCGACGGGGGCACCGTGCTGGGGACCTTTCTGGCGCTGCAGTTGGCGTTGCCCATTCTGCATGCGTGCACCTACAGCCCGATTGCCAGCTTTATGCCCGAGCAGTTCGAGACTCGTCTGCGTTACACAGGATCGGCCATTGGTTACCAGGTGGGCGGTTTGATCACGAGTGGCCCCGTGCCCTTCGTCGCCGCTGCGCTGATCGCGTCCTTTGGTTCGTCGTGGCCGCTCGCGCTGTATGTCATGCTCGGCGGCATGCTTTCGCTGATTGCCGTATCGGCGGCGCGGGAGACCTATATGGCGCATATCGACGAGAGGCCCGGGCAGACCGACGGGACTTCGGACACTTCCTCAGCGGCTTCGCTGGTAGGAGGACCCGCAACTGACGCAGGCCGGTAGCGGCGCGAAATCATACGAGGGCAATTGCGTGCCAATCGACTATTCAGCGCTTAAAGACTGGCGCTTCGACGACGTTACCCATCGCTACGACAGACGCGACACGATCCTGTACGCGTTGAGCGTGGGGGCAGGTGAGAACCCCGCCGACGATCTCGCGCTGCGCTACGTCTACGAACGGGATCTGCTCGTGGTCCCCTCGATGGCCGTCGTGCTCGGCTATCCGGGCTTCTGGCTCAGGAATCCGGCGACGGGTCTGGACTGGAAGTCCGTGCTACACGTGGAGCAGAGCGTCACGCTACATAGAGCGCTACAACCGGAAGGCAGCGTGACTGGGCGTAACCGCGTGGAAGAAGTCTACGACCGTGGTGGTGGCCGTGGGGCCGTCATGGTAACGGTGCGCGATATTGCCGACGCGCTGAGCGGGGACCCCGTCGCGACGCTTCGATGCACGGAATTCTGCCGTGGCGAAGGCGGATTCGGCGGCCCACCTCCACCGGTGCGCGACATTGAATCGATGCCGCAGACGCCGCCCGACCACGAGATCGCCGTGGCGATCTCGCCGCGCGCGGCGTTGCTTTATCGTCTGACCGGCGACGACAATGCATTACATGTCGATCCCTCAGTAGCACGCACTGTGGGATTCGAGCGTCCAATTTTGCACGGCATGTGCACTTTTGGCACAACCGTATTGTCGCTGGTACGTCTTCTGGTCCCGAATCGACCCGGCGCCATACGACATATGAAAATGCGATTCACGGCTCCGGTTCTTCCTGGCGATCGCTTGAGCATCGACGTGTGGCATATCCGGCCGGGATCCGTCCGATTCCGTGTACGAGTCCCTTCACGTGAAGCTGTCGTGATCGACTACGGGTGGCTTCAGTTCGATACTTATCAATAGTCCTTATGAATCTACAGTTCAGCACACGTGACAGGCTCGGTCCCGTATTGGTAGTCACCATCGACCGTCCCGATGCCCGCAACGCCCTCAACGTAGAAGCCCATCACGAACTCGGGCGCATATTCGACGATTTCGAGGATGATCCTTCACTGCGGGTCGCGATTATCACCGGACGCGGGAACAAGGCCTTCTGCGCCGGTAGCGACATCAAGGATGATGTGAATCCCGACAGCAAGCCTGTCTCCGGCTTTGCCGGACTTAGTCGCCGGTTTGATCTGCGCAAGCCCGTTATCGCGGCCGTCAACGGCGTTGCGCTCGGTGGTGGCGTGGAGATCCTGCTCGCCTGTGACATCGCAGTAGCGGTGGATTCTGCGCGATTCGGCTTCCCGGAACCCCGTGTCGGGCTGGCTGCGATCGAAGGCGGACTGCAGCGGCTCGCGCAGCACATTCCTTTCAAGTTCGCGATGCAAATGCTGTTGACCTGCGAAACTATCGACGCCGCAACAGCGCTACGCTTTGGCCTGGTCAACGAAGTCGTACCTGAAAACGCGCTGCTAGAGTCGGCGATGCGCTATGCCTCGGCGATCGTCGCAGCGTCGCCTCTTGCGATCGAGACAACCAAAGCGGTAGTCATGCAGGGCATGAAAGAGGCGGGCGTAACAGGAACGTCGGTATGGCGACATGAGGCTGTCGCCAGCTTGTGGCAGAGTAACGACGCTGCCGAGGGCCTCAGCGCATTCGCGCAACGGCGGCAGCCAGTGTGGAAGGGCCGGTAAAGGTGTCAAGGCCCCAGCCATGTAACAACAATGGCAGAAAGCTGAAAATCGAACCACAAGCGCGGCAACTGGAATGGCGCGAACTCAGCGGCGTCTGCTAGACGGAGGAACAAATCTGCGGTTTGCTGGCGCTCACAAGGGTGGTGCGATCAGCGATTTCACCTCCTTCACGACGAACGCGGTACATACGTTCCTGACGCTCGGGCAAGCGTTGATGTGGTTGCGCGCAAACTCTCCGAATTCGATGGGAGATTTGGCGACCACGATCAACTGATAGTCGTATTCGCCGGAGATGCTGTAACAGGCAATGATCTCGGGTAACGGCCGGATGGCCATCTCAAACGCCCGCATATGCTCGATGTTGCGCTGGATTAGAGAGACCTGCACGAGCGCCGTGACGACATAGCCGAGCTGAGCGGGATCTACACGCGCGTGATACCCCGTAATGACGCCGAGCGATTCAAGGCGCTTTACGCGGCGCCAGCAAGGTGACGTACTGAGATTGACCTTTTCTGAGAGTTCAGCGCTGGACAGGCGAGCGTCGGCCTGCAATGCAACGAGAATTTGCTGGTCGAGACGGTCCAGCGTCGGGGTCGAACGATTCATTTCGTTACTCCAGAACTTAACGGCTGATTCATCGCGTGATCGACATTATCGTTGCGCCAAAAACGGCAAACAATAGTGGCGCTACTTAGATATCTTGTTCGTTTGCATCGCTCCGACTTCGGGCAGTCGAAATCAATCTGTTTTCCCGGAGCCGGTGAATGCCGCAGCATCAAGATCAACCGAAAGCGGAGAGAAAATGAAGATTTGCGTGCTTGGCGCTGGGGCATTGGGTTCAGTCATTGGTGGTTGCCTCGCGGAAGGTGGATCGGAAGTCTTTCTGGTGTGCCGGGAAGGCGCGCACTATCAAGCGCTGGCGACACGTGGGCTTGAACTGCGAGAGGACGGAAAATCGCGCATCGTCAACGTCAAGGCGACGACTGATTGCAACGAGATTGGTCTCGTCGATCTGGTGATTCTGCTCGTCAAGTCCTTTGATACGGAAGCGGCAATGGCGGGAGCGAGTGCGCTGTTTGGTCCGGATACGGTATTGATGTCGCTGCAAAACGGGCTGGGACATGAAGAAATCCTTAGGGAGATCGTGGGTGCGGAACGTGTGATCGCAGGCAAGAGCTATATCGGCGGCGTTCTTGTCGAGCCGGGCGTTGTGCTTGCGGGTCGGCACGACAAGCTGACGACCATTGGCGAGCTCGACGGGAAAATCTCGGAGCGAGTGTTGCGTATTGCCGCCGAGTTCGAACGCGCCGGTTTGCGCGTGAAGGCCGAAGACAACATCCTCGGCAAGATGTGGGACAAGCTGCTTGTGAACGTGGCGACGGCTGCGCTGTGCAGCATCACGCGCTTGACGTTCGGTGAGCTGTTTCAGGTGCCGGGAATGCGTGATTGTGGCGTGGCGGCAGTGGCAGAGGGTATCGTGGTCGCGCGAGCGATGGGCATCGATCTGGCCATCGACGATCCCTATGAGATCTGGGACCGGATTCCCCACGGCCTGCCGTTCGAATTCAAGCCGTCGATGCTGCAGAGCGTGGAGAAGGGAACCGTCACTGAGATCGACTTCGTGAACGGATCGGTCGTGCGTCTCGGCGAGAAGTATGACGTACCCACCCCGGTCAACCGAACGCTGGTAGCCTGTGTCAAGGGCGTCGAGCGCAACATCATGTTGTCTGTACGGCCGGGCGTCTGAGCGTGTTGAAGTCACGTAATGCACGGTTGTTGCGCGGCGTACGCCTGGCTGGCGGGCAGCGGAGTCGCCCGGAGGATAGCTAAAGGAGCGCCGGGATCAGCAGCACCGATCCCGGCGATGTGATGCGCGAACGGTCAGGAGAGGTGCGACCGCAGTATCAAACCCATGCGTTTGATGCCCTCGGCGATCGCGTCATCGGTACAGGCGGAAAAACTCAGGCGGGCGTTATTGACAGGGAGATGTCGCGTATCTGCGAAGAAGTGCACGCCTGGCACGTACGCGACCTTGGTGCGCGGCAGGAGTGTCGATCTGAGGAACTGGTCGGCGTCGAAGTCACCCGGAAAGGTCAGCCACGTAAACATCCCACCATCGGGTTGTGTGTAGGCGACCGAGTTGGGAAACGTGTCGGCGATGGTGTTCATCATCACGTCGCGTTTGTGGCGGTAGTGCTTGACGATGGTCTCGACGTGCCGGTCATGGTCGAACGTCTTGAGATAGGCGCTTGCGACTTTCATGTTGACGGTGCTGCATTGCGTGTCGGCCGCTTGCTTCAGCTGTGCGAAATTCTGCACGATCTCCTTGTTGGCGACGGCCCATCCCAGCCGCATACCGGGCACGAGGCTCTTCGAAAAACTGCCAAGGAAGATGACACGACCCTGGGTGTCGAAACTCTTGATGGGCACCACCGGGGCACCGGAGTAGCGCATGTCCCGGTAAGGCGAGTCTTCGAGGATGTAGAAGTCGTAGCGGTTGGCCAGGTCCACCAGCATGCGACGACGCTCCAGACTCAAGGTGACGCCCGCCGGATTCTGGAAGTCCGGAATCGTGTAAAGGAACTTGATCCCGCTTTCCCGCTCGAGGATGGCCTCGAGTGCAACGGGGTCTACACCGTGGCTATCCATCGGGATACCGATGTAGCGTGGTTCATAGGCATTGAAGGCGATGAGTGCACCAAGAAATGTCGGCGCCTCGACCAATACGGTGTCACCTTCGTCAATTAACATCTTTCCGGCGAAGTCGAGCCCCTGCTGTGCACCGTGCAGGATCACGATGTTATCGGCGTCGCAGGCGACGCCTTCTGAGCACATTCTGTCGGCAATCTGTTGCCGTAAAGTCGCGTCGCCCTGCGAATGTGTGTACTGGAACGCCATGTTGTCCGTCGCAATGACAGATTGATACACCTCGCGCAGATTTTCTGTGGGGAATTGCGAGGCGTCCGGGTATCCGCCACAAAAGGAGATGACCTCGGGATCATGTTCGAGCTGGTGCAGTTCGCGAATGGCGGAAGGCTTGACCATTGCCATTCTCTTTGAGTATTTCACTGCGAATCTCCGTAGTGACAGGGATGTGTCGGACGCTGCGTCGTTGAAGTCACCTCGGCGGGGCCGTTAGCGAATTAACCAAGGTCCCGTAGCGCCACACGTCCACGCAGGCTATCAAGCTAAAACGTTGAGGACTTTCGAATTCGCGACACCATTATCAGAAGTGTGCCGTGGGTTGGGTCCGGCTTCGAACAGGGCAGTCTTGTTGATTGGCGTGGTCTTTGCTTGATCACGGCTTCCGTCGGAGGACCGTATGAAGCATGCATGGAGCAGCTACGCTCAGTTTCATCAGATGTCGGAATATGGAAGGTTTGCGCAGGAACATCGTCGCTCTGTGGGCAGGATCCCGTTTCAGATGCTGACCGTTGAGTCGTGCCCGCACAATTTTGTGGACCCGGAGCTTGGCGAGACGCTGCTTGCCTTGCCATTGACCGTGGAGAGGGGCTGCAACTGGACATGGCACATCAATGGTCGAAGCGTGACGCAGCGAGTGAGCGTAGGCCGCATGCTGGTCGTGCCGCCGGATCTGCAAAGCGCATGGGAAGTGGACGGTGCACGCACCATGTTGACGCTCTGTATCCCCAATGCGTCGTTCCGGAGCATTCTGGGCGACCTCAGTGCGAAGGCGATCAGGACGGCGCTCTGGGATATCTCATCGGACACATGGGAAGATGAGTTCGTCGAGGGGGCGATGAAGCAGTTGTGGACCTGCTGCACCGGGGATCAATTTCTTGATGCGCATCTGAGCGACGGGATCATTACGGCGATCGTTGCCAACCTGCTAAAACGCGCCGGTGGCGTGGATAGTGCTGCGGCGCCGGTCTCCATGCCTGCGTGGCGGATGCGTCAGTTGCGCAGTTTTGTGGAGAGCCATCTTTCGGAAAACATTAACGTCGAAGACCTGGCTGGTGCCGCTGGGCTGAGCCCACGACAATTTTTCCGCGCGTTCCGGGAGCAGACGGGGGAGACTCCGCATCGCTGGCTTGCCGGGATTCGTCTCGAGAAGGCCAAGGGACTGCTCGCGCATAGCAATGAGCGTCTCTACGACATTGCCGTGTCGTGCGGCTTCTCCAGTCAAAGCCATTTGAGCGCGACATTCAGACAGGTGACGGGAATGACGCCATCGCAATGGCGCAGTCTCGGCGGCGTCACGCCACCAAAATGAGTCAGCTTCCGTGAACAAAAGGTGATGCGCGGCGAATAGCGGGGTAGCACGGCAGCGGGGGGCTGGCGTTGGCCCCTACCGCGAAAGCATTCAGAGCATCGGAGAGGTTCGGTTCAATACGGTCTTGAGTGCAAAACTCGAACGGATGTGCTCGACGCCGGGGATGCGTGTAAGCGTCTTGGCGAGAAAGTTCTGATAGGCGTCCAGATCCGGAACAACGACACGCAGGATGAAGTCGGCGTCTCCAGTCATCGTGAAGCAGCTCATGACTTCCGGCGCCACCACGATCTCTTTTTCGAATCGTTTGATTGCAGCGTCGGCCTGATTTTCGAGCGTGACGGATACGAACACGTTGAGTCCACCAATCAATTTGCGTTCGTCCAGGTGCGCGATATAGCCCAGAATAAATCCCTGCTCTTCGAGCTTGTGCACACGCCTGAGCGTTGGCGTGAGCGAGAGACCGATGCGTTCAGCCAACTCGCGCCAGCTCAAGCGTCCGTCATTCGCCAATTCGCGCAGGATTTTCAGGTCGATTTTGTCGAGGTCTTGTTCGTGGATCACAGTTACTCTATTTCCAGATCAGGTTGGTTCAAACACATCAGAGCGCGCCAACGGACGCACTTAGTTTAGTGCAAATAGACGCGAAGAAGAGCCTATGCTTGAACGCTTCCAGTAACGTTCTTCTGCATGACTGTGCACTCATTTAGCGATACGCACTATGTACTTATGCGGCTATTCCTGGTTGAGCACTCCCACTTACTTCATCCGTCTCGTTGATTTCGCCATGTCCTACCTTCAAGAACCCGCCCGCAAGACTGTGTCCATCCTCACCCTGCAAGCCATGCGAGATGCCGGAGAGCGTATTGCGATGATGGCGTGCTATGACGCGAGCTTTGCGGCTATGTTGGACCAGTGGGGTGTTGATGTTCTGCTCGTTGGTGACTCGCTTGGCAATGTCGTCCAGGGGCAGACAACCACGTTGCCGGTCACGATCGAGCACGCTATCTACCATACGCAAGCCGTCTCGCGCGGCAACCGCACCGCGCTCGTCGTCGCAGATCTTCCGTTTGCGACCTACCCGACGCCTGCCGATGCCTTCGAAAACGCAGCGCGACTGATGCGAGCAGGCGCGCAAATGGTCAAGCTCGAGGGTGGTGCGTGGCTGGCGGAGACTGTTCGCTTTCTCGTCGAGCGTGGCATTCCAGTTTGTGCGCACATCGGCTTGACGCCTCAGTCGGTGCACGCGCTCGGTGGATTTCGGGTTCAGGGGAAAACGGATGCGGCCGCCACTCGACTGATCGAAGATGCGCTCGCCCTTGAAGAGGCGGGTGCGCAATTGCTCGTCATGGAGGCCATGCCAGCCGCCCTTGCCGCCGAGGTCACCGCGCGCCTGCGAATTCCGACTATTGGCATTGGCGCCGGGGTGCATTGCTCCGGTCAGGTTCTCGTGATGCACGATGCACTCGGTGTCTACCTGGGACGCAAGGCGAAGTTCGTCAAGAATTTCATGGAAGAACAAACGTCGATCGAAGGGGCAATCAAGGCGTACGTTGCGGAAGTCAAGGCGGGTACGTTTCCCTCTCCTGATCATTCTTTCGCGGCGTGACTTCGCCGCGTGGCCATGTAGTTTCCCGTGGCGCTGCCAATGAATCAAGGCAGCGCCACAGGCGCGGAGACGATGCTGCTTACTCGCCGGTGAAATTGGGTGGGCGTTTGCCAGCGAATGCCGCGAGGCCTTCCGCATAGTCTTTGCTCCAGCCCATTTCGCGGATACTTGTCGCTTCCATCGAGAGCTGCTGCTCTAGCGAGTGGCTGCTGGCCGTGAGGACGAGCTGGCGAGTGCGGGCAAGCGCCTTGGTCGGCATGGCGGCGAGACGGTCGGCGAGCGCCTTGATGCCCGCTGCAAAATCCTCATCATCCAGCACATCCCAGATCAGCCCCCATTCCGCTGCCTTGGTTGCCGGCAGCTTGTCCGCCAGCATGGTCAGTCCCATCGCTCGGGCGGTGCCGAGGCGCTGCGAAAGGAACCACGTGCTGCCTGTGTCGGGCGTTAGACCGATCCGCGAAAACGCTTGCAGGAAATAGGCAGAACGCGCTGCCACGACGATGTCACAGGCAAGGGCCAACGCAGCGCCGCCACCTGCCGCGAGGCCATTGACTGCGGCAACGGTCGGCATGTGGAGGTTCTGCAGCTTCATCACGAGCGGCTTCACGAGCCGCTCGACCAGATTGCCAATATCGGGCAGCTTCCCTTCGACCGCTTGCATTGCAGGGTCGGCAAGGTCCTGACCAGCACAGAAGGCGCGGCCCGCTCCGGTCAAAACGAGCACGCGAATGCGCCTGTCTGCTTCGAGTTCGTCGAGCGCGCGCAGCAGTTCGAGCACGGTCGCCTCATCAAAGCTATTGAGCTTTTCCGGGCGGTTTATTTCGATGCGCGCGATCGCTCCGGCGACGCTGACGTTGATCGTGTTGAAAGACATGATGTTTTCCCGATTGAGCAAGACGGACACTGGGGGGGCATACCGTGGCTGGCTGAATGAACCGTTGCGTTCGTCGACGCGAACCCGCCACGCACGCCATCCCAGACTACGGCTGACGATACGCCGGGCGTCATTATGTGTCAAGATCATGATGCAAAGTCCAGATGATTGGTTTGAACGGGTAGATCAGATTCGATCATCCGTTCTCAGGTATGACAGTTACCCGTCGTAAATTCGAGGCGGAAGGTACTTGAGAGCCGGCCGGGGGCCACCGGGCGCTTCCGTTGCAGGAGGATCGACGTCGAGTTGTGTCCTTATGATTTCGACGCACTGGTCTGTTGATCATCCAATGTGTGCGCGACGAAGACACAGATGCTCTGAAGAGGGCGTTTCGAAGACACGCCTGCGTGGCCGCACGGCAAGGTCACGCATCCGAATGCGTGTCGTAATCGCACGTGTGGGGCGGCCCTCCTGCTCAGTACGCGGGCAAGCAAGCACCAGATGGCACGAATGTCGCTTTTCGTTGTCCGCGGTGTGCGAAGCCGCTTAATGGCCAGGCTTTGTCGGGTTAGCAGGGAGCCGAAGGCGGCCTATCGCGCAGCGAATTCGACATCAATACATTGGAGACACGGATGAAATCACTGCAACTGGGGCAGGGCGTCGAATTGGCGCCACAGGAGGACGTGGATGAGAAGCGAAAGAGCGCGATCAAGGGCGCTGTCTTCTCGGAGTTCATCGACATGTTCGATATCTATCTCCCCGTGATTATTCTGGCGCCTATCCAGTCGTATTTTCTCCCACCGCACCTCCAGCACGGGCAACAGGCCGTGCTGGAATCTCTTGTCTTCATCATGACGCTGCTCGGGCGGCCGCTGGGAGCGCTGCTCTTTGGTCGGATCGCTGACCGTATTGGTCGCCGGACAGCATCGATTGCCTCGGTGACAGGGTTCGGCGTTGCGACGCTGCTAATTGCCCTGATTCCCGGCTACGCGTCGATCGGAATCGCATCGTACTGGATCCTTGTGATTTTGCGCTTTGTCGACGGTATCTTTCTTGGTGGTGGATATACAGGAGCGCTGCCGCTGGCGATCGAGTATGCGAAGAAGGAACAACGCGGCCTCGTGGGCGGCATTATCCTCGCAGGCTTCCCGGCGGCCTACGTCGCGATCAATTTCATCGCGATGATTATGTTCAAGCTCTTCCCCGTGGGCGGACCAGACTCGGCCTATGCCCAATGGGGATGGCGCGTGCCATTCGTACTTGGTGCTCTGATGGCAGCCTGGTTGGCTGTCTACTATGTCCGCAAGGTTGCCGAATCCGAAGTCTGGGGCAGGAAAACAGCGCGTACGCAAAACGCTACGTCGGCGGTGCGTTTGACCAGGGGAAGCGAATTCAAGAGTCTTGTGCAGGTATTGGCGATGATGACGGGTTTCTGGTTGACGCAGAATGTCGTTGGCCTGTTCTTGCCCACAGGTGTCCTGTTGAGGACACTGCACCTTACGGCGTTCGAGATGACGATCACGCTCATGGTGTCGTATTCGATACTCTGTCTTGGCTATATCGGCGCCGGGATGCTGGGTCAGCGGATCGGCAGGCGCACCATGCTTGCGCTCATCGGCGCGCTCAGCGCCACGCTGGGTGCAATTCTGCTTTATTTGCTGATCGGCGCCGCCGGTGCGGCGCTGCCCGTCGTCATGCTGCTGGTTTGTCTGCTTGCTCTCACGGTCAGCTCCGCATGGGCCGTCATCGTGACATACATCAACGAACGCTTCGCGACAGGAGTCCGCGCGACGGGCTTTGGCGTCGGCTACAGTCTGTCCGTGATCGTGCCGTCGTTCTACGCGTTCTATATGAACTGGCTGGGCACGGTGATGCCGTCGCGATACACGCCGATCGCCCTGTTATGCATTGGAGGTGTCATTGCTTGCGCTGGTGCGCTCATGGGTCCCGAGACGAAAGACGTTGAGCTTTGAAGCGGTCGTGCGTATGCGGGCCGGCACTACCGGCTCGCGCGTTGCACGATTCGGCGCTTCTACTCGTGCAGCTGCGCGAGTGCTGTAGTGTCTCCTCGCTTGCTGCCGGCGGGTTCATCGAGATTGACGTCGCACATGCCCTGGTTGAGCTGATTCAGGAAATGGACCAACGATACCTTGTCGTCGAATCGGAAGCCGGCGAGCGCTTGTCGATAGAACTCATAGATCTTCGGCTGCAAACTGTTCCAAAACTTGTGTCCGACGGGCGTCAGCACCACCATCTTCGCGCGTCTGTCTACCGTGTCGGCCACGCGCAAGACGTGCTCCTCTCGTTCCAGCCGTTTCAGGACGCCATCGAGACTTTGTCGACTTACGACGAGATAGTCCGCCAGTTCCGAAAACGACATGCCGTTGGCGACCTGCGGGCGTGATAGCGCCCCCAGCACGGCCCATTGCACGGTGGTAATACCAAGTGACTTGATCGTCTGCCTGTCGAGGGTGTTACCGGCCTGAAACAGGCGGAAGAACAACCGGTTGTGGATGGACGAGACGGACTGATCGTATGAGGGATCGGTTGTAGTCATGATTGTCTGGTGAAAGGCCGGCCGGTTCAGCGTCCGAATCCAATATTGTAAGGGGGCATTCGGGCAGACACTTCATCGCACGCTCGCGGGAGAAGGCGTCGGCGTGTTGAAGCGGCCTGTGTCCTGGTTGACGGATGCACGCCGCAGGCACCGCAAGCGCGTCGCAGACAGCCAATTTAGACAGCTACGTGACCTTTGTTAGGAATAGTCAAGACCTTGTATGGCCAATTTTTCAATCTTTAAAACAGTTTATCACGATAATTTATGTCATGATGTTGACGTAAAGATCGGCGCGATCTAGAGTACCGATACGATGCCTACAACATGACGAGACGCTCCATGCCCCGCTTTGAAACGTTACTGACCCCGCTTCCCGTTGGCTTGACGGTACTGCCTAACCGGATGGTGATGGGCGCCATGCACACACGCCTGGAAACGCTCGATCGACCGCACGAGCGCCTTGCAGCCTTCTATGCGGCACGAGCCGCTGGCGAGATCGGACTGATCCTCAGCGGTGGATTCTCGCCCAATCCGGAAGGGGTCATGGAAGAGGGGGGGCCGTTGTTCAATAGCGCTTCACAGCTCGACGAGCACCGGGGTGTGACGCATGCAGTCCATGAAGCGGGAGGCAAGATCGTGCTTCAGATCCTGCACGCCGGCCGCTATGCGAAGGTGCAGAACTGCGTCGCGCCGTCCGCGGGCAAGGCGCGTATCAATGCATTTTCGCCGCACCCGCTGAGCACGGAAGAGGTGCAGCGGACGATATCCGACTTTGCTCATACCGCAGCGCTAGCCGTCGAGGCAGGGTACGACGGCGTCGAGATCATGGGCTCGGAAGGATATCTGATCAACGAATTCACTGCGGAAGTGACCAATGCACGCAGTGACGAATACGGCGGCAGTTTCGAAGGGCGCATTCGTTTCCCGCTCGAGATCGTCGAAGCTGTGCGGTCCCGCATAGGGGCGGGGCCGATGCTGATCTACCGGATTTCGTCCATCGACCTCGTTGAAGGCGGCATGACTGGCGAGGAGATAGCGGCCTTTGCGCGGAGAATCGAAGCCGCGGGCGCCGACCTGATCAACACGGGTGTGGGTTGGCACGAGTCTGCAGTCCCTACGATTGCCGCCTCCGTGCCACGCGCAGTGTGGCGGGACGCGATCCGCAACGTGAAGCGTGCGGTCTCGATTCCTGTGATGGCGTCGAACCGGATCAATATGCCGGAAGTCGCCCAGGAGCTGATCGAATCCGGCGTGGCCGATCTGGTCTCGATGGCGCGGCCGCTGCTCGCCGATCCGGAGTTTGCAAAGAAAACGCGGCAGGGCAACGTCGACGAGATCAATACCTGCATCGGTTGCAATCAGGCTTGCCTCGATCGCATCTTCACCGAACGTACCGCAACGTGTCTGGTCAATCCGCGCGCGGGCCGTGAAATCGAGTTTCCGACGGGTACTGCTGCGCAGCCGAAACGCATCGCCGTTGTCGGCGGCGGACCTGCAGGCATGGCATTCGCCATCAACGCAGCCGAACGCGGACATGATGTCACCCTCTACGAGGCAGAAACCCGACTCGGCGGTCAGTTGAACATGGCGAAAGCGGTGCCAGGCAAGGCCGAGTTCAACGAAATGCTGCGCTATTTCGAGGCGCGGCTCGGCAAGCTCGGTGTGTCCATACGACTCGGCGCGGCGGCGACGGCCGATCAACTGGCGCGCGGTGATTTCGACGAGATCGTTCTCGCCACGGGGGTGACGCCGCGTATGCCGGAGATACCGGGCATCGACCATCCGAAGGCCGTGACCTATATCGACGTCCTCACCGGCAAGATTGACGTGGGCCCGCGCGTGGCGATTATCGGTGCAGGGGGTATCGGCTTCGACGTTGCCGAATATCTATTGGGCAATGCAGCGGAGTCGCTGGACGGGGAGGCATTCTTCCGGGCCTGGGGAGTCGACCCGGCGAACGTGCGCCCGGGCGGTCTGATACCCGTCGCCAACCACGCAGCCCCTCGTCGTTACGTCCACATGTTCCAGCGTAAGGTCGAACCGCTCGGCAAGCGGCTCGGGAAATCCACAGGCTGGATCCTGAAGGCGAAGTTGCGAAAGGCGAATGTGATGATGACGGCGGGGGCGACGTACGATGCCATCGACGATGACGGGCTGCATTACACGGTCGACGGCAAGCAGCACGTGCTCGACGTCGATCACGTCGTGCTGTGCGCCGGCCAAAATTCGAATCGTGCACTCCATGACGCACTCGTGGCCCGCGGCATCGAGCCCAGGTTGATTGGTGGCGCAGATGTGGCCGGTGAACTCGATGCGCTTCGGGCCATCGACCAGGCGACCCGGCTTGCCGTCGAGCTCTAAACCAGCGCGCTAATGTCTTGCGGTTGCGCGAAGGTGCATTGTGAAGCCAGCCGTCATAACCTGTCGTCTTGTGGCAGCAAGTAACACGCAAACCGCGAAGGAGCGTGTGAAGACGTGCAACGCGGCGATTGGTTCGTCCGAAATGCGCTGGCGGCAGAATTGCGGGAGCAACGCGATTGCGGGGGTGTATGCGAGCTATCCGGGCACGACGAAAAGTGGCTGCGGAACGATCGATAAGATCGAGCTGACATGGAACGCCGGAATCCGGCAGTTTGCGAGCCGCGAGAATACAACGCCGGACCGTCCGGAAAGCCCCACGGAATTGCGGCGATCCAGCTGCATCGAGCAACGCTGAGACAGGCTATGAACGATCTGGACAACATGACACGGATGAGGACGGCGGCCGCGCTGGCGGCCAACACCGAAGACGGTGCCGTTTGGAGGTGGTTTTCGTCCCTGATGGAAGAGCGCCGCATTCGATGGTGTCTCGCTGGAGAGCAATGGCTCGTCAGCGTCGATCACCGGCACGTCTCCACTAATCGAGACTTTGATAGCGCGATCCGAACCGCAAAAGAAAATGTAGGGCATTACCTGTCGGGCGGACGGGAAAAGAGACAGAGAAGGAAAACAAGTCTGGGAGCTGGGACGAACGGCCGGATCGTCAATGCGGCAGTCGATTGCGAGACGTGAAGATTGCGGGGCACTCGTCACTATCGTATCTGCGCACCTGCGTGAATGCGGCGGGATGCCTGCGCACCTGACACAAAACTCAGGCAGCTGAAATGAGGCTGGGAACGGCACGCGAACTGCTAATGCCGAAGCCGGATTTGAACGCTACTGTTGGAGCGCCGCTTTGAGCGCGCGAATGCGTCAGCGTTTAGTGGCGCGATGGGCGCTCACCAAAGCGTGGCATATCCGATTTCGGCTCGGCTTCCGGCGGCTGACCTGCCTGACGCACCGCGGAAGCTACACGATCGAGGTGCTGGCTATCCATCGTGGTTCGACGCTCCTTAACGAGCGCCCGCCGTAGTTTCGACCTAAACATTGGCTTGTTCCTTGTGACGCGTCCAGGCGATTTCAAGGTACAGGGGGAGACCGCGAGCGCGCTACACTTTCCATGCAAAGCGCCGCGCTCGCGCAACGTAATCCGGATGCATGCCGACATTCGCCTGCAAAGCTATCGACGACCCTGACTCGGCTCGAACTGTGGCGGAGCGTCGGGCTGCAGGTTAGTCAGCAGTTAAGTTGCGTGCGATCGACGTCTCAGAGTTTGCTTGGAAAAATTCTTATGGATCAGTTTATTTGGCCTGTTTTCGTCACGCCAGATGTTGTTTGCAAGGGGCATTTCTCGGACCAGTTTTGTTTGCAAGGTGTTTGGCTAAGTGTTTGATTATTAGAGCGGGGGCGTTTTCGCCGAGAGTTTGGAGGTCACCTAAGCTGCTGCTGGTAATTTTTACAATGCAGCGAAAGTGCGCTTGGCGTGGGAAGGGCGTTGCGTGCAAACCCTCATGGCGTAAGGAGTCGAATCGCGGGGTCGATTTTTCAGGACAGTTTTATTTGCGAAGAATCGCGAGAACAAGTTTGTTTGCAACAGAACAGGTTTCGTTTGCCAATCACCAGCGCCGCAAGTTCCTGCTCGTGAGCTACCTTGCATCGCCCTTGACTTCCATTTAGATGATGACTACCATCTAAACAACATCGAACCACAGAGCACGGGTCATCATGAGGAAGTCGAAGGTCGAAACGGCGCAAACGCGCGAGCGCATCGTGGAAGTTGCGGCCGGCGCGTTCAGGGCGAATGGCATCCACGCAACGGGCCTCGCCGACGTCATGGCCGCCGCAGGGCTTTCGCATGGCGGCTTTTATCGCCATTTCGAGTCGAAGGATCAACTGGTCGCCGAAGCCTGCGAAGCGGGCCTGGCCGGCATCGTCGAAAATCTCGCCGCCGCAGCGGCCGGGGCTACGGGCGAGGACGCGTTCCGTGCGGTCGTGGACGCGTACATGTCCACCGGTCATCGCGATGCGCGCGCAAATGGTTGCCCACTGGCCGCCATGGGCAGCGAGCTGGCGCGCGCGGACGACGCTGCGCGTGCGGCGGCGTCACGCGGGTTCGACGCGCTCGTCGACATGCTGGCGGCGCGCATGGCAACGCCGGAAGAAGAGGCGGACCGGTCGCAGGCCGTGTTCACGCTAGCGGCCATGATCGGCGCGCTGACCATGGCGCGCATCATCCCCGATCAAGCGGCTTCTGCGTCGCTGCTGCAAGACGTCAGGCAACACATCGAAATGCTTTGAACGAAAACTGTCGCCAGAGAATGGCGATTCGATTCGCGCTCATATGTGCATATGCACTTGAAATGGAGAATTCATCATGCAACAGCGTAAGTTCCTGATTACCGGCGCCACCGGCAAAACCGGCGTGCATGTGGTGGACAATCTGCTCGAAGCCGGACATGCGGTGCGCGCGATGGTCCATCGGGAAGACGCGCGCAGCGCTGCGCTGCAGGCCGCCGGCGCCGAAGTCGTGGTGGGCGACTTGCTCGATCACGACGATCTGATTCGCGCCACCGCAGGCGTGACGGGCGCTTATCTTTGCTATCCCGTGCGGCCCGGGTTCATTCAGGGCACGGCGTATTTCGCAGACGCCGCCCGCCGCGCCGGTCTCGAAGTCGTGGTGGAAATGTCGCAGATCTCGGCGCGCGAACAGGCGAAGAGCCACGCCGCGCGCGATCACTGGATCGCGGAACGCGTACTCGACTGGTCTGGTGTGCCGACCGTTCATATTCGTCCGACCTTCTTTTCCGAATGGCTGATCTTCCCTTGGGTGCGCGACACGATCGTCAAGGAAGGGCAGATCACGCTGCCTTACGGTGCGGGACGCCATGCGCCGATTGCCGCCGTTGACCAGGCGCGCTTCATCGCCACGGTGCTCGCGCAACCGCAGGGGCATATTGGCAAGACGTATGAGCTTTGCGGCCCGGTCGAACTCGACCACCACGGTATTGCCGAAGAAATCGGCAAGGTCATCGAAAGGAAGATCGTATATCGCCCGGGCACGCTCGACGAATATCGGGCGCATTTGCGGAAGTACGACTTGCCGGAGTTTGTGATCCAGCACTTCATTGAAGTCGCCGTCGACTACCAGAACGGCGTATTCGAAGGGATCGATAAAGTCATCGAGCAAGTCACCGGAAGGGCGCCGCAGACCGTCGAGGCATTCGTTCGCGCCAACCGCGAGCTTTTCCAGTCCTGATCCAATCGATCGTTTGATTACTTTGCAGAACTGATCCAGGAGATTAAAAATGAAGATCAAGAATTCCGTTGTGTTCGTTACGGGCGCAAGCCGCGGCCTCGGTCTGGCCTTTGCACGCGAGGCGCTCGCGCGTGGGGCCGCCAAGGTCTACGCAGGGGTGCGCAACCCGGAAGGCTTTCGCGAACCCGGCATCATTCCCGTCAAGCTCGACGTGACCGATCCGGCTTCGGTCACGGCCGCGGCGAAGGTCGCGTCGGACGTGACGCTGCTCGTGAACAACGCGGGGATTGCGGAAATACTCGAGACGCCGCTTTTGGCAGAGGCGGAAGAACAGGCCCGGCGCATTTTCGAAACGAACTTTTATGGCGTCATTCGCACGACCCGCGCTTTCGAATCCATGCTTCCGAGCGATGGAAACGGTGGCGTCATCAACGTGCTCTCCGATGTTTCCTGGCGCGCTGTACCGTTCCTCGCGCCGTATTCCGCTTCGAAGGCGGCGGCGTGGAGCTATACGAACAACATCCGGTTGCATTTCAGGGCGCGCAATATCGGCGTGGTCGGCGTGCATGTCGGCTTTGTCGATACCGATCTCACCAAGGATTTCGACGTGCCGAAAGTCAGCCCCGCCGATGTCGTCCGGCAAGCCTACAACGCGCTTGAGGCGGGCGAAAGCGAAGTGCTGGCGGACGCGGGAAGCCGGGAGTTGAAGCAATCGCTTTCCGCTGCGGTGCCGGGCTACATCGACCCCGCGGTGCTGCAGGCATGAGCAGCAGGTGGCCGGTCAATCGCCGCTCGGCAAGTCCAACTGCGCGTCGAGCCCAACGATTCTCCCGTCCACCACCCGATTGCGCAGCACGAGCGTGCCGCCATGGGCGGCCGCCACGCTGCGCGCAATCGTGAGCCCCAACCCTGTGCCGCCCGGCGCATCGCTGCGACGCGAATCGACGCGGAAGTAAGGCTCGAACACGCGTTCGAGCAGCGCGGTGTCGGCAATGCCGGGCCCGTTGTCGCTGATCACCACGCGCACGCCATGCTCAACGTCGCTTACGGTGACGCTCGCTGCGCCGCCATAGCGAATCGCGTTGTCGAA
The DNA here is from genome assembly GCF_905220155.1 of Paraburkholderia sp. J7. Lineage (NCBI taxonomy): Bacteria > Pseudomonadati > Pseudomonadota > Betaproteobacteria > Burkholderiales > Burkholderiaceae > Paraburkholderia > Paraburkholderia sp. J7. The sequence continues at coordinate 14,772 of NZ_CAJMYZ010000035.1, read as the reverse complement.
AAGATTCTGCAGGCAGCGTTTGAGATTGCGCGCAAAGCCGGGAATGGGCGCATGCACGCTGCCCGTCACGCTCACAGGATGGCCCTGCTCGCATGCATCGCTCGCGAGGCCTTCTAGCATCGAAACGAGGTCGATGCGCTGGCGCGGCTCGGTGATCTCCACACCCTGCACGGCGTCTAGCGTGGCGCGCACCATGCCTTCCATGTCTTCGAGGTCGCCGCGCAAGCGCTCGCGCGACGCCGCGTCCGGCAGCATTTCCACGCGCAGCCGCAGCCGCGTGAGCGGCGAGCGCAAGTCGTGCGAGACCGCGCTCAAAAAGCGCGTGCGCGCGGCAAAGCTGTCGATCAACTGCTGCTGCATGGCGTTGAACGAGTGCGCCGCGTTGCGCACTTCGCGCGGCCCCGTTTCCTGCAAGGGCGCGCGATAGATGTTGCGCCCGAGCGCTTCGGCCGCCGCCGCGAAGCGGTGCAACGGCGCAAGCGCAAAGCGCACCGCAATCAACGCGATCAGGCACACGGCGACGAAGCGCAGCGCATAGATGCGCAGCAGGTAATCCATCACGAGCGCGCCGCGCTCGGTATGCATGCCCGCCTGGCCCTCGTTCGCGTGGATATCGAGCCACCCTTGACCCGGCACCTCGAGCTGCACGTGAAAGTCGCCGGTCGGCATGCGCGAGTCGAACAGGCTCAGCACGCCGCCTTCGCGACACGCGCCGTCGCGCACCTGGGCGTCGATCAGGTGCACGTCGATGGGCTCTTGCAGGCGCTTGCGAATCACGCCCTCGATCAGCCCGGCGGTGGCGCGCTGCGCGAGCGAAAGCGTGGCGGGCACCGGCTGCGGCGCGCCTTGTACCCACTGGAGGCGGTAACGGTCGTCGCCGAGCGTGCCGACGATCGCCTTACGCGTCGCGGCATCGGGCGCGCGCTGGATCAGGCGCACCGTATCGGCGAGACGGCTGCCGAAGAGGCGCGCGGGAATTTCGAGCGTGCGGTTGTCGTGCGTTTCGAACCAGATCGTGCTGGTGAGCAACTGCCCCGCGAACATGCCCGCCGCGAGAATCACGACGAGGCGCCCGAAGAGCGTATCGGGCCAAAGCGGCCAAAGACGCAACTTCGATGCGAAACGAGCAAACCGCCTCACGCTTCGTACCCAACGTCGGCCACGAGCATATAGCCCTCGTTGCGCACGGTGCGAATGAGCGTGGCCTCGCGCGCCGAATCCTTGAGCTGCTGGCGCAGCCGGCTCACGCAGACGTCGATGGCGCGGTCGAGCGGCGTCATGCTCTTGCTGAACACCTGGTCGAGCAGAAATTCGCGCGAGAGCGGGCGGTTCGGATGGTCGAGCAGCGTGCGCAGCGTGCGGTAGTCCGAGCCGCCCAGCGAAACGACCACGCCGTCCGGCGAGCACATCTGCTTCATGCGCGTGTCGAGGCGCCAGCCCGCGAAGGTGATGAACGCGTTCGCGTCGGCGGGGCGCGTGCCGGGCACCGCGCGCGTGCGGCGCAGGACGACCTTGATCTTGGCGAGCAGCTCGCGCGGATCGAAGGGCTTGGACAGATAGTCGTCGGCGCCCATTTCGAGGCCGAGGATGCGGTCGAGCAGGCCGCCGCGCGCGGAAAGAATAATGACGGGCGTGTCGTGGACCCGGCGCAGCTCGCGCGTGAGGTCCAGTCCGTCTTCGCCGTCGAGCATGAGGTCGAGCACGATCAGGTCGACCTGGGCGGTGCCGAGTATCTGCTTCATCTGCGCGCCGTTGGTGGCGGCGCTCGCCTGGTAGCCCATCTCGCGCAGGTAGTCGCGCAGCAGTTGCCGGATGTTGGCGTCGTCGTCGACGACCAGTATGTGATCCATCTTTTTTCTCTTGCCGCCGCGGGACTGAAGCCGCGCCAACACATTCCATTACAAAACGGCCGGTTTCAACACATCGCCATTACAAATGACCGTTAAAGTTGCGCTCGCAAATAGCAATCGTTCGCATTTACAGAATATATCATGTTGACCTTTCGATTGATCCCTGGCTTGACCCGCGTGGCGCTGCGGGGCGCCGTATCCGTTGCGGCTGCGACTTCGGCCGCCATCGCCTTGAGCTGCGGCGCCACCGCCGCCCAGGCCGCCACGCCGGCGCCCGCGCAGACGGCCCAGGCGCCGCTCGTCGTGACCGATCTCGCAGGCCGCACGGTCAAGGTGCCTGCCGAGCCGCATCGCATTCTGCTTGGCGAGAGCCGTCTGCTTTCCGCAGTCGCGCTGCTCGAGGGTCAGAAGCCGCTCGCGCGCATCGTGGGCTGGCAGGGCGACCTGCCGACCATGGACCCGCAGACTTACGAGGCCTACGCCCAGCGCTTCCCCGAAATTCGCCAGATCCCGCTGATCGGCAAGGCAACCGAGGACAGCATCAGCGACGAGAAGGCGCTCGCGCTCAAGCCCGACGTGGCGATCTTCAGCGTGGCGGGCCACGGCCCGAGCCGTTACAACGCGCTCGTGAAGCAACTGGAAGCGACCGGCACGACCGTGGTGTTCGTCGATTTTCGCGTGCACCCGATGCAGAACACGCTGCCGAGCATCAAGCTGCTTGGCGCGGTCCTGCACCGCGAGAAGGAAGCCGATGCCTATATCCAGTTCTATCAGCAGCATCTCGCGCGCGTGCAGCAAGTGGTGAATGCGATTCCCGAGTCGCAGCGCCCGAAGGTGTTCGTGGACATGCTGGCGGGCGTATGGGATGCGGGCTGCTGCCACACGGCGGGCAAGGGCAACTTCGGCGAGTTCGTGGATGCCGCGGGCGGCCGCAACATCGCAGCGGGCCTCTTGCCCGGCGTGCTCGGCGACATCAGCATGGAGCAGGTGATCGCGGCGCAGCCCGACGTGTATATCGCCACGGGCAGCCGCACGAAGCCCGGCCTCGCGTCGCTGCGCGTGGGCGCGCTCACGAGCGAGCACGATGCCGATGCGAGCCTCGCGCAACTGGTCGCGCGTCCCGGCTTCGACACCATCAAGGCGATTCACGATGGGCGCGTGCACGGCATTTCGCACAACTATTACGACTCGCCGTACAACATCGTCGCGATCGAGGCGTTCGCGAAGTGGTTCTATCCGCAGCAGTTCAGCACGCTCGATGTGCACGCGACCGAGCGTGAGCTGTATCGCCGCTTCCTCGCGATTCCCGATACGGGTACGGAGTGGGTCGATGCGCCGTTGCCTGCGGCGCAAGCGCAGCAGGCCGCGCGGTGAACAGCGTGCGCCTGGCCGCAGAAGCCACGCGGCCGCTCGACGCGATGTCCGATGCGCACGACGCCAAGGCCCAGATGCGCGCCTACGCGCGCCTCACACGCCGCCGCGTGCTGTGTCTCGCAGCGGTCGCGCTGCTGATTGTCGCCTCGCTGCTGTTCGACCTCAGCTCCGGCCCTTCGGGTCTGCCCATTGCGACCTTGCTGCGCACGATTTTCGAGCCCGCCTCGGCGGACCCCGCCAATAGCGTGATCGTGTGGCAGATCCGCCTGCCGTATGCGGTCATGGCGCTCGTGGTTGGCGCCTCGCTCGGCATTTCGGGCGCGGAGATGCAGACGATCCTCAACAATCCGCTCGCGAGCCCCTATACGCTGGGCGTTTCGGCGGCGGCCGCCTTCGGCGCGTCGCTCGCCATCGTGCTCGACGTGGCGATTCCGGGCGTCGCGCAAACGTGGATCGTTTCGGCCAACGCGTTCGTGTTCGCTTTCGCTTCGGCGCTCATGCTCGATTTCGTCGCGCGCTGGCGCGGCATGAGCACGGCGGGCGTCGTGCTGATGGGCATCGCGCTCGTGTTCTCGTTTCACGCGCTCGTCGAGCTGATGCAGTTCATCGCCTCCGCCGACGCGCTGCAAGGCCTCGTGTTCTGGACGCTCGGTTCGCTTGCGCGCGCCGACTGGCCGAAGATCGGCGTGCTCACAGCGGCGCTCGCGCTCGCCGTGCCGTTCTCGATGCGCAACGCGTGGACGCTCACCGCGCTGCGTCTGGGCGAAGAGCGCGCGGCGAGCTTCGGCATCGACGTGCGGCGCCTGCGCCTGGGCACGCTGTTGCGCGTGTCGGCGCTTTCGGCGCTCGCCGTGTCGTTCGTCGGCACCATCGGTTTCGTTGGGCTGATCGCGCCGCATATCGCGCGCACGCTGTTCGGCGAGGATCATCGTTTCTATCTGCCGGGCAGTCTGCTGCTCGGCGCACTAATGCTCTCGCTCGCCTCCATCGCTTCGAAGCTGCTCATTCCGGGCGTGCTCATTCCGGTGGGCATCGTCACGGCGCTCGTGGGCATTCCGCTCTTTCTCGGCATCGTCGTGCGCTCGCAGGGGATGTCGCAATGAGCGGGCTGTCGATCCACGCGCTTTCGGTGCGCTACGGCAAGCGCGAGGTGTTGAGCGAATTGAGCGCCGGGCCGCTCGCGCGCGGCGAGATCACGGCGCTGCTCGGGCCGAACGGCAGCGGCAAATCCACCTTGCTGCGTACGCTGGCGGGCCTGAACGCGCCGCGCAGCGGCTCGCTCTCGCTCGATGGCGCGCCGCTCAAGCTAACTGCCGCGGGCGCTCGCTCGCACAGCGTGGTTTATCTGCCGCAAGCGTTGCCGGCCGGCGTGCGCCTCGCGGTGCTGGAGTCGGTCGTGGTGGCCGCGCGTGCGGGGCGCGATCCGGCGTCGCAGTTTGGCGCGTCGCGCGGGGCGTCGTCCGTGCAAATCGCGCACGCGCATGCGGTGCTCGAGCGGCTCGGCATTGCCGCGCTCGCGGGCCGCTCGCTCGACGAGCTCTCGGGCGGGCAGCGCCAGCTGGTGGGTATCGCTCAGGCGCTGGTGCGCGATCCGCAGGTGCTGCTGCTCGACGAGCCGTGCTCCGCGCTCGACCTCAATCACCAGTTCCAGGTGATGCAGGTGCTGCGCGACGTAACCCGCGAGCGCGCGATCGTCACGGTGGTCGTGCTGCACGACATCAACGCGGCCGTGCGTGCCTGCGACCGCGCGATGCTGCTGCATCGAGGGCGCATAGCGCGCCTGGGCGCACCGGCCGAGGTCGTCACCGCCGACAGCCTCGCCGAAGTGTTCGGCGTTCGCGCGCGCATCGAGCCATGCTCGCGCGGACAGCTTCAAGTTCTGATCGACGGTCTCGCCGGTCAGCAGGGCATCGCCAGCCGCCACTAGCGCGGCCCAGCCAGCCCGTTCAATCCGCCGTTTCAGCGCGCGTCTTCACGACGCCGGACCGCATTCGCCTTGCGCGAATGCGGGGCCGGTTCGCGCGCTGCGCGGCCATCGCCACACGTAACACTCGTGATCACTCGAAGGAAAAAACAATGAAAAAGACGCTCGTCGCCGCAGCCCTCGCCGCGGCTTATGCATGCGGGGCCCACGCACAAAGCAGTGTGACGCTGTACGGCGTGATCGACGCCGGACTCTCGTACAACAGCAACGCAGGCGGCCATAGCCTCTTTGCGGCCGGCAGCGGCAACGTCACGGGCAGCCACTGGGGCATAACCGGCAGCGAGGACCTGGGCGGCGGCACGCGCGCCATTTTCCGCCTTGAGAGCGGCTTCAGCGTGACGAACGGCACGCTGCGCCAGGGCGGCCGCATGTTCGGCTACCAGGCGTACGCGGGCCTCGAAAACAATCGCTACGGCGCGCTCACGCTGGGCCGGCAATATGACTCCGTGGTCGACTATCTCGCGCCGCTCAGCTTCACGGGGCGCCATCCGGGCGGCAACAATCTCTCGGCTCACCCGTACGACAACGACAATCTCAACAATTCGTTTCGCGTGAACAACGCGGTCAAGTATGCGAGCACGAACTTTGGCGGCGCGAAGTTCGGCGCGCTCTACGGCTTCTCGAACGAAGCGGGCGGCTTCGACGACAATCGCCTCTACAGCTTTGGCGCGTCGTACGATTTCGGCGGATTCCAGTTCGGCACGGGCTACCTGCAGGCGAACAACGGCGGCAGCAGCAACACGAACGGCGCGCTCACGCTCACCGACCGCACGTTCATCGCGGCCCAGCAGCGCACCTATGGCGCGGGCGTGAACTACATCACGCGTAATGCACGCTTCGGCTTTGTGTGGACGCGCACGCAGCTGGGCGGCCTCGACACGATCAACGGCGCGAACAGCCTTGGCCTCGTGCAGAACGGGCAGGGCGCAAGCTTCAGCAACTACGAGGTGAACGCGAGCTATATGTTCACGCCGCAATTCAGCCTGAACGGCGTGTACACCTACACCCAGGGCGCGCTTTCGAGCTCAGGCGGCGAACATCACCCGCGCTGGCACGAGGTGTCGGTGCAGGCCGACTATTTCCTCTCGAAGCGCACCGACGTCTATGCGCAGGCGACCTACCAGCACATCAGCGCGGACGGCTCGGGTCTGGGAGCGGATATCAGCGGGCAGTCGGCGTCGTCGACGAATCAGCAGACGGTTGTTGCGATCGGCATGCGGCACCGGTTCTAAGCGTGGCGCAGCCCGCCGCAACCTAAAGCAGGCTGGCAACGCTGACGATGCTGCTTGCGCCGGCGTCCGCGCTAACACCGGCGCCAGCGCTGGCGAGCATCGTCCCGCGGCAACCAGGCGTGCCGCAGCGGCAGGTGTATTCGCGGATGGTGTCTTCGCAGGCGTCGTCGGACAATTCGAGCGCGTAGTCGATGAATAGCTCTTCGCCCGGCAGGATGTCGCGGCATGCGTCGATGAATACGTGGCCGTTGATTTCGACGGTTTCGCAGTTCGCCTGGCACGCGTGATTGAGCCAGCGCGCCCAGTTGCCGCCCTGGCCGCCGTCGATCACGCGTCCATCGGAAAGGCCGAAGAGAAACGTATGCGCGCCCTCTTCACGCAGACGATAACGCCGGGCCGCGCTGCGCCAGCTCATGATCTTGCCTTTGTATTCGAAGATGCGCTCGCCGGCCCGCAGGGGGCGCAATGCGTAGACGCCTTTTCCGTGCACCGGCGACTGCCGGACAGTCATTCGTTTGCTCATGGCCATCTTCGCGCGCGTTGAACGCGTGCAGTATAAGCGGCCAGTATGAAAGCGAGTGTTGAAAATGCATATGAGCGTCGATGCTGCTTATTGCGCCTTCGCACGTTGCGTGCACCGTGTTGAAGCAGACCGCACTCGACTCGCCGCTGCTGCCCCGTGCCTGGCACCCAGTTGACCTCGCGGGCAGGATCAGGGCAACATACCGGGGTTTATTTCTCGGGTTTCCCGATCCAATTCTTGAGTGGGCATATGGCAAGCACGAATGAGCCAGGCGCAGAAGCCTCGTTGACCTATCGGCTGAAGGCCTTGACCAAGATCGCCGATCGTATGAGCAGCGAGATGTCGCGCGACAAACTGGGTGTGCCGTATCCGGAGGCGAGCATCATCGCCGCGATCGGCACGTTCGGACCGCAAACCGTGATGGACATCTCGCGGCGCGCCAACCTCGACAAGAGCCAGGCGAGCCGCACGGTCGAGGCCATGCTCGCCAAGGAGATCCTCGCGCGCGCAGGCAACGACAAGGACGGGCGCAGCGTCATCATTTCGCTCACCGCCGAAGGGCGCAAGATCTTCAAGAAGATCGGCCCGACGCTGGAAAAGCGCGACAGCGACCTTTACCACGGGCTGAACGAGGCCGAGCGCGTTGCGCTGCGCTTTTTGCTCGACAAGATCCTCGCGTCACATGGCTGGGACGCCACGCCCTGAGCGTCTGCGCATCCGTGCATGGCTTTCCGGCACGCGATCAGTCATTGAATTGTCATCAAACTGCCGCCGCGAGACGTAGCGCTGTTTTGTGGCGGCCTTGGCGTTAACGCTCAGTGGCGCCTGAACATAAAAGAATGGCATTGGAAGCAAAAAGCGCTTCTCTGGATTGCCGTATCGTTCCCTCACATTGAAAACCTGCTGGACGTGCCGTGCAAACGGTCGGCTCCAGCATGCGGATCTAATTTTTCCTTGGAGCGGGACGAAATGAAAAACATCATCGCGGAAAGCCACGAAACGAGCACCCACGATCGCGCGACGAGCGCTGTGGCACACACTGGCACGAACCGCGCAAACCACAGCGCCGCAGCGCGCTCGCCGTCGAACTGGGCGTGGGCGACTCCGACCAGCCAGTACGACTGGATGGACGGCCACGCGCCGTTCGCGGTACTCGACTAGCTCAAACGTGTCAATGATCTGGAGTCCGATGCGCTCCATTAAGCTATCGTTTGCGACAGGATGTCGCGAGCCGTTGCCTTATTTCGGCACTATAGTTGACTTGTCATGTAAATGAAAGTCGGCGGCGGGCTGCGCCGGAATGGAGGCAACAATGTTCAAAAACATCGGCGAAACGTATCTGGATCTGGTGGGCGATCGCACGCGCGTGCAAACCTCGCGCGTCACGCAGACGCTATTCGTGAAGGACAGGCTAGGCGGCCAGCTTCTGCTCGTTTCCCAGCACGGCAAGCCGCAGGCCGCGTTTCCGGCGACGGATCGCAATATCGAGGTCGTATTGTGTGCGGGCTTGCGCATACATGAGTACGTCATGCTCGACGGCCAGATCGACTATCAGGAAATCGCCGAAAGTCGAGACCATTTCGAAGACGCGGACGAAGGCATGGCCTTCGGCGCCGCGCACGCGTAATCACCCGCAGTCACCCGCAGTCACCCGCAGTCACCCGCAGTCACCCGCAGTCACCCGCAGTCACCCGTCGTTGCCCAAAGTCACTGCGGCTTTGGCGCCTGAATCATCTTCCAGCCGTTGCCGGCAGGGTCGCGAAAACCCGCATCCACGCTGCCATAGCGGTCGACAGGCTCCTGAGTGAATTCCACGCCCAGCGCCTTCAGGCGCTCGTAGCTGGCACGGCAGTCCGCCACGGCGAGCACGAGAGGCGGCATGGCGCCCTTGGCGACCATGGCCCGCAGCGTTTGCGCGGTGGCCTCGTCGTGAACGGGCGGCCCGGGCAGAAAGAGTCCGAGCTGGAATGAAGGCTGCTCCGGGTGCTGCACCGTGAGCCAGCGGTACGTGCCATTGCGCACGTCGGTATGCACACGGAATCCCAGCTTGTCGACGTAGAACTTGAGCGCTTCGTCCTGGTCGTCGACGTACAGGCCTACCACATTGATACCTTGGTTCATGTCACCTCCTTGATGGATGGCCGCACTTTAGCCTTGCCCGCGCGCCGGCGCTTCTCCAAAACTGCTGTGGTGAGGTCGGGGCGCTGCGCGGCTTTGAGCACGCAGGCGGGCACGCGGTCGATCTCGGGCAGGTTGGCCCGCACCTGAACGCGCATGGCGCTGGGGCTCAAGCCGGTAACGTCGCGAAATGTGCGGCCAAAGGTGCCAAGACTCTCCCAGCCGGTGGCGAAGGCGATATCTGTGATGTCGAGATCGGAGTCGCGCAACAGGGTGGTGGCCTGCTCGATGCGCCGTGTGAGCAGATAGCGATGCGGCGGGAGGCCGAAGGCACGCTTGAAGGAGCGCGCGAAATGCGCTTCGGAAACGCCGCTGACCTCGGCGAGGCGCTTGACCGGCCAGGCCTCGTGGGAGGCGGCGTCCATGCGGTCTTTCGCGCGCAACAGACGGCGCAGCAGGGCCGGGTCCTGGAGGGGTTCGGTGTCGGGTGGGGCAGGCTGCGCGTGGTTGACGGCGGGTGCGCTAGTCGGCATGCATTCGTCTGAAATGGGCGGCATGCCGGTAGTTTAGGGCCCAACAGCGATTGAGAGCGGCTGACTGGCTTGCGATCGGGTGGGCCTGCCAGGCGTTGCTCACTGCGACTCGACGAACTGGATGATCTCGCCGTTGTCGCGCCTGAGGTACAAGTCAGCGCACACAAGGTGTGTAACCGAGGCCGCACGTCGATGCCAGCGCATCGTTCGGCATGACGCCTCGATGCGCTGGCGGGCCGCGAGTGACTGGCCGCCCGGACCTTACTTCAACCGTCCCGCCAGGAACTGCTGCAGCCGCTCGCTGCGCGGCGCATTGAGCACTTCCTTGGGGTCGCCTTGCTCTTCGATCTTGCCCTTGTGCAGAAATACGACGTGATTCGAAACGTTGCGCGCGAAGCCCATTTCGTGCGTGACGACGATCATCGTGCGGCCTTCTTCGGCGAGCTTTTGCATGACCTTGAGCACTTCGCCCACGAGTTCGGGGTCGAGCGCGGAGGTGGGTTCGTCGAACAGCATCACTTCGGGCTCCATCGCCAGCGCGCGGGCAATCGCCACGCGCTGCTGCTGGCCGCCTGAGAGGTGCGACGGGTACTTGTGCTCGACACCGGCAGCGAGCCCCACCTTGTCGAGATACTTGCGCGCGCGGGCCTCGGCTTCGCTGCGGCTCAGTCCAAGCACGCTGACCGGCGCCTCGATGATGTTCTCGAGCACGGTCATGTGCGCCCAGAGATTGAAATGCTGAAAGACCATCGAAAGGCGCGTGCGCATTTTCTGGAGCTGCTTCGGATCGCTCACGCGCAGCGCGCCGCTGCGGTCGGCGCTGGTGCGGATTTCCTCGCCATTGAGCGTGATGCGTCCCGAGCAGGGTGATTCGAGAAAGTTAATGCAACGCAGAAACGTGCTCTTTCCCGAACCGCTCGATCCGATCAGGCTGATCACGTCGCCAGCCTTTGCCTTGAGCGATACGCCCTTCAAAACCTCGTTCTCGCCGAACTTCTTGTGCAGGTCGTCGACAATCAGCTTGTACATATTCGGTTCACTCCATCAGGACTGCAGGAAATTCTTTAATGGCCTTGCGGCTTCAGGTAAGCCAGCACACGGGTTTCGAGGCGGCGGAAACCCCAGATCAGGGCGAAGACGATGGACGCATAGAGCGCCGCTGCAATGCCGTACGCCTGAAACGTCATATAGGTGGCGGAATTCGCGTCGCGCGCCACCTTCAGGATGTCGGGCACGGTCGCGGTGAACGCGAGCGTCGTGGCGTGCAGCATGAGGATCACTTCGTTGCTGTACGAGGGCAGGGCGCGCCGCAACGCCGAAGGCAGGATGATGCGCGTGTAGACCTTCGTCTTCGACATGCCATAGGCCTGGGCCGCTTCGATCTCGCCATACGAAGTTTCGCGAATCGCGCCCGCGAAGATTTCGGTGGCGTAGGCGCACTCGTTCAATGCAAACGCCAGCAGCGTGCAATTCATGGCACTGCGAAAGAAGTCGCCAAGCACCGGATTGGCATGCACGAAATGCAGGCTGTAGAGGCCCGTGTAGCACAGCAGCAACTGCACATAGAGCGGCGTGCCGCGGAACACGTAGGTGTAGACCCACACGGGCCGCGAAAGCCACGGGTTGCGCGAAGCGCGTGCAATGGCGAGCGGCACGGCAAGCAGAAAGCCCACGACGATCGAGACGACCAGCAGCCAGAGCGTAATGGCGAGGCCGCTGGTGTTGAAGCCGTCGCTGTACAGATAGTTGGGCCAGTATTGACGAAGCAGTTCGATCACAGCGCTGCCCTCCGCACACCGGTCGAATAGCGCTTTTCGAGGCGGTGCAATGCCAGATTGGAAACCGTGGTAATGGCGAGATAGATCGCGCCGGTCACGAGCGTGAAAAAGAAGAACGCCTGGGTGGCCTTGCCCGCGTCCTGCGCGGCTTTCACCACGTCGGCCAGGCCGATGATCGAAACGAGCGCCGTGGCCTTCACGAGCACCTGCCAGTTGTTGCCGATGCCGGGCAGCGCGAAGCGCATCATCTGCGGGAACAGAATGCGCGTGAACACGCGCGTGGAGCTCATGCCGTATGCGAAGCCCGCTTCGATCTGTCCGCGCGGAACGGCGAGAAACGCGCCGCGGAAGGTCTCGGTGAAATACGCGCCGTAAATGAAGCCGAGCGTGATGACGCCGGCCACGAACGGGTCGATGTCGATCTGGTCCATGCCCATCATGTCGGTCACGTCGTTGAGCCAGATCTGGATGCTGTAGAACAGCAGCAGCATGAGCACGAGGTCGGGCACCGCGCGAATGAGCGTGGTGTATGCGGTGCCAATACGCGAGAGCATGCGGTTGGGCGAGAGCTTCGCGGCAGCGCCCGCAAGCCCGAGCACGAACGCGGCGCCGAGCGAGAGCACCGCGAGCTTGATGGTTTCCCACGTGCCCGCGAGGAGCAGCGGGCCGAAGCCTTGAAAGACCATGGAAGGATGTCCTCGTTCAGGGGAGCCACGCTCCCCTTTGTGGTTGCAGGAGAAGCCAGCGGCGCTTAGCCGCCGTACACGTCGAAGTCGAAATACTTCGACTCGATCTTCTTGTACGTGCCGTCCTTGATCATGTCGGCGATCGACTTGTCGATCTTTGCCTTGAGGTCCGCGTCTTCCTTGCGCAGGCCGATAGCAGCGGCGCCGGTGGGGATTTCCGCGCCTGCGAACGCGAAGCCGGCGCCGCGCGGGGTTTTCAGAAAGCCGAGATTGGCCTGCACTTCGTCTTGCAGCGCGGCGTCGAGGCGCCCGGATTGCAGGTCCAGATACACCTGATCCTGGTTCTGGTAAGGAATCACGTTGACGCCCTTGGGCGCCCAGTTCTGCTTTGCGTAGGTCTCCTGAATCGAGCCCTGCTCGACGCCTACCGTCTTGCCTTGCAGCGAAGCGACGCTCGGCTGCAGCGGCGAACCCGTTTTCGCAACGAGGCGCGTGGGCGTGTTGAAGAGCTTGGCCGAGAAGGCGATCTGCTGCTCGCGCTGTGGGGTGATCGTGAGCGCGGAGAGCGCACCGTCGAACTTCTTGGCCTTCAGGCCCGGAATCATGCCGTCGAAGTCCTGCTCGACCCATACGCACTTGGCATTCAGGCGCCGGCAGATCTCGTTGCCGAGGTCGATGTCGAAGCCGACCAGCTTGCCATCCGTCGCTTTCGATTCGAACGGCGCGTAGCTTGCGTCGGTGCCGAAGCGGATGGTGGACCAGTCCTTCGCATACGCGCCACCGGCGGCAAGGGCGAGGGCGACACACAAGGCAAGTTTCTTCATGAAGTCTCCGATAGGAATAGTTGGCGTGTGCCCGGTCATGTACTAGAGGTTCGGCCCGGCAAGTTGTCTATACAATTATCGATGTGTCGAAAAGACCGGCAATCGGTGTTATCACCTGGGGATTTCACTGTGTCGAAATCGAAAGATGGCGTAATTCAGGCGTCAGGAAGCGAAACTTCGGGTATACGTGGAGCAGATTGAACTTGTATAGACAAGCTCGCTTCGGTAATCTGATTCCACCTTGTCCAGACAACTTTGACACTGCAATGAACATCAAACTTACTCCCGGCCATCTGACCCTTTCCCAACTGCGCCAGATCGCGCGCGCTGATGAAAACGGCGGCGTGAAGCTCGAACTCGATCCGGCCAGCTTCGCGGCCATCGACGCCGGCGCACGCGCCGTTGCCGAGATCACGGCGAAGGGCGAACCCGCCTACGGCATCAATACGGGCTTCGGGCGTCTGGCGAGCACGCATATTCCGCGTGACCAGCTCGAACTGCTGCAGCGCAACCTGGTGCTTTCGCACGCCGTGGGCGTGGGCGAGCCGATGTCGCGTCCGGTCGTGCGCCTTTTGATGGCGCTGAAGCTGTCGAGCCTGGGCCGCGGCCATTCGGGTATCCGCCGTGAAGTGATGGACGCGCTCATCACACTGTTCAACGCCGACGTGCTGCCCGTAATTCCGGTGAAGGGTTCCGTGGGCGCCTCGGGCGACCTCGCACCGCTCGCGCATATGTCGTGTGTGCTGCTCGGCGTGGGCGATGTGTTCGCGAAGGGCGAGCGTATGAGCGCGCTCGAGGGCTTGCGTCTCGTCGGCCTCAAGCCGCTCGCCCTGCAGGCGAAGGAAGGTCTCGCGCTGCTCAACGGCACGCAGGCATCCGCCGCGCTCGCCATCTACAACATGTTTGCGATCGAAGACCTGTACCGTACGGCGCTCGTGTCGGGCGCGCTCTGCGTGGATGCAGCGGCTGGCTCGGTCAAGCCGTTCGACGCGCGCATTCACGAACTGCGCGGCCATCGCGGCCAGATCGATGCGGCCGCGGCCTATCGCACGCTGCTCGAAGGCTCGGCGATCAATCTCTCGCACCGCGACTGCGGCAAGGTCCAGGACCCGTACTCGCTGCGCTGCCAGCCGCAGGTGATGGGCGCGTGTCTCGACCAGATGCGCCACGCGGCGCAGGTGCTGCTCATCGAGGCGAACGCGGTGTCGGACAATCCGCTGATCTTCCCGGAAACGAACGAAGTGCTGTCGGGCGGCAACTTCCACGCCGAGCCGGTGGCCTTCGCCGCCGACAATCTCGCGCTGGCCGCAGCCGAAATCGGCGCGCTCGCCGAGCGTCGCATCGCACTGCTGATCGACGCCACGCTGTCGGGTCTGCCGCCTTTCCTCGTGAAGGACGGCGGCGTGAACTCGGGCTTCATGATCGCGCACGTCACGGCAGCAGCGCTCGCTTCGGAAAACAAGACGCTCGCGCATCCGGCCTCGGTCGATTCGCTGCCGACCTCTGCGAACCAGGAAGACCACGTTTCGATGGCGACGTTCGCCGCGCGCAAGCTCGCCGATATCGCCGACAACACGGCCAACATTCTCGCGATCGAGTTGCTCGCAGCAGCCCAGGGCGTGGACCTGCGCGCGCCGCACCACACGAGCCCGGCGCTCGCGCACGTGATGCAGTCGGTGCGCGCCGAAGTGCCGCATTACGACCTCGACCGCTACTTCGCGCCGGACATCGCCGCAATGACGAAGCTCGTGCAGAACGGCGCAATCGCCACGCACAGCCCGCTCGCATTCGAGTCCGAGCAATAAGCCGCGGTCAGCATTCGAGCCTGAATAAAACAGCATTCCTGAATAACATCCGAGACGACGACGTT
>NZ_CAJMYZ010000034.1:0-65132 GCF_905220155.1 Paraburkholderia sp. J7 | reverse complement strand
TCCTGACCTTCGTTGATCTAGCAAAAAAGTTCGGTTGGAACGTCAACGCACCGCCCACTTTGATGTCGTTGCTTGGCGCCGGTGCAGTTTTCGGGTTCCTCTATTGGGTTTTGAACAAGTGGGCGTGGAAGTGGCCGGGAGTCGGCTTGGCACTGAAGGTCCCCGACATCTCCGGCACATGGGACTGCACTGGCGAGACGCTCAACAGCGACGGTTCGGCCGAGTATGAATGGCAAGCCGAAGTCACAATCGTCCAGTCGTGGGACAAACTGCGCATCCGCCTCGCCACCAAGACCTCAGGGTCCAGCAGCATCTCCGCCGCACTTGCCCATGACAGTGTTGACGGATTCGTGCTGCTCTATCACTACAGAAACGACCCGAAGGCTGGCGCTCTTAACCTGGTGTCGCACACCGGATGCTCAGTCATGACCGTCGCGAAGGACCTGAAGTCTGCCACCGGTGATTATTTCAATGGCCGTGGCCGGATGACCTTCGGCACGATGAACTGGACGAAAAGGAATTGATGGCTTCCAATATCGACGCTCGCCTCTCACAACTACGGGCACGCCGCAAGGGCGAGCCCTCGGCTAACGCTTTCCTCAAGGCTGACTCGGCCTCAGGCGCGCACTTCGCCATGGATGCTGCGGAGATCGAGGCGTGGGAGAAGCGCGGCACCTCAAACCAGCGCTGGACTCGATACGCCATTGGTGCGATGCAGGCCGTTGGGAAGAAGTACACGGAGGTCAGTGAACGGACCGGTGAGCGGGTGGCCAGCCAGTTGCGCGAGCGGCTGACTTTAGCGGGCATCAATGCTGAATTCAAGTTGCAGGGTTCCGTGCCCTTGGATGTCCATATCAAGCGCGTCAGCGACGTCGACGTGCTGGCCATCATGAAGGATTTCTGCACGTATAGCACCGCTGGCATACAGGCTTTGCGGGGCGAATACACGAACCCTTCCCAGAGAACGTCGAGTGGCGTCCTGTGGGGTCTTCGGCAGCAGGTTGAGTTTAATCTCGATGACGCATTTCCAGCGGCCACGGTCGACAAGACCGGCGCTAAGGCGGTTAAGGTATCGGGCGGATCGCTGCAGCGATCCGTCGACGTAGTGCCCGCTCATTGGCATGACACAAAGGAATATCAGGCGAGTGGCCGACAGGCCGATCGAGCGGTGACGATCTACAACAAGAATTCTGGCGAAACGATCGACAACTTGCCGTTCCTTCACATCCAGCGCGTAGGCAGCCGATGCGACAGTATCGACGGTGGGCTGCGCAAGGCGATTCGCCTTTGCAAGAGCGTCAAGGCGGACTCCGACCGCGACATTCAACTCTCCAGCTATGACATAGCGGCGGTCATGTACCACGCGGACATGATTGCATTGCGCTTAGGCCAATACAGTGATCTTGCGATTCTCTCGGAGACACAGCGTCACCTCGACACCCTCTATCGCAACCCGATCGCCGCTGGCAAGCTGTGGGTTCCGGATGGAAGCCGCTTGATCTTCGACACAGCCAAGAAGCGCGACTGGCTGCTTTACCTTTCCGTTGAGATGGATGAGCTCCTGAAAAACGTCTACCAGGAGAACTTCTCCAGCCTGCTCTCGTTAGGCCTCTCGCACGACGTGCAGCGCAACCTGGTCAAGGCGTTGCAGGTATAGACACCTGAGCTGACGCAGCGAGCGGCAACGAGTGTCGGATAGCAGCTTTCGGGCTGGTCGGTAAGCGCCTCTACTATGTCACGATCCCGGCAGACGCCTTCGGCGAGATGCGGGCGCAGTTGTCCACGGCGGGGGTCAATCCTTCCGTGCTGTTTCCCGATCTAGGCGGAGTCGCGGACCTCGTGACGTGGAGCCATCATCACCAGAAGGGCGAGCTCGACACGAGAATCCAGTCACTGCTGTAGGCAGCGAAGGATCCAATATTCCTTTGCGCGCCACACGGTCGGCAGGCGCGATCGATCACGCAGCCCGAACAAGACGGCCGCTTGGTAACATTACGGTGGCAACCACTAACGCGCCCCTCCATGATTCAGCATCACCCGGACCGCCTCGCCAGCCTCGTCCGCGAGCTCACCCGACTTCCCGCCGAGACTGAATGGCTCGAGTTCAAGCGGAATAACGAACGCCCGGAAGCGATTGGCGAATATATTTCTGCCCTTTCGAACTCCGCGGCACTTTGCGACAAGCCCCACGGCTATCTAGTCTGGGGCATCGCTGATGGAAGCCACGAAATCGTCGGGACAACGTTCGAGCCGCGATCTGCCAAGGTCGGTAACGAAGAGCTCGAAAACTGGCTCCTGCGACTCACTCACCCGAAGATTCCGTTTCAATTTTTCGAAGTTGATATCGAGGGTCAGCACATCGTAGTGCTGGAAATCGGCCGCGCGTACCGGCATCCGGTCCAGTTTCAGAACAACGAGTACGTACGCGTGGGCTCCTACCGCAAAAAGCTCAAGGAGTTTCCCGAAAAGGAACGTGCGCTATGGCGCATCTTCGACGAGACGCCGTTCGAAGCACTGGTCGCTGCGGGTGACGTTTCCGAGGAGGACATCGTCACGCTTCTCGACTACCCTGCCTATTTTGATCTGGCTGAGATACCGCTTCCCGAGAACCGCTCGCAGATTGTGCAGCGCTTGACCACTGAAGGTCTAGTTGCGAAGAACGCAACCGGCAAATGGGATGTAACCAACCTCGGTGCGATTCTCTTCGCGAAGCGCCTCGATGACTTTCCTCACCTGCGCCGTAAAGCTGTGCGGGTCATCGCCTACGACGGTAACAGCCGGATCACAACGCTGCGCGAGCAGGTCGGTGGCAAGGGCTACGCCGCCGGATTCGAAGGGCTCATCGGGTTTGTGAACAACCTGCTGCCCTCGAACGAGGTCATCGGGAAGGCGCTTCGTCGAACCGTCCCGATGTATCCTGAATTGGCCGTTCGCGAGCTAGTCGCCAATGCACTGATCCATCAGGATTTCACCGTTGGCGGCGCCGGTCCGATGATCGAGATCTTTGCAGACCGTATGGAGATCTCAAATCCTGGCGTCCCGCTCGTCGATGTTGACCGCTTCCTTGACACGCCACCGCGCTCACGCAACGAGGCCTTGGCATCGCTGATGCGCCGCTTCGGCATTTGCGAAGAGCGGGGAAGTGGTGTGGACAAGGTTGTCTTTGAGACGGAGTTCTATCAATTGCCCGCTCCTGAGTTTGCCATTACGCTCGACAGCACGCGTGCCTCACTGTTCGCCCATCGACCTCTCGCGCAGATGGACAAAGCCGACCGGATTCGCGCCTGTTACCTGCATGCATGTCTTCGGTATGTTTCGAGGGACTACATGACGAACACGTCGCTGCGGGAGCGGTTCGGCATTGAGCCGCAAAACAGCGCAACGGCCTCCCGATACATCAAGGAAGCTGTTGAACAGGGCGTCATCCGGCCCTATGACGAACTCGCAGGCCGCAAATTTATGAAATATGTCCCCCATTGGGCATAAAGCGTCCACGAGCTGGCTTATTTGACGCGATATCGCAACAAGCGGCCGCCGCCGGCGGTTTAATCAAAATTTTCCACATAAAAACAACGACTTAGTCGTCCAAGCTTTATTTGATGGTCATTTGATAGCAGGACTTTCAGCCGATGCTCTTTGTGCCGGTTACGCAGTCAAAAGAGCCCGACCTGCCTGGTATCCCGCACAGGTGGCAGCGAAGCCCTCGCGCGCCGGGCGCCGCGGCAGCGTGCCAGACACCTCACGTGAGCGACGAGTTCGGCCTTCACCTCCCCGATCATCAGAACCAGCGTATACAGTCGCACGCCGTCGGGGCCGGGCTCCGGACGGGCGCGCAGCGACGCGCGCAGAGCCAGGCGCCGCGCCCGGTCCAGCAGCTGGGCGCGACTCATGCCGGGCCAACACGCGGCAACAAACGCCGCCACGGACGGCGGCAGGGATTCCGGCGCGCAGCCGGCGGGCAGCGCGAGAGCGACGAGTTCAAGGCGATCAGCCATGCGGGGCAACGTTATTGTGGTGCAGCTCGCGCCGGTCGGGCGCGCGGCGCATCCATCCTGGCGGAAACCGGGCCGCGCCGCAACGTGAGCGACCTTTTCCCGATTCTCTCCGCGCTGCGGAGAGAATCCCGCCGCGATGGCGCGCCCCCTTCCCTGCTCGTCTCCCGATCTCATCGACGACCGAAACAAGACGTTAGCGAACCTCATCAAGTCAGTCTGACACGTCGACTCTCAGACGTGCCGAATAAAGCTCGTCGAAGCTCGGTGCAAACCGGTTCTGTGCCTCGATTGGTCGCTACCTGGCTACGTACCAAAGTATCTACGTAGAAACAGCTCCGGGCATATACGAAGGGACTCGGCTCGCTTTCAATGCCCCAAAAGTTGACCCATTGATTTAAATAGGGCCACAATAGATATTGTGGCGCCGGACCGATTGGCATAGTGGACTGGACGCGACCAGAGGCGGTGATACAACTATTGCGGGCTACGGCAAACCTAGCGCTCATCGCATGTCGGCGTAGACCCGTTCAAACGACTCCATTCCTGTGGCTTCCCTGCGCCTTCGAGCGTCCTCACTTCGACTACGCGGATACGCTCTTCTTGACTATCGGCTACACACCACCGCTAACCGGTTTCTTCGCCTGGGCCAGCTGTCGAGGACATCGCTCTTCCCGAATCGACGGACATACTGGCCCATTCTTGCATCTCTGGGAAGATTTCCGCCCAGCTGTTTGTCAGCAACGGATCATGCGATCTCGCCTCGGTCGGGAATTCTGTAGTTGCAAGCGCGCTAAGCTGGAAATGCCTGTACTCTTTCGCGATCCCAGAGGCGCAAAACCTCCGGATCCCCAGATAGGCAATGTCTTGTGCTGCCATCTCGAACTCGTTAATCGACGTGACGAAGTACGGCATCGTCTCCACCAGCGTCTTCGGAAGACACTCTTTTTCCAGGCCGACCCGGACGTTTTCGTTGAGCTTATCGACGACCTGAGGGGTCAACAGATACCAGTCTTCGTATGTCACGACCATTGGATAGACCGCCAGTCCATTGGGAGTCCACTTCGAGAGGCCTTTCACAGCGTCGTCGATGTTCGCGTACAGCTGAACGACCGCCTCGGCCAATTCATCGAGCGATTTGTCCAATGACTCGCCAGCGGGAGTCTCCTTGGCGTCCTGCTTCATCCGGCGTGTCTTGCATTCGAGAAACAGATTACCGGTGCTATCGCTCACGATCCAATCGACTCCGTGCTTTTCTCCGTGCTTGCCCTTGTAAGGCTGCTCGCCGCTGATGGAAAACACGGCTACGTCAAAAACCTCCGCAATCACCCTCCCGACATACCGTTCGAACGCGCGGCCGTACTCATTGCCGTACTTGATCCTGTGCGTCGTAGCACCGTGCGCCAGATCGTAGAAGAGTCCTTCCGTAACTCGCCGGAGCAGAAGCTGGGGCAAAGGACACCAAAAACCAGGGCTCCTGTTGTCATCCAGATTGATGAACGGCGTGGCTTCCAGAGCGTTCCAGGTGAATTCCCACCCTTCGTCATCGCGTTGCAAGTTCTCAAGTCGATGGCGTATGGTCGTCAGCGTCGTGCCGGTCATGCGAAAAAATCGGTCGCGGGCCTCGTTCGAGACACCGAATGCCGTGTAATCCTGCGACGCATTGGTGCCGGCCCGCCGGGCGCCCGCCTCGGTCATCGCGATCGCCAGCAAGAACATGTCGCGGACCGAAATGCCCGTCGCCTGTCTGAAGACCGGTGCCAGCTCATGATCGCTGTAGATATGGTAGGCACGGAAAAGACGCGCCTCGTCGCGTGAATACTGCCAGCGCGCCTGCTGATGGGCCAAAGCATGCAAGGCATTGAGAGCGTCGTCGCCAGAGTTCACGGTGCGCTCCGAGATGCCCTCACTGATGCGCCGGATATGGTTAATCATCCTGATCATGCCGTTCGGCGTCGAAAGGGTGTTTTCGCTCCCGCATGCGTTAAGCAACACCTCGCGGCATAGCGTGTGAAGTTCCCATGTATAGAACTCAAGTACTGAGCCATTGATGCCGATTGGAAGGCTGATCTGCGCCGAGGGAGCAGCGAGCCGTTGATACCACCAGATGTTTGCCAATGCAGGCTGCAGAGCCATCCTTCGGAGTTCATTTCTAAACGGCTTGTAGAGGTCGTATATTTTCATCGTTGGACACCACCGGCACCACGATTGAATTAAGCATCGGAGTTCTGGTCGAGTTCTTCGCCGTATTGCAGGCGGCGGTGCGCAAGGTTGGCCTCGGCGATCCGCGTCTCGGCTGCGATCCGTTGCTCCAGGCGATGAATCTGGTCGGCGGCAAATTGCTGGACCAATGCGTGCGGGTCAGCCAGCCACGTCTGGAGCAACGTCATGCGCGTCTCATAGACGTCAACGAAACCGAACGCGCCGCGCACGACACCGGTGTTCTCCAGGACTGCCCGAGCCCGCAGCAACAGCGTATCGCCTGGCACCAGTACGGCGACGATCTTGCGGACGATATCGTAGATGCCCGGCGCCTCCGGATACGCCAGCAGCACCGCGAGCACAAACGCGAGATCGTCCTCATCCCCTGATTCGACCAGCTTCGTTAGCTGCTCCGCGAGTCCACCGGCGAGATCCGGAAACACAGCGGCAAGCAGTCTCCCACCGTCGTACGGGAAAAGTTCGGGCACCGCATCGAACCATGTGCGTACGCTGTCCAGCACGATTGCGGGATGCGCGGCGAGCGGCAACCTGAGCGCGTGTGCCGCAAACGGAATAGCATCGTAGTCGGGTGGTGACACGTCTGACCGGGCGTATTCCTGACGCGCACCAAGGAACGCCATCACGCGTTCGGGCCACCTTTCCGCAAGGGTGGCCACGAGGTTCTCAGCCGCCGAGTCGAGCCTTGGATGACCGACTAGCGAGGCCAGGACCGTGCCGGCCTGGCCGTCGTCAAGCGCGCGAACGATCGGCCTCTCGAACCACGTCACCCAGGGCTGGTGCAACCAGCTGAAGTCGCTACATGCTTCCAGATAACGCAGTGCCGGAAGGAAGACGTCCTCGACAAGCGTTTCGGGGTGGGCCTTGTACTGCATGTCGGCCGCAAGCAGCGCGTTGCGTACCGAGACGAGGTCCTCATGCTGGATTGCACTCGCCAGCGCTCGCCGGAGCAGGTCTGCATCAAACGGGGCTGCGAGCCGCAGGTACCATGTGATCTGCTTCAACTGCCTGCCAGCGCAGAGCCAGGCATCGATCCGGGCCACGGCCTCCGTCCGCTCGGCGCTCTGCATGAGTCCGGCAAGCATGCTCGGCAGGAACCTCTCGAGCAGCCCCTCAACCCGGTTAGCGTAGCCGAGGATGATTGACGGCTTGTCTCTCGCCAGTTGTTCGAGGAACCGGCAAAACTCGATAAAAGTCGCGGCATCATTGGACTCGGTCTGCGCGTACCGGTTGATCCTCTCGAACCAGATCTCGGCGGTCTGATCGTCGATGGACGCAATAAAACCGTCGATCTGCTGTTCACGGAACGCAGACGCCCCCTCATCCCGGAAGGCTTCGCCCTGCCAGGCACAGGCGAGGACCGAATCGTACCCGACCAGCGTTTTGTAGAACACGAAGTCTTCGCTCCTGTTGACGACATCGCGGAATGCAAGCGTGGCGTCGACGACGCGCGCACGCACAGCCGCAAGCGCGGCGTCATCGCGCATCCCATCGGGGAGGTGCGAATAGGTGCGGTAGCAGTGATGAACCCACACCTCGCTAACCCTGGTCAGTTCGAGCCCCAGCGTGGCGGCTAGCCCGGCAAGAAACGACACCACCGCACGAATGTCGTCCATTACCATGCACTGCAGCTCGTTGCTGTACATGCCACGCCACGGCAGCTGTGTGCCCGCCTGCATGGCGTGCAGGACGGCGCCGCGTTCCGCATCCGTTCGCGCCAGCTCGAACTGGCGCTTCAGCTGGTCCAGCGCCTTCGTCCGCACCGTACGTAGAAGCTCGGACGCGACCACCGCTCCATGCTGGAGCGTCACGGTGGACGAACTCGCTATGGTCCCCTCGACCTGCGTGCCGAGGATCTCCTGGAGCATCGTTATGAGCAGGGGCGCCAGGGTAACCTGCTGCTCCTCGCCCAGCATCACCATGCGCTCAAGCAGCATGGTCTGAACAACGGGGCCGTGTTGACGCCAGACCGCGAGGTCATGCCCGGCGAGTTTCTTGCCAAGCGCGATCAACCGCTTTTCCTCGTCACTGGATGCTGCCTGGCCGTAGAGTCGACACAACGCGTCGAACGTCGCGTCCACGGCAAGATAACGATGGCGCGCCAGAATCTCCACGACTGCCCGGAGGATATCGCCCGAGGTCTTGCCCTCCAGGATTCCGAAGGGTGTCTCGATCGACACGGGTCCGGTCTCGCGCGCACGATCCACCGCCACGAGCAGGCGTGCGACAACTTCCGGGTAGTAGCTCTCCGGATCGTCATAAAGTGGTAAGACGCGCTCAGCGAAAGTTTCGATCGCGTCGGCCCGCGCATTGTTGTCGGCCGCCTCGACAATTGCCTCGAGCGCATTTCCGTCGAACAATGCCTTGCCTTCGACCAGACGCTGGAAATCGCTGGCGATCTTCTGGAACTCGTAGCCGGCCGGAACAAGATACCGTCTGGCCACTTTCCGTAGCCGCGACCTGATATCGTCAAATGCCCTGCCTCCGAAACTGGCGAGTTCGGGCGCCTTGTAGATCGTATCGTGGGCCATCTCCGCCCACGCATGGTGAAGAATCGTCTGGATCTGGATTTCGCAGCGCATCCCGGCGAAGCCTGCATACTCCGGCAGGGTCAGACGTTCCCGTTTGAGCGCGACCACGTAGTGATTCGATGTATAGAGCTCTGCCGCGTCGTCGGCATCCCGCCGGGGGTGGTGGACCTTGACTTCAAGGATCTCAAAGTTCTCACCAACGAGGCCGGAGTGGATGAAGCGATTGACATCACTGTCCGTGTAAAAGATGACACGGCAGCCTGCAAGATCCTTGATTTGCCCTTCGAGCGCCTCCGTCCCCGCAAGCCCCCTCTTTTCCAGCTTTACACGCAGGGAAGCCGGCTCCTTTGCGCGCGACTTCACCTGCTGCAGTCGAAACGAGTTACCTTCGGCGTTGATGGCGGCCGTGAGTATTGCGGCGACGGTTGACGCGAACGCAGCGTAAGCGCCCCGACCATGCCGTTCATAGTCCTCGAGATTCATACACCTGCTCCGCACGTGGCACTGGACCCGGCCCCCCAGGTTGTCCTGCATGATACTTCGCCCCACCAGCAGGCATGCGACGGCGCCGAGCGATCATGAAGACGCAGATCGGCGGCTGCGACGCGCGGTCACCCACGCCGAGTTCACATCAAGTGGCCTTTGCGGCGACCGGGGGCCGAAGCCGTAGAACGCATCAAGAATGTCACCGTTACGACAGTAAATACATCACCACGCGCCGGGCGCCCGACCCGGTGCCGACCGGGTGGCGCTGAGACGCGGACGGGGCCAGCACGTCTGCCGATGCCCGCGAACTACTGGTGTCGACCCCACTCCAGCCGCTCACGAGAGACGGAAGCGGACAGTCTTTCGCCCGGGCGCTTGACCAGCTGGTCGATACGCTCACGGCTGATCTCTGCCAGAGTCCCTCGTGGCTGTCCACGTACCACTGCGAAACGAGTTCCTACGCGCATTCGAGGGCGTCCGAAAACTCGTCCCAGAAGTCGATCGTCGCGCGTCCATAGATTCGGAGATCGGCCATTGTGAGATACAAGTCCTCTCCGGACATCGGCCGATAAACGCTCGGCGTGTAGCGAAAAGGTATCGCCACGATTTCGGCCTTCGCATGATGCGGCTCGAATAACTCGGGTCGCCTCGCCTTGAGCTGATCGCCAGATCCGCCATCGGCATGCTTCACGGTGTTCGCCAATATCCGCAACTCGTCGATCGTCGTCCACGTTGGTAGGTGGCTGATGTCGAATCCGCTGTCCATCAGGCGCGTCTGCAAAACGTCCACCCGCAAGAACTTGTTTTTGCGTTCTTCTTTCGGATGCAAAACTTCCTTGCGATGGAAGGCCAGCAGCTGTTGCTCCCATGCGTGATACAGCATAGGTGCAAACGAATTGATGAGCGCCTGTCTGACGGAATCCATTCCGGAGTAATGCCCGTAGCCCGCCTCGAACGCGGCGTTGACCAAGTCATATCCGTCTATCCTGTCGGGATCGAATGGCATGGAAATCAGATCGTTGTACGTGTTCTCCTGGAGCGCCGTGGCTTCAGCTTCGATCCCGTCGAAGGTGGGCAGAAGGCGATGCTCGAGCACCTCCAGCATGCGTTCGAGATGCGGCTTGAACATTCTCTGGAAATAGCCACGCCAGAACGTTGCGTTGTGCAGCATATGGTCTCCCAAGACCTTTAATGATTGACATGGGGCGGTTCGATGCCGACCGATCCAGGGGATACTCGACCCTGAAGCGACCTTCCATTCACCAAGAGGCGGGAAATCAAGGCGCGGGTTCTTCAGGTGCGCCGGTTGTCGGGGTAGTGCACGCCATGGACCCACGGCTCCGCGATGTCCTCTGCTAGGTGAAACGTTGTCGCGACTGTTGTCGTGCTCACGCGTCCTCTAGTCGCTTGAACAACTCTTGATGCTCAGCGTAGATGCCGATCATTCGTGACCGATTGTCATCTCGCGTATATCGCTTTGTTCCGACGGCAGACCTACGAGTCGAACACCACGGCGCCTGTCGCCTCTGAACGAGCTTTATGCGGACGCGTTGTTTCATGGCGCGGATAAGGCGATAGCGGAAGCGCCCGCCTCGGCCACTGGCGCGGCGACCGACGGTCTTTGGGGGAGCGTCTGGGTCAGGAGGTCCAGTAGGTGTCGACGAGCCTTCGCCGCTTCAGCCGCCGCCTTCCCCCTCCAGTTTGCCGGGTGTTGAATCCGGTAGCACAGAAACTTTCCGTACAGCTCGAACTCCCAGAGCTGCATGTTGGAAATCCCGACGTCCTCCCAATCTTGGCGCCCAACGCAAACACTTCCGGCTCCCTTGGTCGGGAAGAATTCACGCCTGGTGGCCGCGGAAGCTGACCCGTGAGCGAAGATAACGACGTCTGGCTGGAAGTGATCGAACTGTACATCCAGCAGCTGCTTGGAAAGGCGCTTGATCTCGAGAAAGTGTTCCGAGCCGCTGGGGTCACCCCCACCAGCATCGATGCAAAACAGGTTGGAATAGATAAGTCCGCCCGGACCAAACCTATCTGCTAGAGCGCGCATGAAGTTGAAGAAGGTGGTGCCCCCGTCCCCATCTTTCTCAAGCCATTTGTCGAAGGATGCGCGATGCTTGGCGAGTGCCTTCGCCACGTACGCGTTGACCCCACCACCCTCGGGATCTACGTGCCAATGCTTTCCGCCGAGCTCCCTGCCAATCACCATGATGCGCCGCGCGCCCGGATCTTTGGGACCGTTCACGAGAAACGGCGTAGAAAGCCCTCGCGTCTTCGCTACAGCGGGATCCAGGAAGGATGGGCGTGTCGTCGCCAGAATTTCGGCGTAGCGCGCCTCAAGTGTTTTGTCCATAGCGTCGTCCAGTATCAGGGACTAGCTGATGTGCGCGTTCCCTTTGTTCTTGTGGTGACACCGCTGCGTAAGCACGCGCGGCATTTCCCCGTCTAACTCAAGCATCGCAAAGTTCGGCAAGCGCTGTCGCGATGCGAAGTGTCAAGCTTAATGCGGACCGAGGTGTAGTGACGCTTTTATTTCGCTCGCACCGGAAGGAAAAGTGTCACTGCGACGGCACTTTCCATACTACCGAGCCATCGACGGTGACACTCTCATTGCGCTCTACGTTTCTAGCGCCGGCGCCAGGCGCGAAAAAGCGTCCGCCGCCACCACTCTGCCCGGCCGTGCGAGGCTTCCCACACCCACCTGCCACGCCCGCACGCGCAATGCACGGCATGCAGAACAGCGCGCCGCCGTTGCGCAGCCTCGCGTGCTTCCCGTTCGATCTGCTCCGCGACCGCGCGCGCGGGCTTGCGCATCTTGCGACGCATCCACTTGTGGTTACGTCGGACCGGTTGCGGCGCAACCCGCCTCTTCGCCTCCCTGACCGGGACGAAGCAGAAAATCATCAGGCCGATCAGCAGCAGCAGGACGGCAGTGAGCACATTCGCGAGTACATTCAGCGGGCCGGGAGTGAGCCAGGCGTAATAGCTCCCGACAGCGACAATCGCCAGCGCGACTGCGGAGGCGCTAAGGAAGGCCTTGGAAATGAACAGCGCAACACATTTGCCCGTGGACACCACGTGGCGCGAGCGTCGCGCCGCACCGACGCCGCCACTCAGCATGTATGCCCCCCACTGCGGCACGACGACGATTGCCAGGATCCCGAGGAATACCGCGCAATCCTCCGGTACGGCAAGAAAATACTCAACACCCCAGACAATGGCGCGCGCGATCGCGTTTCGCGGGACGCCGTCGAATCCGAACATCCCCAGGTATGCTGCCGCGCCGAGCACGATGAGGCTCGCCGTTAGTACGAGGCAGTACAGATACCACATCGTGTAGATATTCTCCGGCTCGCTCTTAGCCTTCTCGTTGAGCGTATAAGCCATAAAGCTCACGAGGCTGACCGTGAGCAGGAACATCGCCAGATAGGGATGCGCGCGACCGAAGCGGCTGCCCGGCGTGCTTTTGGTCAGCGTGACCGAACGGCACCCACTGACCAGCTCGTACTGCCCGGGGCCATTTCTGAAAGGATGGAACACCAGCACCTGGCGGTTCATGGCGTCGGGCCCAAACGTGACGGTCGTGAAACCCCGGTCGGCATTCATGCGCCCCTGCTGCCCGGGTGGCACTGCATCGCCCGACATCGTCACGTGCGCGGCCGCCCCATCGAACACCACATCGACCGTGAGGCTGCCGGCGTCACCGGTGTAATGGCCGTCGAGTTGCGGCCAGAACATCAACCACACGACCAGCGCGACGAAGCCGATCAGGAGCGCCGCGCCGCCCGTGACCCTCGCGCGGTGCAACCACCTGGAACTGCCTGCCGGCACATCGGCTGGCGTCTTGTCGTTTGCGATGCTCATTGCGCCACCTCCATTGCTCGGGCACGGCCCGACTGAAAGGCTGAAAAGCCCGGCGCTGGGCAGATGCGGTGCGCGGCGGCGCGTTCAACGCGCAAGCCGGTGAGCCGATGAACGGGGCGGACCCGGGCGAAGCGGTCTACAGCTGACGGCATGATGTGGCTCCTTTTGTCAGAATTTTCTTTTATCGGCAAAAGTCGCGCTATTCGAAGAGCAATTCGAAAATAAAGTTGGTCCGCGCGTTCGAACACCCGGGCGGGCGGCGGCCCCGACGCGCATCCGACGCACAGACGCGGCAACGTGCATCGCGATGCGGTGCGCCGCGCCCTGCCTGATCCCGACACGCTCGAAAGACAAAAACCATGTTTGCGAACCTCATCAAGTCTGATAATTCTTATCGTCAGACCTGCCTTTGATACGCTAAAACCGGGATCGCTCCTGTTATGCGTAGTCATTACGCGCTTCTCGGCGCAAACATGGGGCTGGTTGCGTGGTTTCGTTGGCGCGGAGTGTTAGTTGCAAAATTGACCAATGCGTTTGGATGACCTGGAAACTCGATCTTCAGCGCCAACACACCTGCGAAGACCGTAGCGCCTCGCCCATCGCCTGTCATGGCGTCAGCCGGTCGCCACGGGCAATCCAATAAGACCAGAGCGCAATTTTTACAGTTTGCGAGCGTGGTCAAGTCTGATAACCCGGATCAGCCTCCGGTTCCATAGCCGAGAAGCTCCGCACCCATCACCTCGCACTGTCGTGGGTGCATGCCCCCGAAGAAAGGCGTCAACTGCTTCGCATAACTACATTGCTTTGGCGGACACGAGCGCCCGAATTCCGTGGCGCAACTGCATGCAACTGCTTCGGTGCAAAACTCCTGGTGCGCCTAGGAGCACGCGCCACCGGCCTGCAACGCGACGCCGAGCACGCTCGGTGGCGGTCGCGGCCGGGTTCTCCAAGGGGTATCCCCTTGGAGCACGGTATATGTAGACGGAAATGCGTCAGCATTTCCGTCTACATATACGTCGTGCCTCGATCTGCCGCCGAGCGCCGATCGATAGATCACTTATGGATCACGATGAATCGAATCTCAAGCATTTCTCGATAGCCTGCGGATCAGAAAAGATCGCAGCCCTAACAGATAGGATGCAGCTTTCGATCATTCGCGCCATACTGTGCCCGTTCCCCCTGACGTGAGCGCTCAAAATGGACGCCCTGATTGCCGTACAACGCGCGCAACGCCTCGACGCCCTCGCGGCTTCGTCCGATGGCCGGTCCAAGACCGCCCAGCTTCGCGACGTGTTCGAGAGCGTCGAACGTGCCATTCGCTCGGGCGTCCGGTACGCCGCGATCATCCAGGAACTCGCCGCAACCGGACTCGTCTTCACCTATCAGACCTTCGCTCTGACACTCAAAAGAATCCGGCGCGAACGGGGCATCGTGTCCCGCCTCGCGCGCGCGTCACAGGCGGAAACCGGCCCGGCAGTCAGCCGTGCTCCCGCAGATGTGCCAGGGCAGGCGGCTAACCCGGTAGCACCCGAACGCGGTTTGCCCGACAGTGACACTGGCGCGGCCCCGGCTGTGGCGGCTGCGCGCCCCGCCGTGCGTGAGCGTCGCCCGATTGCGCCTGTCGGTGAAAGGCTGCCCGACGACTGGCTCACCGCAGAACTGACGCGCGAGCAGAAACACCTGTTGACGCACGAACAGCGCGTAGCGCGTGCAGACGCCAAGGTCAAACAATACTGGCCCAACCCGTTCGACCCAGTGCCCCCCGAAAAAGACAAGCCGGCATAAGCGCCGGTAATTTGACCCTGCATTCGCGCGTGCAATGAAAAGCCGCCCGGACTTCCATCCGGACGGCTTCGTGTGGACTACTTGAATGCGCGCGACGCGCGCTCAGTACGGCTCGACTTCCTCCTCCCCAGGCGAGGCCTGCGCTTCGGAAACTTGGTCCGCTTCGGCGGCGGCGTCGCCGTTTTCGTCATCTCCCCCCTCGTCGTCCTCGTGGTAGCCGTACGTGACGCGCTCCGGAACCTCCCGGTTACGCAGCACTTCCGGCAGCCAGCCCGAGTCCGTCATGCGAAGCTCTGCCGCCTCCGCTGCGGCGTCTTTCTTCATGCCGCGCACTTCGCTTGCCGCCTGGGGCGATACGCTTTCGCCCAAAACGGCAGCAATCCGGTCTTTCGCCACGTGTTCGAAATACCCGGAGCGCGTCGGCTTCCAGTAGCGCGAAAGATCCACCGCAAGCGTGTTCGAGATCTCGTTCACCGCGTGCGGGCGGTCTGCGCTACTGATACCGTCCACCGTCGCCGCCACGCAGAACGCGAAGAGATTCGACAGCACGTCCTCGCCCTGTTCCAGCAGCCAGGGCAGCAGGTCTGCCGCGCGCCTGGGCAGCATGCGCGACCACTTCTCGCGCTCGCCTTCCAGTGCCTTCCAGGCCACGCTCTCGCCCATGTCGTCGGCATTCGATACCAGCGCCTCGCGCGTCGTGTGCACGTCGATCCTGACCGCGTAGTCCAAATACGCGCGCCCGTACACGTCATCGAAAACGACCGGAATCATGCGCTGCATCAGCACAGCAAGGGCTACGGTCGGTTGCTGCGCAAGCTCGATCTGGACGGCGGCGGTACGGTGCGCGGTCAATCGTTTGCACAGCTTCTCTCCGTGCAACGGGCGCTCCTTCGGTGCGCTCGCCGCACCTGCGCTCACCGCGTGCGTTGCGCCTGCCTGCGCAGTCGCTGCCGCCTCGCGTCGCACCAGTCCCCGCTCGATACAGACCCGGCCATCGTCATCGAGATAGACATATGCGCCTGCCTGCTTCATCTCTTCCGGGTCGAACGCCTCGAAGCGCTCCGCGTACTGGTCCACGGCAAACGTCGCCGCCGTGGCCTCAGCCTCCAGACGCTCGCCCCGTTCCTCGTCCGGCTCACCGTCCTCGTCGTAGTACGCGTTAAGCGCGGCCTGAGCGGCGTCGTTCGTTGCGGTGAGCGCGGCCAGTTCGGCTTTCTCGTCCTTCGTCGGCTTGCGGGTGGTCGAGCCAATCCGGCCACAACGCAGGATCTCCATCGCCGGGTATTGCGTCCGTGCCTCGATCCATTGCCAGCCTTCGCTTCCGACCGCCTGGGATAGCTCGATCAGCCGTTCCGTTGCGAGCCGGTGCAACAGTTCGGCATCTTCCAGGTATCCGGCGTTTGCGTCGTCGCTGAACAGGTCGCGCCTCACCCGTCCGCCTGCCGCCTCGTAGGCGTCCAGGCCAACAAACCGCGCAAGGGCGCTTTCGCGTGCATCGACTTCCGCGAGCGTGATGGCCTTACGCAACTCGTCCGGTCGACGCTGCCACTTATTGACGGCTTCGCCCCATACGCGTTCCTGCGTCGCGTGGTCATCAGCCAGGGCCAGCACCTTCGCCTGTTCGTAGTCGAGCCTGTCGTCACGCAGCAGGTCGAGCAGTGACGGCGAAAGGTTCGCGATTTTCAGCGCGCGGCGTACGGCGACATCGGGCACCGCGAACAGGGCCGCGATATGCGCCACGCTCCTGCCTTCCTCCGTCAGCAGCCGGAACGCCACGCACTCATCCGCCAGATGCATCGCCTCACGTTCGCGGTTTTCGATTAGCGACGCGGCGACGGCTTCGCCCTCGCTGACGATCAGGACAGGTACTTCGTAGTCTTTAGTAATCTGCCCCTTCTCAACCAGAAGGTCGAGCGCAGCCAGGCGACGCTGGCCCGCGCATACGCCAAGTTTCGGCAACTTCGCGCGGCCCTTCATTTCATGCACGACGAGGTTCTGCATCAAGCCTTTTTCGCGAATGGTTTCGGCCAGGGCTTCGATGCCGGTCGGCGCTTTCTTGCGCGCGTTCAACTGCGAGAGCGTGAGCCGCGAAAGGGCGACGTATTCGATCCGCTGCGCGGCGTTTTCGGTTGCTTCAATCTTTCCCATGAAAGATTCTCCGGGTTTCGGCCTCGGCGGGATGCCTGGCCATCCATCAATAATAGGACATAACAGCCGTAATAGCGATGAGATTAAATGAAAAATAGAAATTATTCATATTGAATTAAATTCGTGTATTTCTTGATATAAAGGACAAAACCGCCTATTATAGAAACGTGGCCAGGCATCCTGCTGAGGCCGAAAACGGAGGCAAACCGTGAGTACTACTGATTGCAAGATCACCTCATCTGTCATCCCCGATGAACTGAAACTGAATGTCCTGCCGCGCTATCTGGGCCGCCATTACATCGCTGGCGAATCACTTGTCTATGACTGGGCAGCACGCCTGTGCAGCAGCTACGACCACGGCGAGTGGCATTACTTCACGCTGTCAAATGGTGGTTTCTACATGGCTCCGGCCAACATGGGCCGCGTGCATGTGCGCTGGCATATGAACGGCTACAGCGACATGATGGGAGCGGATGCCTTCGGCATTACCGTCACCCTCTTCGCCCTCTGTCACCTCGCGGAAAAGACCCTTGATGACACGATCATCGAGCGTTACCACCAGTTGCGTGAGTTCGCCACGCAGCACGTGGAAGCGGCCAACATCCTGCGCGCCATCGACTAACTGACCGACCCCCGGCCCCGGGCCGGGTTAGCTCCTTCATTGGGGAATCAAATGAACAAGCTTGCAACCCGTTTTAGCGGAAATGCCATCGCACTGCGTTCGCAGCATCCTTTGACAAATGACCAGATTGCAGAAGTCGCGCCTTCCATTCTTGCCCACACCGCGCACGAAAGCCGCTCGGCGCGCTACAGCTACATTCCGACAGTCGATGTACTCGACGCCCTGCGCAAGGAGGGGTTTCAGCCTTTCATGGTCTGCCAGACCCGTGTGCGCAATGAGGACATGCGCGATTTCACCAAGCACATGATCCGCCTGCGCCACGCCGACCAGATCGGCGGTCGCGAAGCCAACGAGGTTATCCTGGTCAACTCGCACAATGGCGCATCGAGCTACCAGATGATCGCCGGAATGATTCGCTGGGCCTGCCAGAACGGCATCGTATGCGGCAACGTGACGAACGATATCCGCATCCCGCACAAGGGTGATGTGATTGGCGAGGTCATCGAAGGCGCATTCAAGGTGGTGAAAAGCTTTGATGAGACGGCAGAGCAACGCGAAGGGATGGCGGCAACGGTGCTCGATGAGGGCGAACAGGTCGCCTTCGCCCGCGCAGCGCTCGCGTTGCGCTACGACGAGGGCGCGCCTGTGCCGGTGACGGAACGGCAGATTCTCGCGCCGCGTCGTGTCGAGGACCAGGGCTCCGATATCTGGACCACCTTCAACCGTGTGCAGGAAAACATGATTCGCGGTGGGCTGCACGGTCGGAACGCGAAGGGCAAGGCGACCACGACCCGAGCCGTCGCGGGCATCGATCAAAACATCCGTCTGAATCGTGCCTTGTGGGTGCTGGCTGACGAACTGCGCCGCCTGCGCGGCTAACCGGACCGCCCCGGCCTCCCGGTCGGGGCGCACCCATAAAGGGGAATTCACATGGATCCGCTCAATACCCGTCCTACGTGGCTGTCCGCCCTGCTGCCGCTCCTGGCTGTCTGGCAGTACGGAGACCGTGGCATCGTTCGCGGCGAACTGTATCGCATGGCCCTGTCGGCTGACGCGGCGGCACAATCCGCCGATGCGCTCCGGCGCATTGCCAGCATGCTCGATCACAAAGGCGATCCGGTAGAGATACATCGCGAGGAGTTGCGCGCCATCGCCCGCGTCGCCCTGGCTGGTTTCGAGCGCGTGCCGCCCTGTGCACCTGTTGCCATGCTCATGGAGCACAACGGGAATCTGCATTAAACTTCGGCATCCTTATTAATATTCAACGCCCGCGTAGAAATCGCGCGGGCCCGTGAGGCAACCATGACTGCCGTCTTGACCATTGCTGAAATCGAGCAGGCAATCAACTACTGGTGCGCGCAGGAATCGCGTGGCCAGGGCGGGGGGCTGTGTGCGAAAGCGCGCCCCCTGGCTGACGTGTACGGCCTGATGATCTACGAGCGCGCCACGTCTGTAGCGGTGTCGCGGCTAACGCCCGAACAGGTCGACGCCGTCCGCTCGGCGCTTGGAAACCAGCAACCGCCACCGCGTTAGCCTAGCGATCTGTCGCGACGCTAACCGGACGGCCGCGCGCTGGCGCCCCTCCCCTTGCATGCCAGGAGGTTGGATAATCACGGGAGTGTCGCGCGCGCCGCGCGCCCGGATCGAGGCGCACGGGGCCCCCCATGTCCGCATCGTCGGACATGGGGAGAGCGCCGGCGCGCCGCGGCAGCGGCGGGACGATCCGGGTCAGCCCAGGCCGACCACCAGCGGGGTCGTCAAGCGCCCACAGGGCGCGTGTATCCCCCGCGGCGTAAGCCGTGGGGGCTGGATAATTACGGGAGTGTCGCGCGCGCCGCGCGCCCGGATCGAGGCGCACGGGGTCCCCATGGCCGCATCGTCGGACATGGGGAGAGCGCCGGCGCGCCGCGTCAGCGGCGGGACGATCCGGCATAGCCCAGGCAGACCACGGGCCGGGGCCGTCAAGCGACCGAAGGGAGCGTGTATCCCCCGCGGCGAAGCCGTGGGGGCTGATTCCATGGACCACAAATGACTACCAAAAATACTTACCTCACCATCCGCCGCGAATGCCTGCAACCCGGCATTTACTGGGCGAAGCCAACAGGTGCAGAAATTCAGGAGATTCTGCGGCAGTCTGGAATGACGGACCGTTCCGCGGCTGCATATCTTGGATTAAAGGACAAAACCGGGCGTCATATCCGACGCTGGACAAGCGCCGAGAATGACATTCCTTATTCTGCCTGGGCACTATTGTGTTACGCCGCTGGATACGGGCTCATCTGGGAAATCGATCCTTCGAAGATGCGGACGACGCACGGATCAAACGACATGGAAGACAGCGGCACACCGTCGGACTGAATGGTCTGCGACGACGCTCAAAAAGAGGACCACCTGTATTTCGTGGGCCATTTCGACCAGTAACGCGCGTACTCTCCGGTTACCCTGCCTGCTAATGCCCCTGATCGGTATGGCTCTGGCCGCTGTCATAGAGCTGCGGCAGCAACCCTACGCAGGCGCCCACCTGACGACGGTTGCAGCTCGAGCGCGAGGCGCGACGCGCCTACGTCGCCTATCCCCTTCAGGCGCGCAAGGGCATTGCTTCGCTGGCGCGCGAGAGCCGGCACGTTCGCCCGGCGTGTCTTCTCCAGCGTCGCGAGTTGCTGCTCGGCCAGCGCCAGTCGTTGGCACTCGCGCAGCAGCCGCTCCCGCAACTCGGGCGGGAGCGGCACCGTCGTGGCACCGCACCCATCACGCGCGAGCGGGCCGGCGAACTGTTTGTGATCGACCTCATCCCAGCGGCCGAGCGTGACCAGCAGTTTGCGCATGAGGTCGCGATGCTGCAGCACTTCCTTCTGCAGTTCCCCTCGATCGCACATCAGATGGCGCGACGCCTCGTCCTGCGGCAACGGTACGTGTGACCGTATCAAGCAATTCATCGACGAAATGTATTCCAAGGGCGTCAGGTCCAACCGACGCGTGCTGATCGAACCGGACAAGATCCTGAACATCGCGGTGGTAACGGCAAGCATCGGACGCTACGCCATCCGTCACTACCTGGACGGCCACGAAGTCGTCACAGCGTGGCTCACGAAGGAAGAACGCATGCGTTGGATCGCCCGCATGCGCGCCGAAGGATTCACCGGCCGACGGATGGCGACTTTCCTCGGCGTCTGTGCAGGAACCATCTACAACGATCAGCGGCACCTGCGGGAAGACAAGCCGAACTGGCTGATCAACCTCGCCTCTGTCCAACGCCTTACGTGCTACTCGAGCATTCGGGTTCAGCGTACGCGCTCCGCGGCTCGGCACGCCCACTGACCATCCCGCAAGCTCCCTCCTCCGGGAGGGGGCTTATGCCACGCCTACTTTTTTGGTCTCCGACGACCAGAAGCAGAGTTAACTTTTTACGGGGTTCCCAAACGGCAGAGCTTTGAACCAGTCGATCGGCGCCTGTCACCAAGACGGGACCAACCCAAGCGAAGACCCCGCGGTGCGACTGATCGTCCACCAACTTGGCCATCTCTGCGGAACGTGGGCGATTTTTCACGACCTAGACGTCCACGCAAACCTCATCGCTCGCTGCGAGGAGAGCAGTGCTGCACTGCAAACCCAACGCGCCGCCACCTGAGCGGGCAAGAAATTCCATTTGTCCAGGTGGGATTTCCTGATCCAAATTCGAGGATTTTCCGCCACACCCAGGCCCGGTGCGGCTTTCCCTGGGGTACGACCCAGGAAAGTTAACTTGCAAGGGCGTTGTTAACCCGCTACATTTCGCCTAAACGATTACGTCGCCGGATTTCGAAGAATCTGGCATTTTTCGATGACGGACGTGAAACGAGGTTACAGACATGGCAATTAAAGACCTCTCGCCCCCAAGAATCACGATTGGGGTGAACGAGCTCAACGCGATCGCCGACCGCGCCGAGGGTACGCTCGCTAAGCTCCGCGACGATCTGCTCGAACCGTGGCCGCGCAAGCAAGCGCCCACGGTGACGGGCGCTCGCCTCGCGAAGATCTGCAAGCTCGAGCGGGCACAGATCAATTATCTCTGTACTCGCGGCCACCGCGAAGGCCTTCCTGTTGGGACGATGCGCGGACGCAATCGTGAGTTCACGCTCGCTGAAGCCCAACAGTTCGTGCGACTGGCTGGCCCCTACGATCCGCGCCCCAACGGCGCTAAGGGCATTGTCATCTCTGTCGGGAACTTCAAAGGTGGCGTCGGAAAGACGACGAACGCCGTGGCGCTTGCCCAAGGGTTAACCCTGCACGGACATAAGGTGCTGCTGATCGACCTCGATCCGCAAGCATCGTCCACGACGCTCATGGGTTACGTCCCGACGCCGGAAGTCACCGAAGAGATGACGGTGATGCCGGTTGTCTACGGTGAAGCTTCCGATCTTATCGACGTCGCGATCCCGTCATATTGGGACGGTCTGGATATCATCCCGTCGTCGTCGGCGCTCTTCGGTGCTGACTACTATCTGCCGAACAAGCAGGCTTCGGAGCCGGACTACGAGTTCTGGAAGGTCCTCGACAGCGCTATGGACACGATCCGCGAGCGTTACGACGTGGTGGTGATTGACACGCCGCCGACGCTCTCGTATCTCGCGATCGGTTGTTTCATGGCGACCGACGGGATGGTGATCCCCCTGCCCCCGGAAACCCTCGACTACGCCTCGAGCACTCAGTTCTTCCGGCAGTTCGCTGAACTCTTCCGATCGCTCTCCGATGGGCGGTCGGTGGAGAAAACCTTCGCGTTCATCAAGGTCGTGCTCTCGAAAGTGAAGCCGGGCGTGTCGACCACCGATGTCGTGAAGTCTTGGATCCAGCAGACCTACGCTGAACTACTCGCACGCTCCGAAGTACTGGAGAGCGATCTGGTCAAGAACGCGACGGCCGAGTTCAAAACGATCTACGACCTCTCGAAGTACGACGGCTCGACCGCAACGTACAACCGGGCGCTCGAGTCGTTCGATGGCGTGATCGATGAGTTGGAGGCTGAACTGCAGCACGCCTGGCGTCTGCAGATTGAGGCTCAAGGTAGAGAGGTGGCAGATGTCGAGCAAACTTAAAGACCGGTTGATGGCACGGACTGCGAATCTCGCCGACAAGGTTGCAGAGGGCGCAACAGAACGCACGCCAATCGCTGAGCAGCGTCCGATGACGATGCCTGGTCAGCTTGGCGCTTTCCGTCTTGAGGCGCAGCGCTACCAAAGGAAGATCGAGGAGCTGACCGCCGAGCTGGAAGCGGCGCGCAATACCGGCGGTGCAGTGGAACTCCCGGTGGACAAGCTCCACGAGGTTCCGGGTCGCCGACGGTTCAAGCCGCGCGAGAAGTACGTCGAGTTGCTTGAGAACGTTCGCCACAATGGACTCATCGAGCCGGTCGTTGTCCTCACGCGCCCCGATGGCGAGTGGGATATCTGGTCAGGCCATCATCGCGTGGACACGCACAGGGACCTCTCCCTACCAACGATTCGCTGCGTGTTGGGCACCGCCAAGGATGAAGTCGAAGCAACCGACGGCGCGTTCTTCGCAAACTTGATGCAGTCGGATCTGACCGACTACGAGAAATTCATCGGTCTCAAGCGCTTCCACGAAGGCCATCCCGAGTTCACGCAATCCGATGTTGCGGAGCGCTCTGGTCTTTCGAAGCAAGCCGTCAGCGATCTTTTCGCGTTCGGCCGTCTCCCTAGTGAGGTCTTGGATATCGTCGACGCCAACAAGACGATCCTCGGCGCCGGAGTTGCAGCTGACTTGGCCAGCCTCGCGGAGGCAGGAAAAGCAGCACGGGTGATTGAGGCAGTTCAGCAACTGGCCGATAAGAAGCTCGATCAGAAGCAGGCCCTGAAGTTCGCACGCACCGTCGAAGCGCCGGCGAAGCCGGCAGCGGCCGCCGAGAAGTTCAAGGTCAAAGCTGGAAAGGCGACTTGGTGCGACGTGCGCCGCGTGGGCAACGTAATGCGGATCGAGTTCAAGTCGGAAGAGCAGGCGAGTGCGGCGCAAGAGGCGATTCGCTTGCATCTGGAGCGGATGGCACAAGAAAGCAGCCACCATCTCGAATGACTAAGTGTTTGATTTTTAAGGAGTCGGTAAAACCGACTAACCTCAGGAGCATTGACGTGAGCTAACCACGGCACAAAAAACAAAAGCCCTCGGCTGGAACCGAAGGCTTTTGACCAGCAGCTTGAGGACTGGGTCCGAAGCTACCTACCCGATATCTGGCGCCAACCAGTCATCGAGTTCTGTACATAACCGGGCAGGCTTTGTACAGCACCGAGTGTAGCCGATCCCCCTAGTCAGTCAAGCGTTTTCGAATCCATTCTTGGAAATGGACTGGCTATGGCTATCGCGCGCGTACTCGGTACCGCTGGCGAGGGACAAACACACCCTTCGCAAACAGATCTCTTCACTGACAACGTCAACCTCCCTTGGGTCATCCTCCGGGCGACGCATCGGGCTGCTCGGCTCGACGGTGTGCCGGCACGCGCACGCGCGGTTCTCGCCGCCCTCGCCCGTACCGTTGACGCCGCTAAACCCTTCGGTGAGATCTTTGCTCGTCGCACGCTATTGACCGAACGCGCGATGCAATCGGAACGCACGTTTTACCGCAGCCTTACGGACCTGGAGACCGCTGGACTGATCGACCGTCGCCCGCAGCGCCGTTACGTCGAAGCGGGTCTGTTCGGTCGTGCGTATCTGCATCTGACGGAGAAAGCTGCGGTGTTGCTCGGGCTTGCGGAAGGCCCTGACGCGGAGACTGACACGCAGCCTAACGAAGCAGCCGCCGAATCCGCCAAAGAATTTACGCAGCCGTATGACTGCGTGGCAGACGGTGCTAATACTAAGGATCTTATCCCTACAGCTTTTCAAAAGAGACAACCGGCGGAGTTTTCCACAAACAAACCCGGACAACCGCCGGAAGACCTGCAGCGTCTGCGGACGCTCGGCTTCACGGACTTCCTGATCTTTAAGCTGATGCGCCAAGCCCGCGAAGCGGGAAAACTGCTCTCCCACGTCGTCGAGCTCTGCTGGGAACCTCTGCGCAAGGCGATATACCCGATCAGCTATCTGCGAGCGCTGCTCACAAGCCCGACGGACTTCAGCCACCAACTGCGTGCTCGTCACGCCGAACAAGCTGCTGCAAGCGACGCCGTGCAGGCGAAGCAGCGCGCAGCACGCGATCTCGCACAGCTCGATGGTCAGGCCTTCGAGGATGCTGCCGGCATGCAGCGCTACGTCGTGAGCGAGGGTGGGGCGTGTTTGACGGTCTACCGCTCGGGCGAGGACGTTGCTCGACGCGTCGGCGGCGAATGGGCCGTGGAGTTTGTGAATTTGATTAAACGGGGCCAGATCAATAAAATCAGCGCTGCCGCTCCGGCTCCGCGCGCGGCTGCATCCGCAACAATCGCCCAAGCGCCGCGGCAGCTCACGAGCGACGCGGCGACACATCTCGCCGCTCTCAAAGCGCTCTGTGGCTCCCGCGTGAAACATGCCTGACGATTTTTACGCATCGTTCTAACCCTTGCCAGATAAGCGTTTCAGCGTATTTCATGGCCATTGTTTCACGGGGCACTGTGTCGTTTCGGACGTCACGACCCTACGAGCCCCACGCGGGAATGTGAGGGAGGTAGCGAACAGCTGCCGAAGTACGCTTCTGTAGTACGCATCACGTATTTCGTAATAAACGAGACCAATACATGATCAAAATCGACGAGAGCACGGAGGGTCTGTGGCCAAAGACCGGACTTTGATCCTCGAGGAAGTCCGCATACTGTTCGATCGAGCCTTGCGCAGTGACTATCGAGCCGTGGCCGATTTGGTTTCGTGGGCACCGACTCTCTTACCGACGACCGATTTCAAGCGCGCTACGGATCTAATTGCAGAGGCCTTCGGCACGCGACCAAGCCGAAACAACGTCGTGCGACTCGCAATCAATCAGAGCCCGCGTCGCTGGCACCAACCCACGACCTAACAACCGTGGTTCTCAGCAGAGGACACCACGGCGCGAGAGTGCGAAGTCCCGACAGTGTTGCGCACTTGATAACGCGGTCTATTTCTGAGTTTCGGTGAGTTACTCCGCGCACGCATCAGCGAGCCAGCCAACCTCTCTTCGCAGAGTTGGCCATCGTTTTGCCGACGCGCGAGGACGGCTCAGCTGAGGACGGTCGTAGGTCGCGTCGAGATGACTGTCCGAAGCGATCATGATCAGACTCAGAAAACCCGCATAGAGCGAAAACGCGGGAAGCTTGCCGAGCTGGAGGCCTTCGACCATCTCATAGCTCGGCAACAAACGGGTACTGATGCCCCACGACGACTTGTAGAGCTTGTCCAGCGAGGTCACGAGATAGCGCCCCGCGCCATGACGCGTCGTGTACTGGTCGGCGAGGAACTAGTAGCTGTTTTCGTCGTAGATGTCACTGCCCAGCTCCGAGCGGCTCTCGCGCACAACGTTCGACAAGAGGACGGTTTCGATGACCCGTTTGTCAGTGATGTTCTCCAGCTCCTTCGCATCGAAGTCCTTGAGTTTGAGTGCTTCACGGGCCGCGAGCAGGATCACCGTACGATCCTTCTGTGTGTCAGTGGTGTCCAGTGCCCGCGCAATGCCAGTCAGCACCTGGTTGGTCGCAGCGGTGTGGGAGATGAACTCAAAATAGACAAACACGCGACCGATCTCGCGCAGTGTGACTGGCGCGAGCTCTTCAGCGGAGAATCCGCGGTCCACCAACAGATCGACCGGCATGTAGATCGTCGGTTCGATCTCAGCGAATGCGCCCGACACCATACCTGTCGCGATATTCACGGGACCCGCACCACGGGAGCCGGCGCCCTTGATGATCTTCAGGTCATCCTTCGACATGGTCCACTGGTGCCGCATTGCGTTGAGCATGGGTGGTTGCGATCGACCTTGGGGAAGCTGACCGACGGACCCGCGAAGCTAAGATCAAACGAGATCTTCAGTTTCGTGTGGGTCTCGACGATCTTCGAGAGCATCTGTTGCGGAGACTCTGGATCGGTCCCGTCCGCCGTCTCGATCGTTTTGTACCCCATCTTGTGATGGTCGCGTACGCCCCGGTCAGGGCGTCAAACAAAAACGGTCTTGGAAGTCGATAGATTCCAGGCCGAGAGCGTGGCGTGTCGAGCGCATTTTATTTTTCCTAACCGGGTCCTAAGACGAATAAAAAACCCACGCGTGGGCAATAATTTGAAAGGTCATATGATCGACCAACCCACACACAGGAACCGGCATGCAAAACGAAACGACGACAAAAGAGGTGCGTGGGTTGAGTGAAAATTCGTCGTGTAGCGATGGATGTGGCGACGCTCTTCATATTCTCTTATTCCTTGCTTTCTTGGGCAATAAATTAAGGAATACGAAATAAATGCGACTACAACCCTGCGGAAGCTTACTGCGCTTACGGGCGATCGATTCGTTATCTGGTTTGCAAAACTTAAACCGTGCCTCGTTGCAATGGATGCCTGCGCCGCCGCGCACGACTGGGCACGCGAACTCCGCGCTCTCGGACATGACGTGCGCCTGATTCCACCCCAGTTTGTCGCCCCGTACCGCAAGGGCGGCGCTCATGAAAAAACGACGCCCTCGATGCCGAAGCGATCTGCGAAGCCGCAAATAGCCCCTCCATGCGTTTTGTGCCGTTAAGGTCACGCGTGGGCTTTCACATGGGACGAGCTGGCTGCAGTTCCGAAAATCCGGAATTGCTCGCACTCCTAATGGTTGCGCATTGCGATCCCAATTATGCACGCTCGACAAAACGCGTCTATCGGTCGCTTACCATGCGCCGTGCATTGATCCAGTCGATTTACCGCCCGCCACTCCGTACCGGGTCGCAAGGAAACTGACCGACCGCTTTGGTTGACCGGTGGTGCGCTTAGCTTAACTACCAATCGCTTTGCCAGGTGCCGAATTTCTTGCCGACCTAATGTCGCGTTTTGCGACCTGTCAAAGAGCTTCTTACCGACAGACCACCGAACGACTGTCATCAATGTTTCTGAGTGTAACCGAGATGGCATGCTCAGAGGGAGGTGCAGTATTTTCATACGAAATGTTGCGGCCTAACAGGACAAGTCACCGGATCAGGATATTCTGGACATGTCTACAACGATTGAAGATCGCCTTATCGTGCTTCTGAATGAGCAAGCACGGCTTGGGCAAACGGAAGGTGGCCTGCGGCGCGGAGCGCTCCGGCGAGTCGTCGATTCGTTTACCGAATTGATTCAAATTCCGGAGCCAGGGCGAGGCTCTTTTGAGCGTCTGACTGAGTACACTGGAGTTTCCACGCAACGGTGGCGCAAGGTATTTCATCGACGCCAACGACCAACGCCGGATATGATCGAGGCACTGGCGCACCTTTTCCCACATTACGCATTCTGGTTGGCGAGGGGAATTACGGATGCCACTAACGGCCATGTCACGCCGGAGAATGCGCAAACGTTCCCGGAGCGCCTGCATGTCGAGTCAGACGCTGCCAATCAGTACCTCCGTCGCTCGCTTGTCCTGTTTCGTCGCTTGTTTCACGAAGCGGGAGTCGATCTGCAAGACAATCGCTCCCGCATGTATGCGGCAGAACGTACAAGACATGAAAAACCTGCGGCCGACCACTGCAAAAAGAGGGGCGGGCAGACCCGCCGCGCAGCACCCGGGCGCTTAGAAGCCAGGGTAGTGGGGCGTAGCACAAGTTCCCATAAAAAACTAGAGTAATTGGGCATCTTGAAGTTGTCACGGTGTTTCGGCGAAAGTGTCACTGCAGTGCCAGTTGATCGCTATGCCGCCCGAGTGAAGCAGAGGGGCGGATGAGTAGCATTGTTCGCTCGCAGTGCCGACTTCCGCGCGAGCTAAACGACTGGCTGACTGAGCGCGCACGGCATGAGTCGCGTTCCAAAAGCGCGCAATTAATTGTCGAGCGGCGGGAACGGCGCGCAGGGATGACAGAGAGGGGGCCTGTACGCGGTATCGCAGGCGCCTGTGGATGCAGTTGAGCGGGCAGCAGTGTTGAGTCACGCAACCGGTTGAGATGGTCAGGAAATGAGGCTGATTGCCTTTCGCACGATCAGCGGATCTACCTGCCCAGTTTCTGAGGACGCTTGATAGACCAGTGCGAACAGCTTGGCCTTCTTCTCAACATCCACGGGAAGACCTGCGGCAGAGATGCTGGCTTCGATGGTCGCAAACACCTTTTGTAGCAATTGCTCATCCA
Organism: Paraburkholderia sp. J7; assembly: GCF_905220155.1. NCBI lineage: Bacteria > Pseudomonadati > Pseudomonadota > Betaproteobacteria > Burkholderiales > Burkholderiaceae > Paraburkholderia > Paraburkholderia sp. J7. The sequence goes on along the minus strand of NZ_CAJMYZ010000034.1, from coordinate 36,268 downwards.
CCGCTCCGTAGCGCGCAGCTCGTTTCCCGGTTAGCAAATAGGCGACATCCACGCCGTGCTCGATTAGCGTCATCAGATAGCCAGCATCCGGATAGCGCTGTTCTTTTTCGTAGGCAGATTGAGTCTTACGGTTGATGCCTGTCCACTCGGCGATGTTTCCCTGAGTAAATCCGAGCCGATCACGCTCTTCGGCTAGGCGCGAACCAAACGAAAATGGCATTTAAATTGGTCTTTTGTGTTGTGTATGGGACAAAAATGTCCCATACTGGAAGAAATTCATCTCATCGGACCAGTATACGGGCCACCCATGGTACTGAAAACAGTGGAAGACGAACAATCTGGCAAGGAATTCCGTGCTTTGCCGCCCAGCTCGAAACGGAAAGACCACACGTAACTCAACGCTGCGGTCTTGCTATGTCTCAAGGACGGGGTTGTGACGTCTAATGGAAATAGCTAACGGGCTGAACGTGCTAACGTTTTTTGTGGGAGGTTTCGCCAAATCAATAAGCATAACTAAGTTATATGCATTGCATTGAAATGGTTTGTCACATCGGTCAGTTTCCGCAGTAGCAATAGCGAAAACGCGCTCATCTGGACCTGTTACATGAAGGCTTTGATCGGAACCACATTATTCAACAATGTATAACGTTAGCATTCCTAATGATTAATGAGGGGGGTGGACGCTGTCGATGCTCAAATCGAGATCCTGCGCGCAGCGAGATACCGTGCGGCAGCTTCGTCCGGGCGCGTGAGGCGGGGTCGGAGGGATAGCGGCATGGGCACGACGGGCTCGCAGCATGCAAGTGAGGTCTTGCCACATTGGAGGGCATCGTAATGGGCACGGTTTTCGGGTGGATTCGAAAGGGTGCGTGCGCACTGCTGTTGTTCGTGGGCGCGACATCGTTACTTGGCGCAGCGTACTGGATGGTGGAGCGTCACTCATCGTTGCGCGAGCTCATGGCGGTGGCCATCGTGGGTCTGGGCTGGACCGCGATCGGCTGCGTGGCGTACAGACGCGGCTGGCCGCTTGACAACCGGGAGTGGTAAACCATGCGCAGCCTCTTTAGACATCCCCTTGCGAAAGCCGTTGGAATGGGCCTGTTGCAGCTGCGAGTGCTCGTCGCGTGCGGCTGCGGTGGCATGTGCTGGTTTCTCGAACACTACGTAGGCTGGGTCGTCCAGCGGATGCATGGGCTGTCGCTATCGGTCATTGTGACGGCCGCTCTCGAGCTGGGCGTGGGCGGTACGGCTGCAATGCGAGTGACGCCCCAGTTGCCTGCGGTCGCGGTTGCCGTCGCCGAAGGCGTCGCGCATCGGCTCAGGCGCGACCGAGACGCCGCATGAAAACCCACCTCGCGTTGGGGCCCGCAACGGAGCGGTCATGATGCCAGTCGACTTCGCGATGCTCGCACAGCAATGCGCCCCGGCCGTCTATCCGACCACCCTGCAGGCGCTCGTCAAGACCGAATCCGGCTTCGATCCCTTCGCCATCGGCGTGGTCGGCGGCCACCTGGTGCGCCAACCGCGCAACCGCGACGAGGCGGTGGCGACCGTGCGTGCGCTTGAGGCGGCTGGCTGGAACTACAGCACGGGCCTGGCCCAGGTCAATCGCGCGAACCTGCGGGTCTATGGCCTTACCCCTGAAACCGCGTTCGATCCGTGCGCGAACCTGCGCGCGGGCGGCGCCATCCTCACCGACTGCTACACCCGCGCGGCCGCCGGCGGACGCGTGCCGCAGGATGCCGTGCGTGCGGCGCTTAGCTGCTACTACAGCGGCAATTTCACGCGCGGCTTCAAACCGGATGTGGGTGGCACGAGTTATGTCCAGCGCGTGGCTGCGAACGTGCCCGATAGCGAAGCCAGCGCTGCGGTCGTGCCGCCGATCGCCGTCGTACCGGAGGGCAAGACACCCGCTGTGCACACGGCATCGCGCGCGGCAGTGCAGCCGGCCCGCGTGCGGCGGGCCGATGATTCAGTGAGCACCGACACCGGGGCCGACCACGCCCAACCGGTCAATCACCATCCAGCCTGGGATGCCCTGGGCGATTTTTGACGGAGCAGGCAGATGAAGAAGATTCTTCTCGAACCCTTGACCGGCCGTGCCGCGGCTTTGGTGCGATTGCGTGGCAGGAATGCCGGGCGCATCGGCGCCGTGGTCATGTCGATGGCCGCCCGCGGAGCCCGGGCGGGCGGTGGCCTCGCCGCGGGCACCTCGGCGGTCAACAGTTTCACGCTCTGGTTCTACGGCATCTGTGGCGTGCTGGCCGGTTCGTATCTGCTGTGGGTTGGGGTTCAGTGCTGGTCCAACAAGGCCGACTGGATCCATGACTTTGGTGGCGGCATCGCGAAGGTGGCCGGCGTGGGGTCGGCACTCGTGCTCGCCGGCTGGGCGTTCGGACTCTTCGCCTGAATCACCATGGAAGACGAACGCACGCTGTACCCCTCGTACGCAGGCCTGAACCGTGCCGCGATGATCGGCGGCGTCCCGATGTTCCCGGCGCTGATCATTGGCTGCACATCGCTGATCACCAGTATGGTCGGTGGCTTCGTGCTCGGTCCCGGCGGTCTGTTGATTGGCTCGTCTGGCGTGCCCATCTTCCTGTTTTTCCGGCATGTCTGCGAGACCGATGACCAGGCACTGCGCCTGACGTGGCTGGAATTTCGCTGCTGGCTGGACCGCCGCCGTGTGTCGGTATTCGGCAGGACATACACGCTCGCACCGATGCGCTATGGCCGTGACCTGGACGTGTACACCCGCTCGTTTTCGCGCGGCCGGGACCTTGAGCGCTTCGAGGCGCTGCGTCAGCGCCTGCTTGCGCACGCAGAGGACGACGAAGATGAATGACCACAATCCTGCGCCGTCGTCAGATGGCGCTGCCAGTGCGTGCCCGCCCATTGTGGGCCACACCATGACGGCTGGTGCTCCCGGTTCGGGCAAGACAATGTATGACGTGTTTCGCCGGCTCGCGGAGGAGCGCCGTCGCATTCGCGGCGCGGACGACGCGCCGGACGCGGGAGGCGAGGCATGCGCGTGAGCAACGAACTGAACCGGCTCGTTGCGTCCGCGGAGGACAAGCTGCCGCGCATCGGCCGTCCGGTGTCGGAAACGGCGACGAGCATCGACAACGGCGGCGGTTTCCTCGTGATGCGCGTGAACGGCGTCCCATTCGAATCGGTGAGCCGTGGCGAGATCGAAGCACGCTACGACAGCTGGAACCGTCAGCTGGCCGCGATGACGCTGGAGAAAGGCAACCGCCTGTCGCTGTGGACCACGTTTCGCCGGCGCAGCGTCTCGTTTGGCGACGAGTATCGTTTCTGCAATCCGTTCATCCAGCAGGCCGTCGACAAATACCTGCAGCGCTTCCGAAGGCACGATCACTTCGAGAACAGCTTCTACATCACCGCGATCCTGCAGGGCGACGACCTGGACGAGACGGTGCGCGAGCTCGAGGAGCTGGGCGAGGGGCTGATGAAGGCTCTCGTTGCCTACGATCCTCAACTGCTCGAAACATACGGGCACAACGGCATCCTGTTCTCGGAGGCGTATCAGTTCATTGGCGAACTCGTGAACGGCGTCGATGAGCGTGTGCCGGTCACGCAGGCAACCGGCCGCGACCTGATCCCGACTTCGCACCTGCACTTCCACTACGACACGGTTGAGATCCGCGCCGATCGCTCAACCCGGTTCGCGGTCTGCTACGACCTGAAGGATTTTCCGAAGGCCGGCTGGGGGCAGACGAATCCGCTGCTGTCGCTGCCCGTCGAATTCACCTTCACGCAGAGCCTGGGCTGTTTGAGCACTGCCGAAGCGATGAAGGCGATCGAAGACCAGATCAATCACCTGCGGTCGGTCGAAGACAAGGCGAAGCACCAGATCAAGGAACTGGAGGATGCGGTGGCGCTGATCGCCGGTCGCGATCTCGCATTCGGCGACTATCACGGTGCACTTGTCGTGTACGGAGACACGCCGGAGAAGGCAATCAGTAACGGCGCATACGTAACAAGTCGTGCGCTGAACGATTGCGGCTTCAAGTTCGTGAAGGCGACGGCATCGGCGCCATTCACGTACATGAGCCAGGTGCCGGGATTCAGAACGAAGCCGCGGCCGATGCCGAAGTCGACCCGCAGTCTCGCGTCGTCGTTCTCGATGCATACCTATTCGGCCGGCAAGGCACGCGGCAATCCGCTCGGCGACGGCACGGCCCTCATGCCGGTGCAGACCGTTGCGAAAAGCCTGTTCAGCCTGAACTGTCACGCTTCGCGCCTGGATGAGGATAGCGTGGGTGAGAAAGTTGCCGGCCACACGCTGATTCTCGGCTCGACTGGCACGGGCAAGACCACCCTCGAGACGATGCTGCTCGCCTTCCTCGAGCGGTTCGACCCGAAGATCTTCGCGCTCGATCTCGATCAAGGTCTGCGGATCTTCCTCGAGGAGATGGGCGCGGTCTACTACACGCTGCGCGAAGGCGAGCCGACAGGTCTTGCGCCGTTTGGCCTGCCCGAGACGAAGCGCAACCTCGCGCACCTTTACGACCTGGTGGGTGCCTGCTGCCGCGACGAGAACGGCAAGCTAAGTGCTGACGACCAGCGCCAGATCAAGCACGCGGTCGACACCGTCATGAAGCTGGAGAACATCGAGCACAGGACTTTCAGCCGCCTACTGGAGTCGATTCCGGATACGGGCGACGAGAGCGGCCTGTGGGTACGTCTGAGCCAGTGGTGTGGTGCAACTAACGGTCGATTCGCATGGGCGCTGGACAACGTACCGGATGCGCTGACGAACATTACCGACGTGCGCCGGATCGGCTTCGATGTCACTGACTTCCTGAAGAAAGACTATGCCGCCACGGAGCCGGTGCTTGCACACCTGCTGTACCTCAAGGACCAGATGCAGAAGAGGGGCGGCCTGCTCGCGACGGTGATTGCCGAATTCTGGCTGCCGGCCAGCTACCCCACCACACAGGAGCTGATCCGCAAGTCGCTCAAGACGGGCCGCAAGGCAGACGAATTCCTGATCCTGGATTCGCAGTCGCCGGAGGACGCCATCCAGTGTCCGGTGTTCGCTGAGATCCGCGACCTGACGGCGACAAAGATCTATCTGCCGAATCCGGACGCGACGCGCGACGGTTACAAGCTCCTGAACCTGACCGACCGCGAATTCGACACGCTCAAGCGGCTGTCGAAGGAGTCGCGCACGTTCCTGATCAAGCAGAGCAACCAGTCGGCGTTTGCAACACTGGACCTGGGCGGTATGAACGACGAGATCGCGGTGCTTTCCAGCAGTCTGGACAACGTTGCGATCTGGGAAGAATGCGCGCGCGACGCACATGGCGACACGGACCTGCGAATGCAGCTGTTCCAGGCACGCCGCAAGGGCAAACGCGATCGTAAGCACGAAGCCGAACTTGTTGAGGAAACCGAATGATGACGACCCTCGATCTTCACCTTTCGTCGGCGATCGAGCCAGCGAAGCGCGAACAGCTCAAGGAGCGGGCGGACGAGCACGACCGGCGCTGGCACCGGAGAGTGGACGCCGAGCGCGTTTTGCTTGTGGCTTGCTCGACTGGCTGCGCGGGACTGGCCGCCGCCGCAATGTATTGCGATGGTTTGCCGACAACTGCAGTCCAGCTTGGGAGCATGACGATGAAGGTCATTCGCGATTTGACGGGCGCCGCATTGATCGCGGCCGCGTTCTCGATGCAGGCAGCGCACGCGCAGGGTGTCCCGGTGATCGACCTGCAGGCGATCGCGCAGGCGATCTCGACCGTCAAGCAGCTGGAGCAGCAATACAGCCTGCTCTCGGACCAGTACCAGTCGACAATCGGCAATCGCGGCCTCGGAAACCTCTTCAATGACCCGTCGCTGCGCAACTACCTGCCGGATCAGTGGCAGTCGGTCTACGACGAAGTGAAGAGCGGGCAGTTGAACGGAATCAGCGGCCTCGCCAGCAGTATCGAGAGCCAGGAGGGGATGACCGCGTACACGCCCGGGCAGCAGCGTCTGAACGATACTCTGGCCGCCAACAAGGCAATGGCGATGCGCTCGTATCAGGCGTCGATCGACCGGCTGACGAACATCCAGCAGCTGATGCAGCAGTCGAACCTCACACAGGATCCGGCGGCGAAGGCCGATTTGCAAAACCGGTGGGCGGCAGAAAACTCGTCGATCAACGCGGAAAAGATGCGCCTCGACCTCGCGGCGCGACTTCAGGATGCGGAGAAGGATTTCGCGCAACAGGCCGCCCATAACGACATGCAGCAACGACTGAACGGCGACGACAACGCCGATCAATAACGCGGAGTGCGATCATGCAACTGCAGATCTTTACCGACATGTTCAACTCGTTCGACCAGAACGTGCTGAACACGATTAATACCGGCTCGGCCCGGATGATCTCACTGATCAGTCCGCTGGTCGCAGCCTGCTTTAGTCTCTACGTCCTGCTCGTACTCGTGTCGTACTGGCGTGGCCACAACGACAGCCCGATATCCGACTTCCTGCTGAAGATGGCCGGGTGGGCGGCTGTGCTCACGCTCGGGATGAATATCAGCTACTACAGCGAATACGTGGTGCCGTTCTTCAATGGCCTCGGGGACGATCTGAGTAGTGCCTTGATGGGTGGCAACAGCCTGAGTAGTGGGCTCGATACGCTGTTGAATCTCTATATCTCCGCAATCAAGACAATGTACGCGGGACTGACGTGGAGCGATGTCGGCCTCTATATCGAAGTTTCAGTACTTGCAATCTGCATCCTGCTGGTCGGCGTTCCGTTTCTCGCGATTGCAGCGGCATACATCATCCTTGCAAAGTTCGCTCTTGGATTGCTGCTCGCGCTCGGGCCGGCCTTCGTTGTTGCGGCACTTTTCCCGGCGACGCGCCAGTTCTTCCAGAACTGGGTCGGACAGTGTCTGAACTATGGCCTGCTCGTCGCACTATTCGGTGCAACAGGCGCGATCGAGGTGAATTTCATGACCTCTGTACTGCCGAAGACATTCGACGTGCATAACGTGATGCTGACCTATGCAATTGAAGGAAAGATTATCGGGGCGGGGCTTGTGTTCATCGTGGTGTCGTTGAGCATGCCGTCACTCGCATCGCAACTTGCAGGTGGCGTGGGCATCTCCTCGATGGTTGGTAAGCTCGGTAACGCGGCCAGCGCAGCCATGAGGGCGATGAAGCTGACAGGCGGCCGCGCAAGTGGGGCATCATCGGCGCCTACCAACTCGATTGGCCGCGCGTGATCTTACATACCAGGAGATGTCCATGAGGGAAATTCGATTTGCGAAGGCGACAGTAGTGGTCGTCGTGGCGTTGGCGCAATTTGGATGCGGCAAGGGCAACGATGGTGATCAGTACATTGGCAAGTGGGCGCGCGTTAGTGGTCAGGACTATAAAGATATCGTCATTAGCAGAAATGGGACCGGAAATGATTTTTATGTTTCGCATCGGGAAGATCAGTACAACGACGATGGAAACAAGGTCGGAACGGTAATGCGCCAACAACCGGCCACGATTGTGGATGGGAAGATGATTGTTAGTTCCAGCATTCAATATGCAATGACGATCGATAAGTCGAATGGACATCTCGTTACACCTGGCTCCGAGTTCGAGCGGGAGAAATAAACGGCAGCATGTCCGCCAGAGCGATCAGAGACGGCGGACAGTACACATCGATCGGAGATTGACGTGAAATTAATCGTCGTGCTTTGCTGCGCCGCGCTCCTTGCTGCGTGTTCGTCGGCACCAAAGCCGACGCAACCGGAGGGGCCGTGGATGCCCGTCAACCATGCGACACAGGGGAGTGCGCCATGAAATGGATGCCATGGAAGCCGGCGCCGGCGCGGGCTGAGCCAGTCGCGGTTGCCGTCGATGGCAATTGCGCGGCCGCGCTGCAGCACATTGCGGCGAAACTCGCCGACGCCGATCCGCGCGAGATGGCGCGGATGTATTTCAGGGAAGCGCTCTCGTTCGAGAAGTCCCGGCAGCAGCTGCAGGAAAACATGACGAAGATTGCATGGCGCGTTGCGGGCGGGGCCATGTTCGTCGCACTTGTCTCAATTCTTGGCTCGTCAGCTTTAGTACAACTAAAGAGACCGTCGCCACCTGTGATTATTAGGGACAACACCGCGACCGGCGACGTGCAGGTGATTGATGTCGCGCACAGCGGATCCGTGACGTTCGGTGAACTCGAGGTGCGGGCAGCACTGCGCACGTATGTCAAGCTGCGTGAGAAGTACGACTGGTACACGATCCAGGATGCGTACGACACCGTGACGCTGATGAACTCGCCACGCGAGCAGGCGTTGTATGCGGCGCTCTACAACCGCAAGAACTCGCCGCAAAACGTGCTCACAGATAAATATCGCGTGATCGTGCGCCCAGGAGCGATTACGTTCGTTGGATCCACCGCACAGGTGTTCTTCTCGAAGACGATGATTTCTTTGTCGTCGCAGGGCGGCACGGCGCTGGCACCGCCTAAAACCGAATACTGGGTCGCGACGATCACCTACGAGATAGGCGATCTGCCGACCCGCAGCGACGAACAGGAGCTCAATCCAACGGGCTTTCGTGTCACCAGCTACTCTGTCGACCGCGACTGGACGCGCAGCACCGCAGACGGCGTGACACCGATGCCGTCCGCGGCCACATCGTCCCAGTCGGCACCGTCGAGTATGTCCTTGAGCGCACCGGCCGGAGGGGCCAACCCATGACCGCCCGGCTCCCGAAAGCGCTTGCTGCTGCGTCGATCGCTGCCGCGCTATTCGGCATGTCGCTACCGGCTGTCGCCGAAGTCGTGCCCGGTGCGTGCGGCAGTGACCGGCACATTGCGTGCGCCGTGTATGACCCGAATGAGACCTACCGGATCGCCTATCGCCCGGGTGAGGCGACCGTCCTCGTCTTCGAGAAAGGCGAAAAAATCGACGGTGGTGGCATGGGCGACGGTAAGGCATGGACGGCTGGCCCTGCCGGCAACGGCTTCTTCTTCAAGCCGAAGGCACCTCAGGCGGCCACCAACCTGATTCTGCTCACGAACAGACGTCGCTATGTGCTCAAGCTGGTCCCGGTCAGGAGGCACGAGGAAGCAGTCTGGTCGCTGACCTTCGATTATCCGGACACGCGTGCAAAGGCGTCGGCGGCCGCCGCGGTGCGCTCGGCCGAAGCGCGGTCACTGCTGGCGCAGACCGTCAGCACGTCTGGCGTGGGCAACTTCAATTACGACATGCATGGTGACACGACACTCGCGCCAACGGCGCTGTGGGATGACGGCCGCTTTACCTACTTCGAGTTCAGTACGAGCCGCGACCTGCCGCAGATCTATCGCGTGTACGGGGACGGCAAGGAAGCGCTCGTCAATCCTGATGACGTGCGCGGCCCCGTACTCGTGGTGCACGACACGGCGCAGCGCTTCAACCTGCGCCTGGGGGACGCCGTACTCGGCATTCGCAACAATGCATACCGGCCAGACGGCCAGCTGAACCCGACAGGCACGACGATTCCGGGCACGGTGCGTCTCGTGAAGCAAAAGGAGGCGGGCGGTGAGTGACGATATCAATCTGAACGGTCCGAACATGGCGAACCCGACACCGGTCGAGCCCGCCGGCATAGGCGAGCGCGGGGTGCCGGGTGTTGGCCGCACGAAGCGCAAGAGCCCGTTCCGGATGCTACCGATCGTCATTGGGATGGTGCTGATCCTGCTGTTCGGCGCGATCGCAGTGGGTGTCGCGATCAAGCGGTGGTCGGCGCAGCATCACGCCGAGTCCGAGGCGGCAAGGGCGGAAGCGGCAAAGGACAAGCCGTCAGATGACCGGCACGACTTTGCGCGCGACAAGGCAAAGATCGAGAAGCAGCGGGCAGAGGAAGCGGCGATGGCGTCGGAAGCGGCCGCGGCTAGCGCGGCGCTTGCTACACCTGCGCATGCGAACGCAGCCAGTGCGGCGAATGGAAACGGCGCTGCTGCAGCGACGGCGGCCAGCGCGGTGGAGACGCCGGCACAACGCAAGCTCGATGGCGACGTGCTGCTCACCGTCAAGGATGAGAAGACGCCCGACGCGGCAGCCCCTGGTGGCACGCCCGGGTTGACCAATTCGCATGCCGGATTTGCGAAGGATGGACTGGACAGCGAGCTGCAGCCATCGAAGCTGGAAACGGTGAAGGCGGAACTGATACCGTCGCGTGACTACCTGCTGATCGCGGGCACCACGATCCCGTGCGTGCAGGGTGCGGAGATCGTGACCGACTACCCGGGCATGACCACCTGCCACGTGGCGAAAGACGTGTACTCGGCGAACGGCAAGGTGCTGCTGGTCGAGCGCGGCTCCGAGGTCGTGGGTGAGCAGCGGCAGGCGCTGATGCAGGGTCAGGCGCGGATCTTCGTGATCTGGACGCGGCTGACGACGCCTGACGGCGTAAAGGTGCAACTCGATTCGCCGGCGGCCGATGCGCTCGGCGGTAGTGGCCTGCCGGCCTACGTCGACAACCACTTCTGGACGCGGTTTGGCGGCGCCATGATGGTCAGCCTGATCAGCGATGCCGGTCAGGCGCTGTCGACACTGGCCGCGAACTCGGGCAGTAGCGGGATCCAGTTTAACAACACCACGAATGCCGGTGGTGAGGTAGCGGCCGAAGCGCTGCGCAACACCATCAACGTGCCGCCGACCGCGTATTCGAAGTACGGGTCGATGACGACAATCTTCGTTGCGCGCGATGTGGATTTCTCCGATGTGTACGAATTGGCCACGCCGTGATTCATTTAATTCGGGATGCTTATGAGCATGCAATACGACGACAGTCTTACGGTACGCAGTCACCTCAAGACACTCGGCATCGCCGCAATGCTGGCGATGCCCGGCGTCACCGAGTTAGCGATCAACCGACCTTATGAAGGCTGGACCGAAACGCGTGACGGCTGGCAGCGTCATGATCTTCCGAATGCGTCGCTGGAAATGCTGAACCAGTTCGCACCGGCTCTGGCCATCTACAACAAGGCGAAGCCGCCGCTATCGGCGGCCGAGCCGGAAAAGCCGGTGCGCCTGCCCGACGGGGAGCGCGGCCAGATCGTGATTCCACCGGCGTGCGAGCCGGGCACTGTGTCGCTGACGATTCGCGTACCGAATTCAACGCGCCTTTCGGTACAGCAGTGGTCGGACGCCGGGCGGTTCGCCAGGTTCCGTGATGTGGTCCGGGACGCACCCGGCGGTAGTAGCGCAATGACGCAGGGCGACATCGACGCTGCGGCGGCACCGGCAGGCTCAGAGGGTTTGGACGTCAGCCGTGCCACTGCGGTGTTCAATCCGTCCCGGGCGCTGGGCGCCTATGGCCTGGCGCGCTTCCAGCATGAGATGCTCGACGCACTTGCGCAGCGCGATGTCGTGCGGTTTCTGAAGCTGGCCATACTGAACCGGCTGAACATCGTGCTCGTGGGCGGCACGGGCTCCGGCAAGACCACGCTGATGAAGGCGCTGGCCGACCTGATCCCGATTATTCCGCGCGAGGCGCGTCTGGCGACGATCGAGGATACCCACGAGCTGCCGTTGCCACTGCATCGCAATCACGTTCACCTCTTCTACAGTGAGGCGATTCCGGCGCGACGCCTGGTGAAGGCGACGTTGCGCATGAAGTTCGATCGCGTGCTGCTTGCGGAGTTGCGCGGCGACGAAACCTGGGACTACCTGACGCTGCTCAACACCGGGCACCAGGGCGGGTTGACGACGGTGCACGCAAACGACTCGGTCGCGACGCTCACGCGCATCGCCACGCTGGTCAAACAAAGCCCGGTCGGCCAGACGCTCCCGTTTGATTACCTGATGCGCGAGATCCGCACGACGGTCGACGTGGTGCTGTTCATGGAGAACCGCGATCTGACGGAAATCTGGTTCGATCCGGCGACGAAAAACAGGCTGCTGCGAGGTGATGCATGAGAGCGCGACCGAACGATTCCGCCATTGGTGACAGTGGCGGGCAAACCGGCCCGGAACCCCAGGAGCGGCAGACGCAGGCGGCAGCGGGAGCGTCAGCATGAAAGCCCGTCTCCTTGTTGGCGGTTTGCTTGGCATTGTGTCCGGCGCAGTCGTGTTCGCCGCCGGCCGTCTGCTTCATCTCGACGCGATCAGCGATCCTGTCGAAATGGGTGCCGTGATTGCTCTCGTCGTCGTGACGTGCGCGTTGTGGGGTGTGTGTGCAAGCGCCGTGCTGCTAAAGACCGCGACGCTTGCCGACCGGATCATCGCGGCCGGTCTGTTTGCACTGGTGGTTCCGATCGGTCTCGCTGCGGCTGGCCAGTACGTTGGCGCGATGCTGTTTGCGAAGCTGGAAAAGCTGCCGGACTCCGCAATCGGGGTGTGGACGCTGCACGACTACTGGCGCGCCTTTGGCGACGTGAAGGCGGTGAAACGCTCGCTGCAGATGGCGACAGCGGCATCGGTCATCGTGCCGCTTGTGCCGGTCGCGGCGATCGTCGCGGCGCTGGTCATGAAGCCGAAGCGCGAACTGCATGGCGATGCCCGCTTCGCCTACAGCTACGAGGTTCGGCGGTACGGCCTGCTCGATGAGGCTAACGGGCGCGGTCGAAACAGGGGCGGCCGCAAGGGCGATCACCGCGACCCGTCGATCATCGTCGGGCGGTACAAGGGCAAGTACCTGACGTTCCGCGGAACGGAGTTCGTGATGGTTGCTGCGCGAACGCGTTCACGCAAAGGTGCAGCCATTGTGATCCCGAATCTGCTCACCTTTCCGGATTCGGTGGTCGTACTCGATGTGAAGGGAGAGAACTACGACCTGACGTCACGGTACCGGCAGGCCTGCGGCCAGCAGGTGTTTCGCTGGGCGCCATTTGATCAGACTGGCTACACGCACCGCTGGAATCCGCTTTTCAGGATTGCGAAGAGTGCATCCTTCGTGCGGGTCGGTCGCCTGCAGGCGATTGCAGCGCGCCTGTATCACACGACCGACGGGCGCAACAAGTTCTTCTATGAGCAGGCGAGTGACCTGTTCATGGGCCTTGCGCTCTACCTGATGGAGATGACGGGTGACTGTACGTTCGGACAGGTGTTGCGGCTCGCAAGCACGCCCGACAAGAAAGTGCGTGAGCACCTGTCGGATCTGATGCAGCACGAGCCGCAGAAGGGGCTGCCGCTGTCGGGCGACTGCCTGGGCGCGCTCTCGCGCGTGCTGGCCTCGCCCGACGAGACGATGCTGAACATCGTTGCGACGTTTAACGCCGGTCTGCGCCTGTTCAGCAACCCGATCGTCGACCAGGCGACGAGCGCATGCGACTTCGAGCTCGACCGCGTGCGGCGCGAGCTGATGTCGATCTACGTTGTGCTGCCGGTGCGTGAGCTTGCCGTCGCGAGCCTGCTCGGCAACCTGTTCTACACGCAGTGGATCGAGGACAACCTCGACATGCTGCCGGGCGACGATCCGACCATCAAATATCAGTGTCTTGGCGTGGGGGACGAATTTACTGCGCTCGGTCGCATCGAGGTACTCGACAAGGGCAACGCGTTCATCGCGGGCTACTGGATTCGCCTGCTCACGATCCTGCAGTCGAAGGCGCAGCTGGAGCCGAACGATCTGTACGGGCCGGCCGGGGCGCGCACGCTGATCACCAACCACGCAGTCCTGGTGGCGTACGCGCCTGGCAACCAGCAGGATGCAAAGGAACTGTCCGAGACCCTGGGGACGTTCACCGAGAAGGCAACCTCGAAAAGCCGTAATCACGGCCGCAACACGTCGACCGGCACGAACACGTCAGATCAGGGCCGCGCGTTGATGCTCGATCAGGAACTGAAGCGCATGGAGCAGGACCAGGAAATCGTGCTTGGTTTCCAGCGTCCGATCCTGTGCGAGAAGGCGACCTATTACGAGGATGACCTGTTCATCGACCGCATGCGCTCGGTCAGTCCGATGCTCGCTGCAATCAACAAGCGCCTGCCCACCGAAGACGAAATCAGGGCGGCCTGGCGTGCTGGTGAGCTGCGCGCGACCGGCATCCCGACGCACAACCCGCAGACGTATCACGCGGCGCTGTCCGCGAGGGCCGCTGGCGAAATCCGACTTGCACGTCAGGCGGGTGCGAAGCCGCTGACCGCGGCCGAGCTTCTCGCGCTTGACCAACGCGCGCCCGGGCCACTCGCGACCGGCATGGCGCTCGCGGGCTTCGAGGCTGACCTGGCCGAGCTTGGCGTCGCGATGCGCGAGGACGTGCGCGAAATGCTCGCGGGCATCCGCATCGATTTCAACGTGGCAGGCGGGGATGACGCTGTCCAGGACCGGATTGAACCGGCGCTCGCGTCTGTCGCGCCGGCGGACAACGAGGCAAAGGAGGTATCACATGGCTGACCCGAACAGGCCGAAAGGCAAACGGACGTATCTGGACGTCCCGTTCAGGGAGAAGGACGCGGCGCACGATCTGGGCGCCAGGTTCGACCGGCGATCGAAAAAATGGTACGTGCCGCGCGGCACTAACGTGGCGCCCTTTGCGCGGTGGATGCCAGCGCAAGAGCCGCAGGCAGGGAAGCCACCCGGAGCAGTGCGCGGGCAGTCGCAGACGCTGTTCGGCAGTGAAGCCGACATCGAGCGGGAAGCCGCGCGGCTGAGCGAGCTAATGGGTCAACCGCTCGATGAGTCCCGCGCCTTCGTGCGGGATTCCCTTCAGGCCGCCGCGGAAAAGGCGGGACTGGAGGCACGGGACCGGTTGCGCGCGCAGGGTGCCTCTGCGTTCGAGATGATTGACGGAGTGCGGGAAGCCGGTGTTCACGCGCGGCACCAGTATTTCGCCGACCGGCAGCATCTGTATGGACGGGGCGCGCGCGTTGGCCAGCAGGCGGCACAGCCGAAGCTCGACGACGCGGCGCTCGGCCGCCGCTTTCGCGAAATGATCCAGTCGATTACGACGGCGGTCACGCTGCGTGGCAACGAGGTCAACCATACGCTGGCGCTTGAGCAGCGGCTGGAGTCGATCCATCGTGAAGCGTGGCGCAAGTCCGGCAACGCTGTTGATGGCGAGCGCGCGATTGGCGAGCAGATCCGCAACCGCACCGGTTTTGCGGCGGAGACCCTGCCGCCACGGGCAGCCGCAGCGCTGGCCAAACTTCGCGACGAAGCGGGCTTGAGTCCGATGGAAATCGACGAGCGCACGCCTGCGCGCGACGTGACGGATTCCGACCCGGTGGACGATGCGCCTGCGGTTGACGGGGCAAGCGTCGCGCCGCAACACCGGCATCGCCATCGCGAGCCGGAGCGCAACGACGGCATTGCCACCTTCGCGGACATCGCCGAAGCGTTCGACCCCGTGGAGGCGATGCCTGCGACCGGTCGTGAGCACGAGGACAGAACGGACTGGCCGATGGTGGCGAAAGACCTGGCCGACTTTCGCGAGCTGACGGGGCGTATCAGCGAGGAGTTCGCGAAAGGCAGGACCGCGCCTGAAGTTGCCGCCGCGCTCGATCAGGAGCTTGAATTTATGTCGCCGGCCGCCCGCGAGCCGTTCGTGACCCACGTGCGCGAAGCACTCGACAGGCAGGTCGATGCATCACTGGCGCAATCTCCAGCCTCGCAGGCGCAGCCGGACGTCAAGATGGACGGCGATGCGGTGACCTTTGCCGACGTCGGCGATGCAGCGGCAATCGACGACGCAATGCGCCTACGTGGCATCACGGGAAATGCCGTACCCGGCAACGAGGACGTCGCTCGCCCGACTGTCAACGCGGCGGCGGCTAACGAACCCGTCGTTCAGCCCGGCCGCGCAGCGAACGATACGTCGATGAACACACCAGCCGTGTCGGGCACGATCGACACGCAGATCGGGCGCACGCAGACGCTCGCGCAGAATGAAACGGACGCAAGAAATCCGGCGAACGATCCGGAGCGCCCGGCGTTTGACTCCGTGTCGACTCAGGATCTGGAGCGCGTGCGCACGGTGCGCGACGGCGAGCGAGAGGCCGCCGAGCGGTTGCTTCGCGAACAGGGCAAGCCGATGCCAGGGCAGCACGCGGGCGACGCCGGTGCAGCGGCAGACGCGCACGAGGCTGCCGTTGCGGGTGTCGCCGACAGTAGCGACAACCAGATCGGCGTCGATCCTGCCTCACGCAAGCCGGTCGTGACGAAAGACGGCTACGACGTGCCCGCCCATATCGCGGCGCGCTATATGGTGAAGGATGGCCGGTTCTGGAAGCTCGATGGCATGGAGGCCGGGTTGGGTACGTCTTCGGGCGCGCAGCGGGATCCAGGAGCGACCATGCAGCCGCACTTCGAGGATGTGGGGGCACGCCTGAACTCCCGGCAGAACGATCGCGCAACGATTGCCGACATGGTGGCGGTGGCGAAGGCCAAGAACTGGGATTCGATCGTCGTGCGCGGCAGCGAAACGTTCCGCCGCAACGCGTGGATCGAAGCGTCCCTCGCAGGTGTGGATGTAAAGGGCTTCAGGCCCGCCGAGAGCGACGAGGCATTGCTCGAGGCCGTGAAGCGTGAACGTGCGGCGCTGACGATCAAGGCCGGAACGTCGCCCGCGCCGGATGTCGCGCAGAAGACGAACCCGGCGAAGGAGAATCCAGCGGGCGCGCCGTCAAACCCAAAACCGGAAGCGGCGGCTAGCGCAGCGCGTTTCTCGCCTGCAGCGCACACGGCGGCATCGCCCGCGCCTGAAGCACCCAAAACTGTCGCGCAGTTGCGCGAAGTCCTTGAAAAGTCACTTGAGCGGGCCCCCACGCGCATGCGTGCCGAGGTGATCCGCCGGTTCGATGCCCGCATGCAGGCGGGCACGGAGATCGAGGCCCGGATTGCACGCGGCGAACTGGGTCGTGATGCCGGCCCGGCCGAGATCGACAGGCGCGCGGCCGAGCTGCATGCGGCGTGGACGGCACCGAAGGCCGCGCCTGCCCAGGGCCCGTCGAACATCCCGCCGCCCGCGCAAGCGCAAACAGGCCGACTGGCGCCGAAGGTGATGTAAGTGGCGGCACTCCAAATATTGATGAGGACTTCGAAATGAGTATGGCTATCGTGAACTGCTCAGGCAACGTCGGCAAGACTACCGTGACCCGCGAACTGCTCGCGCCAAGGCTGCCGTCCATGTTGGTGCGCCAGATTGAGTCAATCAATACGGATGACTCGGCCGGCCCGAAGGTCGAGGTGATGATTGCCGCGCGCTTTGACGAACTGCATGACGAGCTGATGCGCGGCCGTGATCTGCTGGTCGATATCGGTGCGTCGAACGTCGAGGAGTATCTCAACCGCCTCAATGGTGCCAAAGGGGCACAGGAGGATTACGCGTGCTTCGTTGTGCCGGTCGAACCGGAGAGCAAGCAGATGAAGGACTCCATGAAGACGATCAACATGCTCGCGGATCTCGACGTCGAGCCTGGGCGCATCCGTGTGCTGCTGAACAAGGTCGATCTGGTCAGGAGCGAGGACCGCGAGGTAACGCTGCGCCGGCACTTCGGGGAACTGTTCGAACTGCATGAGAGGGAGCGGACTTTCGAACTGAATCAGGATGCGCTGATCCCAAAGAACGACGTGTTTACGCTTGCGGCGGCCGCCGGTCGTACGATCCACGATATTGCGACAGACGGGGTGGACTACAAGGTGCAGCTGATCGACGCTGCGAGTGCCTCGGAGAAGGACCGTCTTGTGAGGCTGGTTGGCCTCAAACGCAAGGCGCTGTCGATCGAGCCGTTGCTGGATCGGGCGTTTACCGCGCTGATGGCAGGGGTAGATGCATGAACGAGCCGACGCCGCAGCCGGATCACGCCGGGCGAGCGTCTGAGCGCCTGGGCCACGTGATCGCCACGATGCCGGCGTCGAACGAGCTGGCCGTGCTCGCGGAGATCCTGATCGAGCAGATGAAGGTCGTGGATGCACAACACCATGTTGTCGCGCTGATGGAGTCCACCGACCAGAAACTGACCGCGACGGTGCAGGCGCTGCGCGAGGAGAACACGCAACTGACGAAGCTGCTCACGCAATCGCGCCAGGCGTTCATCGGCGAGGTGGCCGCGAAGGCGGCTGACCAGGCGCGACGTGCGGCAACAGCGGATGTCGTGGACGAACTGGCGCGGCTGCGGGCTGCCGTTGAATCGCGTGGTCGCGTCGTACCCACGAATCCGGCAGTTGCAGCAACCGGTTCGCTCGTCGCCTTCATGGGCATTGCCTTCTGCGCGGGCGCCGCGCTCATCTGGGTCGTTGCCCGTCTGGCACACACGCTCACCTAGCCGAAAACCACCGCATCTCCTCGAGGGGAACGTTAGATCATGAACGCAATGAAACGACGGGCGATTGCGGCCGCGCTGTGCAGCGCGGCACTGGCCTGTGCGCTCGCCACGCCGTCGTCGCACGCCGCTGATAACCAGGATGCGTGTGGCGCGGTGCTCTGTCTTGCCGGCTTGATCATGGGTGGCAATGGCGGCAAGACGTGCGCCGAATACGAGACGGGCTACTTTTCCATCGTCCGCTTTCACCACGGTCACTTCGATGAGGGCGGCACGGCCAACGCGCGAGGCGATTTCCTGAACCAGTGCCAGTCGGCCGGGAGTGACGTGAAGGGGCCTGTCAATTCGCAATACGGGCGAACCCAGTACGGTCCCTGACTCTTGCACGCCGGTGGCGGCAGTACGCCGCCCGATGTCTCTCTGGTAACGGAAAACATGCGATGAGCGCAGACGATCTCAATGTTGTGGCGCAAGCCAGGCGCCGTGGTCGAAAAAAAGCGCAGAAGGCCCTTGGCAGGCCGGTCAGCACGCGGCTCACCGACGACCAGTGGCAGATCTTCAATGAAAAGGTCGAACGTTCCGGCATGAGTCCGTCTGTTTTTTTGCGCGAATGCATCCTGACGAACCGTACGCAGATCGTCGCGCGCCCACCCGCGTCCGTTGAGCGACAACGGATCATGTACGTGATCAACAAGACCGGCAACAACCTCAACCAGCTGGTCCACGTGGCGAATACGGCGCGCGTGGCTGGCCAGCTATCCGAATCCACGTTCGTCGCCCTGGTCGACGAACTGGAGTTGATCACGCAACTGCTGAAGGCCCATCTTCATCGTGTTGATTAGAGTGGACGGCCGTCACGACGGCGTGAAGCAGTACCTCGAGGAAGGCCGCAAGGTTGGCCGCGACCTGGATCGTGATGACCTTGATGAGCGCGTGGTGCTCGCCGGTGATCTCGACCTGACCGACGCAGTGATCCAGTCGATCAACGCCGCACCCGGTGTCGAACGTTACCTGTCCATCACGCTCTCCTTCAAGGAGGATCACGTCGCCCGGGAAACGCTGTTTCAGATCGTCCGGGAGTTCGAGGCGTTCGCGCTGCACGCCTACCGCCCGGACGAATACAGCTTCTATGCCGAGGCACACCTGCCCCGGATCAAGAGCTATGTGGACCAGCGGACTGGCGAACTGGTTGAGCGCAAGCCGCACATCCACATCGTCATTCCGCGCTGGAACCTGCTGGCTGAAAGGCACCTGGAACCGCTCGGCTACGTGCGCGCCAACCTGAGTTTCATCGACGCGTTCCAGGAGCATGTCAACGCGCAGTATGGCCTTGCGAGTCCGAAGGACAACCGGCGCACGCTGCTGACCGACGCATCGGAAATGATCAGCCGCTACCGTGGCGACCTGTTCCGTGCGAACGGTCGTGAGCTGAAGGAACAGATTCTCGACGCGGTGCTGGATCGCCAGATCGAGACCCATGCGGATTTCATGGCGCTGCTGCACGGGCACGGTGCCGTGCGCATGCGCAATACCGGTCTCGACAACGCCTACCTGAATGTGAAGCCGGCTGGCGCCGACAAGGGCGTGAACCTCAAGGAATACGTATTCACGCCTGAATTCATCGCACTGCCGACCGCAGAGAAGCTGCAGGCGCTGTCGGCAGATGCGGCCGACCGTTATGAGGCGGGTGTTGCGCCCAGACGCACACCAGCGCACATAGCGGCCGTGCTGGATGAGTGGTACGCGACCCGCGCGCGCGAAGTGAAGTATCTCAACAGCGGTAGCCGTCAGTACCAGCGTTATCAGGAATCCTCTCCCCACGATCGCGAGCTGATGCTTGCGGATCTCGAACGCGGTTTTTACGCACAACATCTGAAGGCACATCATGAACGAGCAGACGACTCCCTCCCAGCCCTCGCAGAACATCTTCACAGAAGCGGACGCGCATTTGAATTCGGCGCCCAGCCGCCCGACGCAGTCGACGGGAGAGGCGCGCGCGAATCAGAACTCGACGCGCCCGAACCCTTCGATGATGGATACGGCGGCCTCGATGCCGAGTTTGACCTTATCCCAGGTGGGGCGCACGCGGCGCCCGAACCCTTCGACGCTGTGCGAAACGTGCCCGGCCGCCCTGTGGACGGCGTCGGACATCGATCTGCAGTGCTATTGCCGCATCATGCGTTTCACCAGCTGGAGCCAGACGGCGCCGTATCCGCGCACGGCCTGCGACGGGCTGCAGATCGCGATGGAGAGCCTGCAGCGCAACGAGTAGGGCACGCAGCCCCCTCAGTCAGCGGGCTGGACGCGTACAACCGTGCGCTTGAGAGGCACTATGCGTTCGGCGATCCGTTCGACAGCCTGCCAATGATGCAGTCGCATCCGGCACGGACACCATCCGGCATGTCGCCGCCAGGCTGGTTTTCCGGCAACCGGCGAGACGCGCTTCCAGGCCGGTTCGACTCGATCGACGCGTCGTTCGAGTTCGAGGCAAGCGGGCCAATCCTGCGGACGCTGCACGCATTCGCGGTTGATGCTCCACCGTACCGGTCGCGCCGCTCTCGCACCGACGACGCCACGTATGCCACACCGCGGCACACTGGCCGCGTCTCGGACAGTGTGGTCTCGCAACTCGCGCGCGAGCTTCGGCAGCGTGATGAGTCAGGTAGTCAGCACACCGAGTTTCGTGAGATTCGCCAGGGTCTTGACGCCCGTCGCCTGCTTGCCGAACTGTCGCACACGCACGGCGTGCGGCCCGCGAAATATGCGGTCACGACGGGACGCGACGGCGCCGATCGCATCCGCGCGGGCTCGCGCAACCTCAACGTGTCGGACTTCCTGACTAAAGAACTGAATCTGTCGTGGAGCGAAGCCGCACCATTGCTACGCGCAGTGTATGAGCGACAGCAGGCCGGTGAGCCGGTCCCGGCTTCGCGCGAGCTGCCACGCGCGGCGCTCTGGCGTGAATACTCGGTCGCGCGCGAAGCGCATGTCGCGGCCCGTAGCGACGCGTGGCTCACACAGCGCGCAAATGAACAGTGGCGCCGCGCTGAGATCCGCGCCGCGTTCGACACCAGGCGTGCGGAAATCCGGCGGGATGTGCGACTCACACCGGCTGGCCGACGCGCGGCGACGTCACTCGCACGCGCAGGGCAACTGGGCCGCGACGACGCGCTGCGGGAGTCGATCGCACGCGAGCGGGCCGCACTCAAGGAAAAATTCGGAGCGGCAGGCGGCCCGAGCTTTTCCGGCTGGCTGCGCACGCGCGCGGTGCAGGGCGATGAGCGCGCGCTCGAGGAGTTGCGACGCACTGCGGGCCCGGAGCGTGTATCGGGTGCGGTCAAGGTCAATGCCGATCTCGGCGGCGAAGCCTTCAATGTGATCCGGCCGAACACGCCGCGGGGGCACGCACAGGACGAATACAACGCGATCATTTTCCGCTCGCCTGGTCTGTCCTGGTCGGTTAATGAGCGTGGCCACGTCACCTATCAGTATGATGGCCGCGACGTTGTTCGCGATCGTGGCGCCAGTGTTCAGGTGCTGCAGGCGGAGCGGTCCGCCATCGAAACAGGGCTACGGCTCGCGCAGAGCAAGTTCGGTCGCACGCTCGAACTGACTGGCGACGACGCGCACCAGTTGGCGGCCGCGAGGGTGGTCGTGGACGCCGGGCTGCGCGTACAGTTCAGCGACGAGCGACTGAACCGGGCGATGGACCAATATCGCCACGCGCGCGTCAACCAGCAGGTGCAGGACGCGCTCGGCACGCCTGGTGCCTCTCCGCCAACCGATCCACCACTACAGCCGAAAACCGATCGACTGGCACAGGATTGGCCGAACTCCTCCGACGATGGCAAGCCGACCCTCTGATGCTCGATCGGCCTGGCACTCCGGAATCAGCTGTCCGTAGTTCGTGGGCCGGCTTCGCGACATGGCGCCGCCGCCGTGTAGTTCGCCGCTCAGGTTTGGGATTGCTTCGATTGTCCCGTTCTCTACGCGTCCCTGAGCCAGGGCATTTCCACGGGTGACACCACCAGTTGCCGGAACTCGCGCTTCAGTTCGAAGATAAACCCGACGAGGATCATGGAGTCGGCATAAGGGATCGGAAAAACGTGCGGGTTTTCCGCCGTGCGCAGCGGGCGCGTGGGCGTGTCCGCCGTCGTTGCGGCGTTCTCCCGGACGCTTTCCAGTTCGTCAGCCATTGCCTGCCCACTGAGTTTCACGACGCGGCTACGCAGGTCGCTGAACGGTTCGATGCGCGCCCCGTCTTCGTTGTATTCGGGCACTTCATAGATGAACCAGGACATTTGCGTCTCCTGAAAAAAGGCTGCCATTCTAACAGTGGGCGTAATTGCGACCGGCGTGATATCTCTGGAGCATTTCAACCCTGGGGAGCGGGCCGTTGCCCTTGAGGAGCCGGGGCGGCTTGACGGCGCTGCAGGCTATGAGCGTTGCCTTGAGCATGATCCGTCGTACGCGGATGCTTACCACAATCTGGCGAGCCTGCTTGAGAGACTTGAATGCCTGGAGCCGCGTGACGACCTGCAAGCTATATTCAAGGGGATAATGCCTGCGTTCTCACGTTCTGCTCCAGGGCAGTTCAAACGTCCTCTGTCCTGGCTGTTGCCAGTCTGGTACCTGCAAACGGGTCATTGCGCCAGTTCGCGCCGGTGCGTTTGCCCGAGTCCCGGTTTGATGCCCCATCAATTGCGAAATGCTCAAGAGACTGTCCAGCGCTGATCGCCTGGACTACCCATTGTGGCGGAGCACCTTTGCCATCCCAGGTGTTGCCAGAAGCGTCGCGAAAACGCACTGCCCGCAAACGCTCCTGGTCGGCTGCAATTGATGTGGCAATGTCTTCCGGGTTGATTCCGAATTCGGCCATCCGTCGCAACAGATAGGCCACGATGCTTTCGCGCTTTCGTTCATCCATTGAGTCTTCTCCGCGCAACAATCTGTCGTTGGGCAGGTGAATGCAAATCGCGTGCCGCCAGGATATCACGTGACCCAACGCTGGACATGCGGTAGCGAAGTGGGCGGTGACGGCTTGATCGACGTTTTGGTGGGAGCGGCACACGGAAGGCGCCGCGACTCGCGGCTGGCACATTTAAATAGTATAAGCCAACCGGCGAGCGTCGCTTCGTTTGCGTACGCACGATTCGTCGTCTTTTGTTGTACTCGCGATATCGTGGGTCCAGTGGACAGCAACTTTGGTCGGGCGAACGACGATGCGTGGGTACATGTCTGGACAATAGAGAGTCGATTCCTTCGCAGTGGGTTAGCATTCGATCGGGAAAAGCAGGCCTTGCGGAACGAGCAGACAACTCGGGCGTGAGTCTGTTTTTAACCACCAGTGGCATTCAAACCGCTGCGCACCATGTATTTGATTTGCGCGGGCGTATTAATAAAGTCATAATCACGACCGTGACGAAGGCGTCAATTCTGACGGGCATGCCAAACTTCGAAGTGCCTGGGAAATCGGACAGGGAAGTTCCAGGATCGCATGAACGGTAAATCCCACAGAGAGGAATAGAAATGGTTACCCTGGACACAATCAACTCGAAAATTGCCAAACTCCAGAAGCAGGCAGCAGCGATTGCCGAAAAGCAGTCGTCGGTGGGTCTGACGAAAATCCGCGACCTGATGCACAAGCACGGACTGACTGTCGCCGACATTGAAGGCTTTGTTGCGAAACGGCGCGGTCGCAAGCCTGCGGCTGGACAGGCGAAGGCGGCAGCAAAAGCTCCGCGTGCAATTGTGCATCACGTTGCGCCGAAATACGCAGATCCGAAAACGGGTGCGACGTGGTCGGGCCGTGGCCTGGCACCGCTCTGGATTCGCGATGTCAAGGATCGTTCAAAATTTCTGATTGAAGGCGGTGCAACAGCGAAGGACACCGGGGCAAAGGCGGCTCCCGCGAAGAAGGCTGCAGCAGAGCGTGTCGTGGCCAAAAAGGCGGCGACGACGGCAGTGGCCATGAAAAAGGCTGGCCGTGCAGCGGCGGCTCCGGCAAAGGGCGCGCGTGGACGCAAGGCCGCAGCACCCGCGAAAAAGGCATCGGCGCCGCGCAAGGTTGCAGCCAGAAAGGCACCGGCCGCAGCTGATGCTGCTGCCACGCCTGAAGTCGCAGCAGTGTAACCGGTAACGGGCGATCCAGTCGTAGCTGGCGCAGTGACATGCTGGGCCACGCCGCATTCGCGGCCCGCTACGACTGATTACTCAGGTCCCTTCGCGCGTCACCTCACATGAGAGCGGCGCCATGTTTGTACGTGAGGAAGTGCGGACTTCGGGCCGCGAGCCGTCAATCCAATGGCTTACCGTTTTGAACTTGTTTCTCTCGCATTGCCAGTTGACTGTCCACCCGAGTCGGTTCCTCCGGCGGTTGGTCGACTGATTTCGCACGCGTGGCCGGGGATGAGTCGCGCGCAACTTGTGGACCGTGCCCGTCGGCTCGACATGGGTGCATCGCTGCGGGTGCAGCCCGGTATCGGACCGGATGGGCTGACGCAGTTCAGGCTGACGCTCAGCATTGCGGATGAAAGCTTCGAACTGTCCGCCCACGTGCGTCGCCGACGCAAAGGCGCACGACGCCAGAAACCTTCACTGCCGCCGGCGCGCGATATCAGGCAACAGAGCCTCTTCTGAGTTTTCTTGCGCTGCGCGACAACGTCGCTCATCAGTCAGACGTCACCGCAGGATAAGCAATCCGCTAGAGAACCCTGAGATTGCGAATCTTTCCAATGCTCGGTGAGCGTTCGACGATCAGGTTCGCGATGAACTCCGGCAACAGCGCGCGCGGCACATTCGCGGGAATATCGGTCACAAGTTGCGAGGGCACCTGAACGATGAATTCTTCTGGCGCAGAGGCCAGACTATGTTCGTACGCAACGCGAATTTCCATGTTTTTTCGTTCTGGGGCGTGGTTGCTGGCACCGCATTGTTCGAGAGCGGGGGGCGTTTGGTTGTGGACGCAGTGTAGCGCGGGATACGCCTGTCTTCGGTCTGCTGGGCGTTGCTGAATTGCCTGTTGTGAGTGGTTGCGCGCTTTCGCAGGCCATGACACGGCGTGACCATCGCGATTCCTGTTCCTTCGCGGCGTACGCACTGTGGTTTGGTCTCCGTCTATGGGGGCTGGTTACCATCGGGCTGGCGAGAACAAACCGTATGACGTTTGCTCTCGGTTTCTCACACCCGCAGGTCTGCCACTGCCGGCGAGCTTTAATGCACGGCGCGTTGACTGATGAGTGATGCAGGCAAGGGAAACTTGATGAGCTACCGTGCGACCTGCAGGTGGCTGTCGTCGGTGCGGGTATCACGCGCGGCCAGATCAACCTGTTTCCCGAGATGATCACTTGCCCGGACAATGATCTCCATCCGCGTGACACAGAGCTGCCGGTCGTACTCATTTATTACGGTAATGAGGCCTTCGACTAACAATTCAGGCACATTCCACATTCCGCTGCTATCTGCCTCGGCGAGCACGTCTCCGAGGCCACGCTCAACGCGTTCAATCTCCCCGATATCGAGCTTCCCGTGTCCCGCCCGGGTGATGAAGCCCGCGATGATGACGACCTGCGAGACGAGATTGATCAGCGGTCGGTCCGCTGCACCATTGCGCAGGCGCTCAAGCGCGATCCGCGCACGCAGCGCGAGATCCATCGCTTCCTTGTGCGGCATGGGGAGAAAGAGCGACTTTGCGTGCATTCCGGCACCTGGCCGAAGCGTTGAGCGGGAGTTCTTCTTGCTGGGCATGTCCGGCAGCTGGTTGATCTGGATTTGACACGGCCATATTGGGATCACACATAGCGGCATCAAGTGCCACTGCCAGATTTAACCTTTGACGAGGCGGTCCGGGTTTTCACCTCCGTCGCCGGCCGTTGCGGTTCTTCTCGCGAGTGACTCCTGCTGCTCCTCAATCTTCCGCCGGCCTGCTACCATTCAATGTATTCGTGCAACTAACCGTCATCGCGCTGTGCCTGCAACCTGCGCCTCACGGCGGCAGGAGTGACCGACAGCGGGGGATTGGGTAGCAGACGGTGGCTGATACGCACTCGTCGCGCCGACTGGGCAAAATGGCTGGAACCGGGCGGGTGAAGGAAGGGGCACCCCCGACCGCCTGTACGCCCTGGATTTGCCAGCGTGCGGCACGTGCGGTAGGGTGCCAGGTTTCGCATCCTGGACAGGAGAGGCCATGAACAGGCAGGGACTGATTGATACGGTAGCGGCTGGTACCGGCGGGAGCAAGACCGCCACGTCTGGCTTGGGGAACGCCGTGCCCGGGATCATTACGCATGCACTTGTCGATGGTAGCTCCGTGCAACGGGTTGGTTTCGGTCCAATTTCGGTGGGGCGACGCGCGGCCCGCAGCGGCCGCAATCCGGCCGCCGGTGCGGAGATTTACATCTCCGCAGTGAGAACGGCGAAATTTACTGCCGCCAAGGCACTCAAGGAGGCGGTAAGCGCGTCATGACGAAGCCTGTGATAGTGCCCGGCGACTACGCCTGGCTTCATGATGGCGTGGTCACGGTGGTCGAGTCCGCGCGACAGGCCGCCGCACGCAACGTCAATTCGGTCATGACCGCTGCCTACTGGGAGATCGGGCGGCGTATTGTCGGCAGCGAGCAGGGCGGCCGGGCACGCGCCGGCTACGGGCAGGCACTCATCGCGCACCTCGCAGACGACCTGACGCGCCGCTTTGGCCGCGGGTTCGGGCGGGCCAACCTGGCGAGCATGCGCGCGTTCTATCTCGCCTGGCCAGAGGAAGAGATTTTCCAGACACTGTCTGGAAAATCGATGCCCCCCGGGAACATCCAGACACCGTCTGGAAAATCGCCCCCGGCAGGCGGTGCGGTCAACGTGGGTGCAGCGGCGCCGGATTATCTCTCGCTGGCCAGCCGTTTCACGCTTCCATGGTCCGCCTATGTGCGGCTGCTTTCCGTGAAGACCGCGGCCGCCCGGACCTTCTACGAGACGGAGGCGTTGCGGCAGGGCTGGTCGGTGCGTCAGCTCGACCGTCAGATCGGCAGTCAGCTCTATGAACGACTGGCGCTCTCGCGCAACAAGGCGGCCCTCCTCAGCAAGGCCGGCGATGCGCAGCCGGGTGACGTTGTGACGCCCGAAGAGGCGATTCGTGACCCGTTCGTCCTCGAGTTTCTGGATATCCGGGACGAGTACTCGGAGTCGGATCTAGAAGCGGCGCTGATCCAGCACCTTGCGGACTTTCTTCTGGAACTCGGCGATGACTTCGCCTTCCTTGGCCGTCAGCGTCGCCTGCGGATCGACGACACGTGGTTTCGCGTCGATCTGGTGTTTTTCCACCGCGGATTGAAGTGCCTTGTGATCATCGACCTGAAGGTCGGCCGCTTCAGCTACGCGGACGCGGGGCAGATGCACCTGTATCTCAACTACGCACGGGAGCACTGGATGAAGCCGGGTGAAAACCCGCCGGTCGGGCTGATACTGTGCGCCGAGAAAGGGGCGGCCGAAGCGCACTACGCACTCGACAACCTGCCGAACAAGATCCTGGCGGCCGAGTACCGGACAGTGCTGCCGGACGAGATGCTGATAGCGGGGGAACTCGAACGCACCCGCATTGCACTGGAAGAGCGCAAGCAATCCGCACGTTCGGACGAGGGAGCGCCGGAATCCTGATAGCCGTCGCATTCCACAATAAATCAGCCTCCATTGAAAGTCCCGGGCCGCATCGCCTCAGTCAGGCATGTAATCGTCATGTCGCACCGCACTGACTGAGGTATTCGCACTGCTTATTAAATCCGCGCGTGAAGTTCCGGCTGTAATGTTGAGATTCGCGTTGCGAACAACCTAACGCCTAGGACATGTCGAACGACTCGGTCAGCCAGAGACGTGCAGCGCCAGCAGGTAGTGGACGCCGGATGGGCTGAATTGTCACTGTTTTTCACCCCTGGTCTTCCACCTGAGGCGGGCTCCACTAGGTCGCCGGGTGAGCGAATGCCGGACTGATTAAAATCGCGTCTGCAACCTGAGGCGAACGACCGCTACGAAGCTCAGCGAATGCGTGTTGCCGACGGCGGATTCAACCGGTCGATGCAATACCTCCGCTGCTCACGCAGATTCTAGGTGTTGCATCGACCGGTTGAATCCGCCACCCACTTCGGACCTTCAAGCCGGCGTGACCAACACGGCGGCTTCCAAGGTACAACGGCCGTTCGCCCGTTTGGCTACAGGGTAGATGTCCGCACACTGCACCTCATCTACCGCTTCCCGATGCAGATGGCTATCCTGTTGTTAGAGTAACCTGATAGCCACCCGTCGAGTTCGAGCCATGCCTCCGGATTACCTTTTCAAGTACACCCCCCTACGAGCGCCATCGGACGAGAAGCGTCAGAAGCAACTTGACGACCTGTTACTCGCACCTCATCTGTGGTTTGCCGCTCCTGAGTCCTTCAACGATCCGATGGATTGCAGACCAGGATTCGCCTTCGACGGTGGGACACCGGAGGAACGAGAAAAATTTCGTCAAACCGTAATCAAAGCCAAGGTGAAGCACGATCATCCAGATGCGCAAGGCGATCATTGCAGGAACCTGCTGGAAGAGTACGCTAGGCAGTATCCGCAGTTCGATGAATCACTCTGCCGCATGGGGCATGCTTTATTGTCGAAAGACTTGCAAAATACGGTTGGCGTCTTATGCCTCTCAGAGAATGATCGCGATCCGGTGATGTTCTATCACTACGCGGCCGGGCATACAGGTATGTGCCTAAAGTTTCGTAGCCTTGATTTCTTCGCATTCGCGGAGCCGGTGCAATACGGCATGGACTACCCGGTCGTCGATTTCTTCGACGACACGGACAAGCAAAGTCAGTTTGAGCGAATATTCCTGACGAAGTATCAGGGCTGGGAGTATGAGCACGAATGGCGAGTCATCAATTTCAGGAAGGACCCAGCGAAACGTCTCACTGCCTATCCAATCGAACTATTAGAAGGTGTAATTTTCGGACGACTGATGTCGCCAGAAGATCGTGATTACGCAACGAACTTACTCAAACAGAGGGGTAGTCCGGTGACGCTCTACGAAGCCAAGTTGAACGACAGGCACTTCCTTTTGGACATCACCATGCTGGGTACGATTTAACCACCACCGCGGAAACCACGAACTGGAGTGCCCCGTAGCCCCCGACATAACCTTCAATCTGTGTAGAGCTAAGGGCCGGCTTTGGGGTTACAGGAAGCGAACGGCTGCTGAAGGTGTGGAGCCAACGTATGAAAGTCGGCGCGAATGCTTGGATCGAAGGCCGGTATTTGCCGGCTACGGCCTCATGTGTTTTGCATGGGTGCGGCGTGATTGGTAGGGTGGCGACAGGCGCAGTGCGACCCGTACCTGCCTTTCGGCGGTTTTCACCGAACGTCGCAACGATGCTTGACTCCAGCCGTTCGGCGCCACCCGCTTCTTCAATCTCATTTTTGAATTCGAGATTGGGTGTTGTGACGAGGTCGGTTACAGGGACCTCTGACTAGACGGCCGCTCGACTTTGAAACGCCTTGCTTACCGGGCCATAAACCGAGTAACTCGACAAATCGGAGTGCCACGCCATTATGCATGTGAACAGAATCAGACCCAATTCACCTCTATCGCGTACCGTCACTGTCCGAGAAGACATGCCGTGTCGTGAAGTTGTAGTTACCGCCGCAGGCGGACCCCAACTCGAACGTCATGCTTAGCTGAATGTCCACGGAGTAGCCGGGCGCCAGTGTGATCTTCTTCTACTGGGCACCTTCCCGAATACTGTCGCGTAACAGGCCGATCAGGTGCCCGCAAACAATTTCTCAGCTCTCGGGTGCAGCTCGGTGGCGGTGAATTCCAGGCGTTCGACGGCGGATGCTGACAGCTTGAGTTCGAGCGCGCCGTGCCCACCACGCTGGTCATCGGTAGCGCGAATGGGCTTGGCGTGGCCGTTGCCTGAGACGAGGATCTTCTCGATCCCTTCCATGACGAATCCCTCCTATGCGTGGACACGCGCTGCGACTATATAACTATGGTATTCATAGTGTCAAGTGCAGCGTGGAGTAAGATGCGCAAAGTTAGCTGTGGCATAAGGCGGATGAGATTTAATCGCATGCGTATCCGAATGGATGTAAATGAGAGCATTGCATTGAACGGAGAGTTATGGCCGTCGGTGCGCCCCTCCTATCACTGAAAAGGCATCGTCGTGGCCTCCATCAGCCATCATGCAATCGATACGAAGATCGGCAACTGACGCGGTCCAGACGCGGATAGCGAGCTTTGTCGACTGGACGAAAACTAGCCGCAAGGCTTCACATGATCTTGACGATATGATTATCATAGTTATATCCTTGGCGGGACCATGTGATGCGTGAAGGCATCACGAATCGTCCAACAAAAGCAGTCCAAAACGACTGCACGACGCGAAGCTGTTCGCACACACTTTGTGAATGGAGTACTGAAATGTCCGATCTTGTTTATGAAGCGCAGCGTACGGGACTGTTGCTGGTCGACCCGTACAACGACTTTCTTTCGGACGGCGGCAAGCTGTTCCCAATGCTCCGCGATGTCGCCACAGACGTCCGCCTTCTCGACAACCTCCGCGCCGCGGTAGAGGCCGTGCGGAAAGCGGATATTCAGATCATCTACGTCCCGCATCGACGCTGGCAGGCCGGTGACTACGACAACTGGGATCACCCGAATCCGACTCAACGCCTCGTGCAGCAACGCCAGACTTTTGCCAAGGGTACGTGGGGAGGAGAGTGGCATCCTGATTTCGTGCCGCAGGGAGGCGACATCATCGTTCACGAGCACTGGGGCCAAAGCGGGTTTGCGAATACCGACCTCGACTTCCAGCTTAAACAACAAGGGATCACGCATGTGATCGTAGTCGGCCTGCTGGCGAACACATGTATTGAGTCCACGAGCCGCTTCGCGATGGAACTGGGCTATCACGTGACGCTTGTCAGAGATGCAACGGCCGCTTTCACCAAGGAAATGATGCGTGCCGCACACGATTTGAACGGCCCGACCTTCGCCCATGCAATCCTGACGACGGCACAGATGGTTGCCGCACTTCCCATCTAATTGTAAGGATAACTAGTGAAGCTAACCGGTAATTTATTAATTGGCGCGCAGGAAGTGTCGGGGACGGCCGGCAGAATGATGGCGCTGAATCCAGTGATGAATGTCGAGATTGAACCGCTGTTTACATTTGGTGGAATCGAACAGGTCGATCGTGCGGTACAACTGGCTGATGACGCGTTCGAGAGCTATAACCGCACAAGTCTTGCCGTGCGCGCTGCGTTGCTCGAGCGTATCGCGGACGGCCTCGATGCCATCACACCGGAGTTGGCGCGGCGCGCCTCACTTGAGACCGGCTTGCCGGTCGCTCAGCTCGAAGGAGAGGCTGCGAAATCGGCGATTCAGTTCCGGCAGTTCGCGAGCGTCGTCCGACAAGGACGCTTTCGCCAGGCAACGATCGATCCCTCTCAGCCGGCCCGGCAACCGCGCGCACGGATGGATCACCGGATGCAGAAAATCGCACTGGGTCCGATCGCGATCTTTGGCGCAAGCAATTTCCCGATTTCATACTCGGTCGCGGGCGGTGACACTGCGTCGGCGCTGGCCGCAGGTTGTCCTGTCATCCTGAAAGCGCACAACGGACATCCGGGTGCATCGGAGCTGATGGGGCGTGTGATCCAGCAGGCTGTGAGCGATTCTGGCCTGCATGAAGGGGTGTTTTCACTGCTTCGTGGCGCCGGTAACGAGATCGGTGAAGCGCTGGTCGATCATCCACTGATCAAGGGCGTGACCTTTACGGGTTCTGAGGGTGGTGGAATGGCGCTGTTCCGGCGCGCGCAGCGGCGCCCGGATCCGATACCGGTCTTTACGGAAATGACGAGCGTCAATCCGACCTTTGTCCTGCCGGCCGCGCTTGCCGCGCGTGGCGCCGCAATCGGCGACGGCTTTACCGAGCGCATGCTCGTCACCGTTGGTCAGGCTTGCCTGAAGCCGGCAATCCTGCTCGCCGTGGACGGCCCGGGTTACCTTGAACTAAAGAACGCGATGATGCTCCGCGTCGACGAAATGCAGGCGCGTACGATGCTTACGCCAGGCATCAACATGGCATATCGCAAGAACCTGGAGCGTCAGAACAATGCGGGTGCGGTGCAAATTGCAGCCGGCGGTGAACCACATGGTGAGTGGGACGGTCAATCGGTTCTCTTCGAGGTCGACGGCGCATGCTTGCTCGACAAACCCACATTGTCGGAGGAAGTCTTTGGCCCGGCTGCGCTGCTGGTGCGGGTCGAGGATGTAGAGCAACTGATCGCCATCGCGCGGCGGTTTCGCGGCCAACTCTCGGCAACAATGCAGATCGATACGGTCGACTATGCGCTCGCTGAACGCCTGCTACCTGTTCTCGAACGTCGTACTGGGCGCATCGTTGTTAATGCATTTGCGCATCCGCAAGAGGTGTCATATGCATCGATTCACGGCGGCCCGTTTCCCGCAACTTCGGACAGTCGATTCACTTCGGTTGGCATGAGTGCGATTGAGCGCTTCCTGCGACCTGTTTGTTATCAGGGCTTTCCCGACGAACTGCTGCCGGAAGCCCTGCAGCATAACAATCCTCTCGGTATCTGGCGTCTCACCGATGGAGAGTTGTCCAAAGCGTGATAGACGGACGTCCTCAGTAACGTGAACGTGATTGGCGGTGATATTCGCTTCTGTCGGAATCCGTTCACACCGGAGAGTTTGGGAGCCGAGCTACCGGTGAAAGATCCGACGTTGTGCTTCATGCGCGACGCGGAAACCTGGTGACGGCCGAGGGCCCTGCGGTACACAACCGCGGGGGACTCGCGGCTCAACACCATATTAGCTAACCCACGGAAAGAGTACGACTGCTGACACTCATGTTACGGCCCCCACGCGTTTCGTCGAGGCCAATGGAATCCGATACGCGTACCGGCGTTTCGGCGCGGATACGGGCACACCGCTCCTGTTCTTGCAACATTTTCGCGGCGGGATGGACCACTAGGATCCACTTGTAACGGATGGGCTCGCCAAAGGGCGGCCAATCATCCTGTTCAACGACGCGGGCGTGGCGAGTTCTACCGGCGAGACGCCCAATACGATTGAAGAAATGGCGGATCACGTTGCGGTATTCGTAAATGCTCTGGGAGTGTCTCAGGTCGATGTGATCGGTTTCTCGATCGGCGGTTATGTCGCACAGGAATTCACGCTGCGCCACTCGCACCTAGTTAGAAAGCTCATCCTGCTGGGCACCGCTCCGCGTAACGGCGAGCCGGGGACGGATCCGAAGGTGCTCAAGGTGGCGGGCAACCCGACACCTAACCGGGAGGATTTCCTGTTTCTGTTCTTCTCACCTTCGGCATCGAGCGAGGCAGCGGGGCGGGCGTTTTGGGAGCGTCGCCACCAGCGTAAGGACCAGGATCCACCTTCCTCCCCTCAGACCGCTCAGGCTCAGGTGGCCGCGCTCCTCGCATGGCGCGAGCAGCGTGGCGAACGGTACGTCTACCTTAAGACGATTCAGCAGCCAACGCTAGTGGTGAACGGCAGCAACGACGTGATGGTGCCGACGGTCAATTCCTTCACGCTGTCGCAATGTATCCCGAACGCGCAGCTCATCGTGTATCCCGACTCTGGGCACGGCTCACAATTCCAGTATCCCGAATTGTTTGTCAGTCATGCGCAGTTGTTTTTGGACGCCGCGTGACAGGCTGTATTGAATGCCGACAGAGAACGTAACGCGCACACGTGAGTCGTGACAGGAAACAGAAAAGCCAGAGCCAACGCGCAGAAGTGATGAAGAGCTGTTGGCAACGTGATCGGCGGGCGCCTTGACACTAGCGTGAAAGGCATCTGCGCACGTCGCAGGCTTTCAAAGGAATGCGTGACCGGAGCACCAGTGTACTGTACGATGCCATAATCAATATGATTATCATATTTAATAGGCAATGTGATTTCGAAGGAGGTTCGAATGGCTGGGCTGCCTGAAATGAACGATACGCTGTGCCCGGTCGCACGGTCTCAGGCCATCATTGGGGACAGGTGGGCTGTCCTGATCGTGCGAGAACTTTTCATGGGCAATCGACGATTCGATAGCCTGCTGGCGCAGTCGCAGGCAACCCCGCAGATGCTCTCCGCGCGCCTCAAACGGCTCGAAGCAGACGGCGTGATTAAGCGCAAGCGCTACATGGATAAGCCGCCCCGCTACGAATACGAACTCACGGAGATGGGCCGAGCGTTCTACCCTGTCATCCTGGCACTGCGCGAATGGGGCGAAACTTGGTGCAAGTCACGGGGCGAGGACATTGCGGTGCGCTATACGCATCTCACCTGTGGCCACGATGCCGGCGTTGGCACCTTCTGTCAGGCGTGTGGCGAACCATTGAAGCGCAGCGATCTGAAGGCCGAATTGAGTCCCTCATACGCACAGGAGCGCGCTGCGCGACAGGAGGCAGCGAAAGCACTGAAGTCAGCATGACGCAGATACGATGATGTGCGAGTGTTGCTTTCGGGCTCAATAAGCGCCTACTGCCCCAAGGCGCTGGTGACCGATGAGCTTGTCGCCACGTGCGTCGCGCTGGGGCGCATTGGTCACTGAGAGCTGTGGGATCCACGACAAGGCGAAGGTTCGTGGGCTTGTTGATCGCGTATATACAATCCAGACTTCAGAGGACCTTCTTCTGCGCTTGCGCGAGAGCGTCAGTGTCCTCCTCCCAAACATTGAGGATGTACCCCGCTACGGCCTCACACCGTTCTTGGGCGGTCCGTTTTCTGACAGCTTAGAGGGCTATGCGCCATTCGACCAATGGGTTCCAAGATAAAGCCGAAAGAGGGCGGCACGCTTCGGTTCAGTGGCATCGTCCGGGTGAACTCCGCGGCATTCGCATATATGCATGGCAGGATGACGAAAGGATTGCCGAGGAATTCACAAGGCTCTGTGATGTTGGCAGGCGAAGATAACTTGCTGAGCTGAAGCGTCGTTATTCTTATCAGACAACTTCCTCGAGTGCGGCAGTAACAGTCCGACCATGCCATGCGGCGAAGCGTTCTTTGAGTATGGCACAATGACATGCTGCGTCTATTTGATGTCAGGGCAAAGCAAAGTGCTGCCTGTTCGGTTGAGGCATGAGAGGGATGCCTGCGTGCGACGCGCATCGCGAAAAGCGCACATCTGGCGTTCGCCTCTACGGATCGAATGGTCGTCGCTGTTCTGGGCACGGTTGTTCACGCGTGCCGCCGCTTTGACGAAGACGTGCTTCACATGAGCGAGCTCGGGCATGTCAGCCCTTGTTGCGGGATAGCTGCGCGGTTGGTTGGTAACGGTCTTGCGCGGCAGCAGGTTTGAACGCAACACCCGCTGGAAGAAGCGCTTTACCGCGGCGTCGCGCCGCTCGTGCACCGGCACGTCGAGTTCAGCACCATGCTCGTCGACCGCTCGCCGCGACAAATACGGCTCCCATGCAGCGTCACGAGCATTTTTCCACATCCCATGTTCTTCCAGGATTGCGCCTCGCCGCTTTGGCGCGATGGGCGATTCGAGTGCGAACCTGTCGCACCAGCAATGGATCGTCTCGTATGTGACCACAACATCACGCTAAAGCAACAATGGCTTAGGCTGAACCGGAATACCAGCGAGCCGCGCCGCTGATGACGACGGCTGGGAAGCGGTGACCGTGAGAAAGCGAATTCGTTTTCTTCACCACTTCATTCTACCGCCGCCTCCCCGTCAAGCCGGCAGAGCCAACATTTGCTGTGACCGGTGCCCCTTGATGGGCCACAACTTCGGGCCAGTCAGCAATCCCGTCCAATTATTAATATCGCATACGATTAGATCTCATGTGCTTGACAATGGTGTGGCTTGCCTGCATACTGCGTCGCATGCGATACGATCACATGCGACGCATATACGTCTTAACCCATGTTTTCATCAAGGAATAGATCATGACCACGATCGACAAGGTTCTCTTCTCGGGCAACACCCACACCACCGTCAATCACGACCCCAGCGCCCAGCGTGGCGAGTACGGTGTCGTCGACCTCAAGCTGTCCTCGTCCG